>CAZTYX010000106.1:0-5649 GCA_964617385.1 uncultured Flavobacteriaceae bacterium | reverse complement strand
AGCAGTTGGATCTTAGCGATACTCAAACCAAACTCTTGGCAATTGTTGCCAATCAACGGGGTGCAGAAGAGGCCAGTGCTTTTGAAAAAATCACTTATTTGGGGTATCCATTTTCAGTTTCAGAAAATTTTCAAATGAGGAACACAAACAAAACGATAGCAGAATCTTTAGTTGTTCTTCAAAAAATTATTGCAATAGCCGAAAAGCATCAAAAACAAGTGGTGGTTTATCTCTCTATGGGCTTTGGCAATCCCTACGGGGATCCATGGAGTCCGGCTATAATTGAAGAATGGGTAGCCACCCTAAATGCATTAGGGATCAAAATCATTTCGCTTTCTGATACAGTAGGGAAGGCGCAGGCAGGTGACATTAAAGCTCTTTTTAAACAATTAAATCCTTCTTATGAACATGTTGAATTTGGTGCTCATTTTCATACTACCCAAGACACTTGGTTTGAAAAAGTGAATGCGGCCTATTTGTCAGGATGCAGACGATTTGATGGCACTATTAAAGGGCGTGGTGGTTGTCCCATGGCACAAAATGAGATGATTGGAAATATGCCCACCGAACGGCTTATTTCCTATCTCACGGCTCAGCAATGTGAATTTACATGTGCTCCCTTAGCTTTTGAGTCGGCCTATAATTTTTCCCATAAAATCTTTTCATAAGAAAAGCTCTTTATGTTGTTATTTTTTTCAAAGGACTTATTTTTTAGCAACTTCAGTGCGATTATTTGGGCATAAAAGACAATGCGCTGTTTTTCTTCTTATATTTGCATGCAATTAATCTCTAATTGATTGCAACATGGATTCCACAAAATTTTTCGGTCAAGGCCTCACCTACGAAGACGTCCTTTTAATCCCTGACTATTCAGAGGTATTGCCTCGCGAAGTTGACATACGATCTAAATTCAGTCGAAACATTGGATTAAACACACCCATCATTTCGGCCGCCATGGATACCGTCACAGAAAGTAAAATGGCCATTGCCATTGCTCGTGAGGGCGGAATTGGTGTGATCCATAAAAACATGACCATTGAGGCCCAAGCCGATGAGGTTCGAATGGTTAAGCGCTCTGAATCGGGTATGATTCTAGACCCTGTTACCTTACCAAACACGGCCACCATTAGAGAAGCTGAACAAAATATGAACCAATATAAAATTGGCGGTATTCCTATTGTGGATGAACAAAAAAAGCTAGTGGGTATTGTGACCAATCGGGATTTGCGTTTTGAACATAAAGACGATCGGTCCATAAAAGCCGTGATGACAGCCAAAAATTTAATTACAGTAGAAGAAGGCACTTCCTTACAAGATGCCGAAGCAATTCTTCAAAAACATAAAATCGAAAAGTTACCTGTAGTGAACAAAGACAATGTTTTGGTGGGATTGATCACATTTAGAGATATATCAAAACATTCCAAAAAGCCTAACGCTAACAAAGATCAATTTGGAAGACTTTGTGTAGCAGCGGCTATTGGTGTAACAGCTGATGCCTATGCCCGCGTTGAGCGCTTACACGAATCCGGTGTTGATGCTGTGGTGATCGATACTGCTCATGGTCATTCTAAAGGTGTGGCAGGAGTGTTTAAAGAAATCCGCAAAGGTTTTCCAGATTTAGATATAATTGTAGGCAATATTGCCACAGCTCAAGCGGCTAAATATTTATTAGATCTTGGCGTGGATGCGATAAAGGTTGGTATAGGCCCAGGATCGATCTGTACTACCCGTATCATTGCCGGGGTGGGGTTTCCACAGCTTTCTGCACTCATAGAAGTTAGTAAAGCAGTTCAAAATGAAGTGCCGATTATTGCTGATGGAGGGATAAAATATACAGGTGATATTCCTAAAGCTATTGCCGCAGGAGCCGATGCAGTGATGTTAGGATCCCTTTTGGCGGGCACAAAAGAATCCCCTGGAGAAACCATTATCTATGAAGGAAGAAAATACAAAACGTATCGCGGCATGGGATCTGTAGAAGCCATGCGAAGTGGAAGTAAAGACCGTTATTTTCAAGATGTTGAGGCCGATATTAGCAAATTAGTGCCAGAAGGTATAGTGGGGCGGGTTCCTTATAAAGGAAATTTAGAAGAAAGTGTCCACCAATTTATTGGCGGTTTACGAGCAGGAATGGGCTATTGTGGCGCAAAAGATATTCAGTCACTACAAAAAACAGGTCGTTTTGTGAGTATTACATCTGCTGGACTTAAAGAAAGCCACCCACATACAGTAAGTATCATTAAAGAAGCGCCAAATTACAGCCGCTAATTTTAAGAGTTAACAATTTTTACCGTTTTCTTGAAATCTTTGGTTTCTATACGAATGATATACATCTGCTTGTTTTCAAGATCTACAGGCATTTCAAAATTTTTGAAATCTCGCACTTCAAAAAGGTGGATTAGATTTCCAATGATTGAGTATATTTGAATGGTTCCATTGCCTTCCATACCTTTAATATGCAAGCTTCCAGCTTCTAAGTATAGTCGAAAATCGGGTTGTGAAAAAGGGGTTGTGTTAGGGGGGAGTTTAGCCTGACCTTCTATGGGAAGGTTAAAAAGAAGTAAAGTGAGAAAAAATAAAAGGAAATGCTTCAAACAATTATTTTTATCAAAAATACAAAATAATTTAAATATTAACAATGTTATTAAAATTTAATTATTTGTAATGCAGATACATAACATACTTATCAAACGAATATTTGATTTGTTAATAACTTGGCAATCCATAGCAAGGCGAACTCTTGTTATTGGCTTTTTGACCATTGCTTTTTTGTTTGGTCAATTAAGTTGTGATTCATTGAGTGTGCAAGAAGATGTGGTGGCGCGAGTTGGCGATCAGTATTTGTATCGTTCAGAATTAGCTGCTGCAATGGGAACATACAATTCAACAGTAGACAGTATTCAAAAGGCTAAGAGTTATATAACCAACTGGGCAAAAACAAGGATTCTCTATCAACAAGCTATTTTTAATTTATCTGAAGCAGATAATGCTCATTTAAAGAAATTAATTCATTCATATGAATACGATTTATACAATGCCACTTACAAAGAACGAATCGTATCTTCTGGTTTGGATACTCTTATTCATGAACAAAGTATTGATTCGGTTTATGAATTGAAGAAAAATCTTTTTGTATTGAACAAGCCGCTTTATCAACTTCAATATTTGGTTGTGCCTATCAATAATGTTCAATTGCAGACCATTCGTAAAAGTTTCAACACTTTCACAGAAGAAGACCTTCAGTTTTTAGATTCTCTCTCTTTCCAGTTTACACGTGCCGCTTATAAAGACAGTTTGTGGATTAATCAAAGCGAACTTCAAGAAAACCTTCCTTTTTTAAACGATGAAAATCTTAAATTATATTTAAAAAAGGAGGTAAATTTTGAAGTTGAAGTGGCTTTAGACGTATATTTGTTTCGCTTTTTGGATTATAAAAACAGTGGTGACATTGCACCATTGGATGAGGCGCGAGTTACCATTAGAAGTCTCATTATAAACCAACGAAAACAAAATTTTATAAAAGCGTTTGAAAAAGATTTATTACAAGATGCTATACAAACTAAAAAATTTGAAACCTATTAGCCTTCCTGTTTTAGGATTCCTCTGTGTTGTTTTGTTTGCCCCTCAAGTAGTGGCTCAAAGCCGTCAAAGTGCTCCTTCACGCATTAAGATCGATGGTGTTACGGCTGTGGTGGGTGATTATGTGATTTTGGAATCAGACATCGATAAAATGCTTATTGAAATGGAGTCGCAAGGATTTTCTACTCGAGAAATTACACGATGTCAGCTGCTAGGGAAATTGATGGAAGACAAGCTTTATGCCCATCATGCCGTGCAAGATAGTTTGGAAATCAATGAGGGAGAAATATACAATAGAGTGGACCAAGTAATTGAAAATTTTACACAGCAACTAGGAAGCATCGAAAAAGTATTAGAATATTACAATAAAGATGATGAAGCCACTTTGCGTCAAGAGATTTTTGAAATCAATAAGGTGCAACAACTTTCGGCCATGATGCAAGGCAAAATTGTAGAAGAGGTTGAAATAACCCCAGAAGAAGTTCGTCAATTTTTTGAGTCTATTCCTTCAATGGAACGTCCTGTTTTTGGAACAGAATTGGAAATATCACACATTGTTGTTGAGCCTGAAGTGACAGATAGTGAACGGGAGCGCATCATCAATCAATTAAAACTTTTTCGTGAAGATGTATTGGAACGAGGATTAAGTTTTGCCTCCAAGGCTATTTTATATTCCCAAGACCCAGGTTCAAGAGCCAATGGGGGTAAATATACGCTGCACAGAAAAAAACCACGCATGGTGAAAGAATTTAGAGATGTTGCTTTTGCTTTGCAGGAGGGTGAAATTTCAGAGCCTTTTAAAACCGATTTTGGATGGCATATCATTCAATTGGATAAAATTAGAGGTCAAGAAATTGATGTACGTCATATTTTGCTTACACCCAAAATTGAACCCTCTCAATTGCAAGAAGCAAAACAAAAGCTTGACAGTTTACGTGTGCGTATTATGGATGAAGAAATTACTTTTAAGGAAGCCGCCTATCAATTTTCGGATGAAAAAGAAACCCGATTTAACGGAGGGGTTTTAATAAATCCTGCCACAGGGGATACCAAATTTGAACTCACTAACCTCGATCCGGTGTTATATAGCCAAATTCGCAACCTCAAAGATTTAGAAATTTCAGCGCCCCTTTTGGAAGAAGACCCCTCGGGATTGTCTAAATATAAAATCTTAATGGTTAGCAATCGATTTGATGAGCATGTGGCCGATTACAGTAAAGACTACCCAAAAATTAAAGAATTAGCCTTAAAAGAAAAGCAGCTGAAAACCATTACCGAGTGGATGCAAGAAAAAATTGAAGACACTTATGTCTACATCAACAAAGACAGTAAATATTGCTCTTTTGAGAACAATTGGTTGAAAAACTAAGTTATTTAAAATACTTTAACGGCACCCAAAGCATACCAAAACATTCCCCTTTTTCCTTGTGAATGTTTTTGTGGTGAATTTTATGCGCTCTTCGAATGCCTCTTGCATAGCGATTGTCAATATTGCGAAACATTTTAAACCGTTGGTGGATAAAGATGTC
Organism: uncultured Flavobacteriaceae bacterium; assembly: GCA_964617385.1. Classification (GTDB taxonomy): domain Bacteria; phylum Bacteroidota; class Bacteroidia; order Flavobacteriales; family Flavobacteriaceae; genus JADHMP01. The sequence continues at coordinate 541 of CAZTYX010000106.1, read as the reverse complement.
ATGAACAATAAAATAGGTTAGTCCGTAAACAAATATACCCAGGCCAATGGGTAGGCCAGCCCATAAATAGCCTTCTCCCCATAAGATGACAAAGCTGGTGCTAATAACGGCATAAAAGATAAAAAACAAGTCGTTGCGTTCAAACCACGATGTATGGTCTTTTTTGTGGTGATCGCGGTGTAAGCTCCATAAAAATCCATGCATGATGTATTTATGGGAAAACCAAGCCATAAATTCCATAAAGCAAAAAGTGGTTAAAAAAACGAAGATCCAGAGGGAAACAAGCATGTTTTATAATAGGTTAAATCTAAATTTAATATATGATTGAGCCAAAACACCCATTTTTTGATAATTTGGAACCCGAACCCTTGCATTGGTAATGTGTACCGAGGGGATTCGTTTTAGTTTTTTCAATAATACGGTATAGTATTTATAAGCCGTATATACTCCAAAGCGGGCTTCAGGGGGGAGTTGAAAGATGCCTACATAGGCATTTTTGAAATCGGTTTCAATTTCTTCGATGATATCAATTTTAGTGGCT
>CAZTYX010000105.1:0-5693 GCA_964617385.1 uncultured Flavobacteriaceae bacterium | reverse complement strand
CTTCTAACGGAGGCTGTGCGTGATATTGCCACTGTAAAAAATAGTTTCAATGTTTCGGCTGGACAGGTGCGTGAGGGCTATGATTATGCTGTGCTAGAAAGCGCCCGAAAATTAAGCCCCCAAGAATATACCTTTCACCCTCAATTAGGATATATATCGCTTAACCAGCGATTGAGTAATGATGAAATTTTAGGTGTCGCTTTTCAATATACCTATTTAGGAAAAGTGTTTCAAGTGGGAGAATTTGCCAATGGGGGCGTGCCCGGAACGGGTGTAATAAACAATACGCAAAACACCCAACAACCTGTGGTGCAAACCAATAATTTGGTGGTTAAAATGTTAAAAAGTAGTGTAACCGACGTGCGCCAACCGGTTTGGGATTTGATGATGAAAAACATCTATAACACCGGTGCCTTTCAATTGGCAGAAGAAGACTTTAAACTCTCCATTCTTTATACCGATCCTTCGCCGATCAACTATATGACGGCTGTGAATAACAAAATTTGGCCCGAAGCTTTAGAGCAACAAGTGCTCCTTAACACCTTTCGATTGGATCGACTGAATGTGTATCAAGACGTGACGCCACAAGGCGACGGTTTTTTTGATTATGTGCCTGGCATCACTATTGACCCAAAATTTGGTCGGATCATTTTTCCTCAAGTAGAACCCTTTGGCGCTTTTTTGTTTGATCTTTTGGACGATCCCAATTCATCTAAAGAAAACTATGAGCGGCAAACCACCTATAACTCTAATCAGAAAAAATATGTGTTTAGAGAAATGTATGCGCTAACCAAGGCCGCGGCTTTGGAAGCGGTTGAAAAAAATAAATTTCAACTCAAAGGGCGCTACAAATCGGAGGGGGGAGATGGCATTCCCATTGGGGCCTTTAATGTGCCTCGCGGATCGGTTCGGGTGCAGGCGGGCGGACGGTTGCTGCAGGAGGGCTTAGATTATACGGTGAATTATGAAATTGGACGGGTTAAAATTATTAACGAAAGCTTAAAAGCATCTAATGTACCCATAGACATCTCCGTAGAAAACAACTCCTTTTTTAACCAACAAAACAAACGTTTTTCAGGAATTAATGTGATTCATCAATTAAGTGAAAAAGTATTTTTTGGTGGTACGTTGGTAAATTTAAGCGAAAACCCATTGACACAAAAGGCAAATTATGGCACCGAACCGGTGAACAATACAATGATGGGATTCAACACAAACTTTTCTACCGAAATCCCCTTTTTAACCCGTATGGCCAATAAAATTACGACCATAAAATCCAACACACCCTCCCAACTTTCTTTTCGAGGAGAAGTGGCAGCACTTAAGGCTCGCAATCCGAGAAACACTCAATTGCAAGGTGAGACCAATGTGTATATAGATGATTTTGAAGGCGCCCAAACCAACATCGACATCAAGGGTTTTAACGCATGGAATTTAGCCAGTGTGCCGATTAATGACGTGTGGGGGGCAGATGAGCAAGGGCTAAAAAGAGGGTATGGCCGTTCTAAATTGGCTTGGTATTCTATTGATCGTATTTTTTATAGTAGAAATCCTCCAGTGGGCATTAACAACAATGATATTTCTGAAAACACCACCCGACGTATTTTCATCAAAGAGATTTTTCCAGAGCAAGACTTAGTGCAAGGCAACACCACTGTCCAAAACACTTTGGATTTGGCGTATTATCCGCAAGAAAAAGGCCCTTATAACAACGCGCCCCAAGAAGAATTTGAAGCCAAAACAGTTGAACACTGGGCCGGGATAACACGTTCCATCAATGCTACTAATTTTGAACAAGCCAATGTGGAATTTATTGAATTTTGGCTCTTAGACACTTTTTCTGAACTTGAAGATGACGATGGGGAGTTAGGCGATTTGGTTTTTCATTTAGGAAATATTTCGGAAGATATCTTAGACGATGGCAGAAAACAATTTGAAAACGGATTGCCTGGAGCGGCCAACAACACCGCTACCTATGAAACCGAGTGGGGAAAAGTGCCTGCCACCCAATCGCTGGTATATGCTTTTAATACCGAAGCTGGCGACCGTGAGCGCCAAGATGTGGGCTTAGACGGTTTGCCCGATGGCCAAGAGGCCACAATATATAACAACGGTCCCTCTGTTGATCCTGCAGGGGATAATTATGAATATTATATCAAAGCCTCTGGTAATATACTGGATCGTTATAAAAACTATAACGGCACCGAAGGCAACACGCCTCTCAGTTTTTCTGATACCGACAGGGGAAATACCACCGAACCCGACACAGAAGATATCAATCGAGACCAGAGCATGAACACCATCAATAGCTATTTTGAATATCGCATTCCAATCACCAAGGATATGGCTGTGGGCAACCACCCTTTCATAACCGATGTGCGTGACAATGTGAAGGTGATGGTGCCCAATGGTGATGAAATCAATACCCGTTGGTTACAATTTAAAATTCCCATTCAAAAAGGCTATTATGAAGAAACTGTTTATGCACCCTATTTCAAATCCGTAAATGCCATTGAGGATCTTCGTTCCATTCGCTTTATTCGAATGATGCTACATCAATTTGATCAACCGGTAGTGTTTCGGTTTGGTACACTCGACTTGGTGCGCGGCGATTGGCGGCAATACACCCAGCCATTAAACGAAGAAGTGTTGTCCAACAGCAACACCACAGTAGACATCAGTACTGTTAATATCTTAGAAAACGAAAACCGAATACCGATCAATTATGTATTGCCCCCCGATATTCAACGGGAACAAATCAATAACAACAACACCATAGTACGTCAAAATGAGCAATCGTTAGCCTTTCGGGTTTGCGATTTACAACCTATGGATTCACGAGGCATATTTAAAAATGTGAATTTGGATATGCGGCAATACAAGAAAATACGCATGTTTATTCATGCCGAATCCATACCAGGCAATCCACCTCTACCAGATCAAGATGGTGAAGCAGCCTATGATGAACGCCTGGTGGCCTTTATACGTTTAGGGACAGACAACAAAGACAACTATTACCAAATAGAAATACCGCTCCAACCCACTGCCTATTCGGAAAATATATCCAACCGCTTGAGTGCCGAAGAGGTTTGGGTTCCCAATCAAAACGAATTGGAAATTTCCACTTCTTTTTTGTCTAAATTAAAAAGTAAAGCTTTAATTGCTGCTGCCCAAGGCAAGGCTTTATATTTTGACGAAGAACTCAATTCCATTTCAGAATTTACGCCGATCAGCAGTTTGCCCGGAGCAAAAAAATACAAATTTTCCATTCGAGGCAACCCCACTTTAGGAGCCATTAGAACATTAATGATTGGCGTTAAAAACCCCTCCGAACAATTGGGAAACACCCTTTGTGGTGAAGTGTGGTTTAACGAATTGCGTTTGTCTGGTATTGAAGATGAGGGCGGGTGGGCCGCTGTGGGTGCTTTGGATGCTAACATTGCCGATTTGGCCAACATTTCTGCCACTGGGCGCTATGCGACCATTGGTTTTGGTAATATAGACCAAACCCCCAATCAACGGGCACGAGAAGATTTGATGCAATATGATTTGGTGTCGAATATCAATTTGGGGCAATTGGCACCACAACAATGGGGCTTAGAAATTCCGTTGAGCTTTGCCGCTGGAGAAACACTAATTTCGCCAGAATACGATCCCTTTTATCAAGACATAAAACTCAAAGATCGATTGGCCGCTGCCGACCGAAAATCGCTTCAAGACACCATCAAAAATCAAGCTCGTGATTATACTCAACGCAAAAGTGTGAGTCTCATAGGTGTGCGAAAAAGGAAAACAGGATCGGGAAAATCAAAAATCTATAGCCCAGAAAATTTCACCTTTTCTTATGCATATAATGCTTTAGAACATAGCGATTTTGAACTGGAAAATCAGCAAGAAGAAGAACTCGTATTGGGGGCTAATTATGCTTATTCTTTTCCTCAGAAAAACTTTACGCCCTTCCAAAAAACCAAGGCCTTTGAACGAAAAAAATATTGGGAATGGTTGCGTGCCCTTAACCTAAACGTTTTGCCAAATGCATTAAATTTCAATGCCAATGTGAATCGGGCGCTTTACAGTCAAAAATTTAGACAAGTCTATTTTGAAGGGGTTGACGCCTCCTTGCAACGACCACTACCTAATTTGCAGCAACACAATTTTTTGTTCGATTATAATTATACATGGACGCACAACCTCACACGCTCGTTGCGCTTCACCTTTGACGCCAACACCAGCAATATTGTGCGTGACAGACAAGCGATGGAGCAGTCTGCACAAAACACCACAAATTCCTATGATCTTTGGTCGGGGTTGACCAATTTGGGAGAGTTAAACCGGCATTTTCATACTTTGAGTGTTAACTATAAACTACCGTTTCAATACATTCCTTTTTTGAGTTTTATTGATGCCACATATAACTATAAGGCAGACTACAGCTGGCAACGAGGGTCTGAAGCTTTAGCCGATGTGGTGAGTCCCGACGGTATTTCTCTAGGTCGGGTTAACACCCTTCAAAACAACAACACCAAAACATTAACGGGAAATGTTTCTTTTCAAAAACTCTATTCCGTATTTGGAATAAGGGGGCCCAATCAAAATTCGGTGCGTCGAAATCTAAGCCGCACCTTAGATTCGGTGGCCAACAAAAAAAGCGAAACACTCAAAAAAGCTATGACGCCTTTATTGGCGGTGTTAAATAAAATTAAAAGAGTACAGTTTAATTATGCCGAAAACAATGGAACGCTGCTGCCGGGCTATTTGCCAACAGTGGGTTTTGCTGGGGGGTTGCAACCCACGTTAGGATTTACTTTGGGTAGCCAATCCGATTTGCGTTACATGATGGCACAGAAAGGATGGCTCACTTCATTTCCTAATTTTAATGAAACCTTACAGCAAATTCATGCCAATAAATTTAATCTCACAGGGCAAATCATTCCATTGGAAGGTTTGTTAATCGATTTTTATGTGGAACGCAACTATTCGGAAAACAGCACCGAAAACTTTTTGGTGCAAGAAAACGAATACGTGCCTCTCAACACTAATATTTTTGGGAATTTGGGCGTTTCAACGGTCATGATTGGAACCAGTTTTGCCAAAGGGAATGGCCAATACCATCCTGTTTTTGAGACTTTTAGAGCCAATCGACTCATTGTGGCTGAGCGTTTGGCAGCTCAACAACAATTGACAGAGGGCCGCGATGCCGATGGATTTCCGAAGGGTTATAGCAAAACCCAACAAGATGTGGTGTTGCATTCTTTTTTGGCGGCCTATTTAGGAGCAGATCCAAACACGACAGCTTTAGATCCCATCAAAAAAATCGGTTTGCCTAATTGGAATTTAAAATATGCTGGACTGAATAAAATTCCCTCCTTAGCTAAAATATTCACACGCTTTTCGTTGAATCATGGCTATCGAGCCAGCTACACCATTAATAACTTTCAATCCAATTTTGAATATGATGCCAGTTTGCCGACTAAAACAGATATAGCTGGAAATATATTGCCCCAACGACTTTTTTCAAATGTAACTTTGGTGGAGCAGTTCAACCCTTTAGTTCAGGTGGATATGGAGCTTAAAAATAATTTCAAATTTTTGGTGGAAGTAAACCGCGATCGGTCTCTATCGTTGAGTCTGGACAATAATTTACTAACCGAAGTTAGTGGCAGCGAATATGTGGGCGGTTTGGGCTATCGCAT
>CAZTYX010000104.1:0-5705 GCA_964617385.1 uncultured Flavobacteriaceae bacterium | reverse complement strand
GGAACATTTGTTTAATTCCTGCAACAGCCCATGGCACCAACCCAGCCTCAGCTGTAATGGCCGGTATGGAAGTGGTGGTAGTGAAAACCGACCCACAGGGCAATATTGACTGGGAAGATTTAAAAGAAAAAGCGGAGGCACATCAAGTACATTTGGCGGCTTTAATGATTACATATCCTTCTACTCATGGTGTTTTTGAGTCTAAAATTCAAGACATTACAGCCCTCATTCATAAGCACGGCGGACAAGTATATATGGATGGCGCCAACATGAATGCACAAGTGGGGCTCACCAGCCCAGCCCAAATTGGCGCTGATGTGTGTCATTTAAACCTTCATAAAACCTTTGCCATTCCCCACGGGGGGGGTGGCCCTGGCGTGGGGCCTATTTGTGTGGCTAAACACTTGGCTCCTTTCCTACCCAACCACCCACTGGTGTCCACCGGTGGAGGACAAACCCAAGACACCATTGCTGCAGCGCCCTTTGGTTCTGCGTTGGTTTGCCTCATTTCCTATGGCTACATTCGAATGTTGGGCGGCAAAGGCTTGCAACAAGCCACCGCCATTGCTATTCTGAATGCCAACTACATCCAAAAACGATTGGAAGGCGCTTATGATATTCTCTATAAAGGGGAACAAGGCAGAGCCGCCCACGAATTGATTATTGATTGCCGCCCCTTTAAAGCACAAGGCATTGAAGTGGTGGATATCGCCAAACGCCTGATCGATTATGGATTTCACGCCCCTACCGTTTCTTTTCCGGTGGCAGGCACACTCATGATTGAACCTACAGAAAGTGAAAACGTGGAGGCCCTTGATCAATTTTGTGACGCCATGATATCCATTCGAATGGAAATTGCTTCTGAAAATGAAGCCGATCACCAATTGCTACAAAATGCCCCACACACCCTAGAACAAATAACTCAAGAGACTTGGCCTTATTCCTACACACGGCAAAAGGCCGCTTTTCCACTTGATTTTGTAAAACAACATAAGTTTTGGCCCAGCGTGCGACGCATGGACGAAGCTTATGGGGATCGTAATTTGATTTGTAGTTGCACCCCCATAGAAGAATATGTAAAAAGCTGATTTTTAAATTTTTATAATCCATTTTCTGCTTTTTTAATTAGGAATTAAAAACTTTTGGATATCGTCGCCCTTTGGCTACACCGGTTTGATCTGCGGCGTTTATGCCTACATTTGTATAGCTATGCAAGTTAAAATTACGGGAACCGGAAGTGCCCATCCGGCACATGAACAAAGCAATGAGGCCTTTTTAGGGCATGAGTTTTATGATCTTACAGGCGCACCTATTGCCGCCGAAAATGGAGAGATCATTGAAAAATTTCAAGCCATTACTGGAATCGCAAAAAGACGTTACATTGATGCCGATGAATCTTCTTCAGACATTGCCATTCAAGCAGGGCAAAAAGCCATAGCAGACGCTAAAATTGATCCTGAAACCCTCGATTATATTATTGTGGCCCACAATGTGGGAGACATTGCCGCTGAGAGCCACCAGGTGAACACCCTGCCTTGCATGGCCGCTAAGGTAAAAGCAGGGCTGAAAATTGCCAATCCCAACTGTGTGGCCTATGATCTTATTTTTGGTTGCCCCGGGTGGATTGAAGGCATCATCCAGGCCCAAGCGTTTATCAAAGCGGGTATGGCACAAAAATGCTTGGTGATTGGCAGTGAAACCCTTTCGAGAGTGTTGGATCCAAATGATCGCGATTCAATGATTTATGCCGATGGTGCTGGAGCGGCTATTCTTGAAAAGAGTGCAGCTGCTGGAGGCATCTTAGCTCATAAAACCGTAACCTACACCAACCAAGGGGAGAGTGACTATATTTTTTATGGCACTTCCAATAAGGCCGGAGGAAAAACCAAATACATCAAAATGTTTGGTCGTAAAGTATACGAGTTTGCCCTAAGCCATGTGCCCCAAGCTATGGCACAAACCTTAGATGCCGCTCAAATTTCAATTGACCAAGTCAAAAAGATTTTTATCCACCAAGCCAACGAAAAAATGGACGAGGCAATTGTCAATCGTTTTTATCGTATATATAAAGAAAAAATGCCTGAAGATGTTTTACCAATGAACATTGAAGCCTATGGAAACAGTTCGGTAGCCACCGTGCCCACCCTCTTTGATTTGGTGCGCAAAACGAATTACAAAGGACATCAAGTGGCAACTGGCGACATTGTGCTTTTTGCCTCTGTGGGTGCTGGCATGAATATTAATGCCGTGGTCTACCAAATATAATTCCTTTTTCCCCTCTTTTTAAGCCTTAGAAAAATGACTACCTTTGACCGTAGATGAAACTTCTTTTACCACTAGGCCGTTATTTTATTATGCTCCAAAAAGTGTTTGGAAAATTTACCAAATGGGCCGTCATGAAGCAACTGATCCTAAAAGATATTGACAGTCTTATTATCCGTTCGATGGGTATTGTTTCCTTTATTTCTTTTTTTGTGGGAGGTGTGGTTTCCATTCAAACCGCTCTAAATTTAGAAAACCCTCTATTGCCCAAAAACCTCATCGGCTTTGCCACACGGCAATCGGTAATCCTAGAATTTGCACCCACCTTTATTTCGGTTATTGTGGCTGGAAAGGTCGGGTCATTTATTACGTCTAGTATTGGCACCATGCGCGTTACAGAACAAATTGACGCCCTTGAAGTAATGGGTATTAATACCTATAATTATTTAATTTTTCCCAAAATTGTGGCCCTCAGCCTCTACCCTTTTGTGATTACGCTCTCCATGTTTTTAGGAATTATTGGTGGCTATGTGGCCTGCGTTTATGGAGGGTTTTCTACAAGTGCAGATTATATAGAAGGCATACAGATGGATTTTATTCCTTTTCATGTGGGCTATGCCTATATAAAAACAGTAGTATTTTCTTTTGTGTTATCAACCATTCCTGCTTATCATGGTTATTTTATGCAAGGGGGTGCTCTGGAAGTGGGAAAAGCCAGCACGGTTTCTTTTGTGTGGACCAGTGTGACCATCATCATCTTAAATTATTTGATCACCCAACTCCTCTTAACCTAAATGATTGTTGTAGAAAACATAGAGAAATCGTTTGAAGGCGTTGCTGTGCTTAAAGGCATATCTGCCCAATTTGAAAAGGGTAAAACAAATTTAATTATAGGGCAAAGCGGTTCGGGAAAAACTGTTTTTCTTAAATGTATGTTGGGTCTTATAAAAATTGATTCTGGCAGCATTTTTTTTGATGGGCAGCGGCTCAAAGAAATGGATCCTAAACAACGCATCCAATTGCGACAAGAAATGGGAATGGTTTTTCAAGGCAGCGCATTGTTTGATTCAATGACCGTTTTAGAAAATATTATGTTTCCTATGCGCATGTTTACCAAAAAATCGGAAGCTGAAATGCGCGATCGCGCCAATGAAGTTATTCAACGTGTTAATCTTGTTAATGCCAACGATAAAATGCCCGATGAAATTTCTGGTGGTATGAAAAAAAGAGTGGCCATTGGACGTGCTATTGTTATGAATCCTAAATATTTATTTTGTGACGAGCCCAATTCTGGCCTAGATCCCAACACTGCTATTCTTATTGATGAATTGATCCATGAGATTACAGAAGAATATAATATTACGACCATTATCAACACACACGACATGAATTCGGTGATGCAAATTGGGGATAAGATTGTCTTTCTTAAAGAAGGCTTTAAAGCCTGGGAAGGCAGTAAGAATGAGATTTTTGAAACAGACAATAAAGCTGTAACCGAATTTGTTTATTCCTCTGAATTATTAAAAAAAGTTCGAAACGTACAGTTGAAAAAAACGGATTAATCGTGTCTATAAACCTCAGCGACAGCACTAAACAGATAGCGACGCTCTGTGTTTACTTCTAGGCACAAATAACGTTTTACTCTTTTTTCACCCCGAACAAAAACCCGTCCATCTTCCAATTTAAATTGCTTCCCTTCTTCAATATCAGCCACCGCAACTGTATCTTTTGGTGGATCAAAGTACCGAAAGGCTTTAACCAATTCTATATCTGCAGCAGCACTGGCTTTGGGATTTTTTAAATGCCGTGCCAAGGGCATCAAAAGGGGTTCTGGAAAAATTTCAGGAATAAGAAAAGGCAACATCAACTGTTGAAATGTTTGCTTCCACTCGCGACCATGTGGTTTCACGCGGTGGCCAAAGGTTTTATAGGTATACCAATGTGCCAATTCATGAATTAATGTGAGTAGAAATCGATAGGAGTTACTCGAGGCATTGATTGTGATTAGAGACGTCCCCTGAGGTGTAATTCGAAAATCGCCGTGTTTGCTTTTGCGCTTGGCTGTAATTTTTACGGCAATAGCTGCCTCGATTAAGAGATTTTTGGCAGGTGTTCTTGCCGCATTGGGAAGGGCATCCAAAACAGCTGCATAGGAAATATTCATGACTTAGGGAGTGGTGTTGGCCAAAGGAAGTATTTTTCCATTATAGAACTCTTGTCCTTCAAGGGCAAACTGCAAAATATAAGCCGCCACAGACGTTGGTGTTTGAGGGGCTTTAAAATCAGGAAAAGCTTCCGATAACATCTCGGTTTGCACAGCCCCAAGCGCCAAAGCGTTAAAAGACGGACCAGTGGTTTTATATTCTTCGGCTAATAATTCGGTGAGTATATTGAGTGCTGCTTTGCTACTCGAATAAGCTGCTAAGCCCGGGAACTTCGCTGTTTTTTCCAGCCCCCCCATGCTGCTAATATTGACTACGTGTCCCGAAGTGTTGATTAAGGGCAGTAGTTGTCTAGTCAACTGGGCTAAACCAAAAACATTAACCGCATATACGGCTTCAAAATCAGCCCAGGTGGTTTCGCTAAAAGGCTTATTGACCAAAGCTCCGGCATTGTTTATCACAGCATCAATTTCAACTTGTTGTTTCCGCAAGCGATGGGCTACGTTTTCAAGGGCTTGTCCATCCGTAAGATCAATGGCTATAGGATCTACGTTTTCTATTTTTGTCAACCGCTGAATAGTACGCGAAAGAGCAAACACCCGATGCCCCGTTTTGGCGGCCAGGGTAGTAAGCGCAAAACCAATGCCTCGCCCCGCACCGGTTATAAGTATTGTTTTTGACACCTTGATAGAATTTTATATTGAAATGGCTACAGCAACAAGCGAATTGGATTTTCTACAAATTCTTTTAAAGTTTGTAAAAATTGTGCTCCCGTGGCGCCGTCTACCACTCGATGATCACAGGCCAAAGTAAGTTTCATCGTGTTGCCCACCACAATGGCACCGTCTTTTACCACAGGTTTTTGGACAATGGCTCCCACAGATAAAATGGCTCCATTGGGTTGATTAATGATTGAGGTAAACTCTGATATACCAAACATACCCAAATTGGAAATGGTAAAGGTGCTGCCGTCCATTTCTTCTGGTTTTAATTTTTTATCGCGTGCCCGCACGGCATAATCTTTAACAGCTACACCAATTTGTGGCAGCGATTGCTCGTCGGTGAATTTTACCACAGGCACCACTAAACCATCTTCCACAGCCACTGCAACACCCACATGCACATGGTGGTGTTGAGTGATTTGATGATCTTCCCATTTGGCATTCACTTGAGGATGTAGTTTTAAGGCTAATGCTGTGGCCTTAACCACTATATCATTAAATGATATTTTGGTGTCTGGAAGACTGTTGTATTGATTTCTAAACGCAATGGCGTTATCCA
>CAZTYX010000103.1:0-5784 GCA_964617385.1 uncultured Flavobacteriaceae bacterium | reverse complement strand
CTTGATCAATGCTAATGCGGGCTTCTTTAAAGTCTTCAGCCGGGGAGGGAAAGCCGGCCGAAATGCCTTCATGGGCCAAGTGCAGCGTTTTTCGGGTTTCGGCGTCGGGATGAAAAAAAGCGAGTTTTTCAGACATCTTATATGGTTTTTACGGTAATCACCTCTTTGAGCACCGTGGTATAGCGTGGGGAGAGGTGTTCTTGTTTCATTTTCCAAGTGCGATTAAGGTCTTGATTGGCCAGTTTCATTTGATGGGGGCCAAAACGTTTGTGAATACGATCGATGGTTTGCATCAACACATCGTGTTTGTCAATTTGCGATTCAAACAAATGCAATTGCCGTTGGGTGGTGGGCACCAAGTCCATGATGATAACTCCGGCTTTTTTGTAGGCAATGTCTTTTTTAAAAATGCGTTTGAGCCCGGCCACGGCAAATTTGGTAATGGTGAGGGTGGAGTTGGAGGCATAAGGAAGGGACATCACGCAACTGTTGCGGTAGGGGGTGGCGTTGGCTTTGTGGGGATCGCTGCGCACAAACACCAAGAGGGCTTGACAGCTGCTGTTTTGTTGGCGCAACTTTTCGGCACAACTGCCGGCAAAGGTGCTCACGCGTTCTTCTAAATCGTGCCATTGGGTGAGGGTGCCTTCAAAGCTGCGGGTGGTGGCAATATTTTTTTTGGCCGGCACACTTTCTTCCAGTGGTATGCAGGGCAGGCCTTGCAAGTCTTTCTTAAGGCGCAAGCCCAATATGCTCATGTATTTACGGATCCAATCGTCGGGCAAATGCACAAAGTCTAAGGCGTTTTTCACGCCCATGGCTTCGAGGCGTTTGCGGTGTTGGCGTCCCACGCCCCACACATCGCCAATGGCCGTCCAGCGAAGTGCTTTAATCCGTTTTTCTTCGGTGTCTATGCAATAAACGCCCTGTGTTCTTTTGGCAAACTTTTTGGCCACCTTATTGGCGATTTTGGCTAAGGCCTTGCTGGGAGCCAGCCCCACAGAAACGGGAATGCCCGTCCACTGCCGCACTTGTTGCCGCATTTTTTGGGCATGGGCTTGCAGATCAAATCGGTCAAATCCTTTGAACTGTAAAAAGGCTTCATCAATGCTATAAATTTCGATGTGGGGGGTATAGCTTTCTAAAATGTGCATCACCCGCCGGCTCATGTCGCCATAAAGGGGATAATTGGAAGAAAACACTTTGATTTGATGGCGTTCAAATTGCTTTTTGTATTGAAAAGCAGGGGCGCCCATGGGAATGCCTAAGGCCTTAGCTTCATTGCTTCGGGCAATCACACAGCCATCATTATTGGACAAAATGACCACCGGTTTTCCTTCCCATTGGGGTTGAAAAACACGCTCGCAAGAGGCGTAAAAATTATTGCAATCAACTAAGGCAAACATGGGTAAAAAGGTAGTTATAATGTTTCACAAAAAGCACTCCTTTTGTGTGATATTGTGAAAGGCTAAACAAAAATATTATTTGTGTAACAATAGCCACTATTTATTTGTAAAACGCATACCTCTTTAGTCAAAAATTGTACTTTTGTTTAGCGATTATACCAAGTTGAGCGAGAATGGATAAATATTCCTTTTTAAATGCTGCCCACACGGCTCATTTTGCAGCATTATATGATACGTATCTCCAAAACCCAGATGATGTAGAGCCCAGTTGGAGGGCTTTTTTTCAGGGTTTTGATTTTGGCATAGAAAGCGGCAGCGTGGTTGTTGAAGCAGGCGATGCCGTGGAAGTGCCAGCACATGTGCACAAAGAATTTCAAGTGGTTAAGCTCATTGAAGCCTATCGAAGTAGAGGGCATTTGTTCACAAAAACCAATCCGGTGCGTGAACGCCGCAAATACAGCCCCACCCTCGATATTGAAAATTTTGGCTTAACGCAAAGTGATTTAGACACTGTTTTTAATGCCGGAGAAATTGTGAGTATAGGTCCCAACACCTTGCGGGCCATCATTAATCATTTACAACGCATTTATTGTGATTCTATTGGAGTGGAGTATCTATACATTCGCCGTCCTGAGAAAGTGCAATGGATTCAACAACGCCTCAATCAAAACAGCAATAAACCCCAATTTTCAGAAACTCAGAAAAAGCACATATTACAGAAGCTCAACCAGGCCTATAGTTTTGAAAACTTTCTGCACACAAAATATGTGGGGCAAAAACGTTTTTCTCTTGAAGGAGGTGAATCGCTCATTCCGGCGCTAGATGCCGTTATTGAAGCAGCAGCCAATCAAGGTGTGGAAGAATTTGTGATGGGTATGGCCCACCGCGGAAGACTCAATGTGCTGACCAATATTTTTGGTAAAGCCCCCAAAGATATTTTTAGTGAATTTGAAGGCAAAGATTACGAAGAAATTGTTTTTGATGGCGATGTAAAATATCATTTGGGATGGACTTCCCAACGCACAACGGACAGTGGAAAGAAAATCAACATGAATATTGCGCCCAATCCTTCTCACTTAGAAACCGTGGGGGCAGTAGTGGAAGGGATTACAAGAGCCAAACTGGAAGATGATTATGCGGGTGATACCCAAAAAGTGGTGCCCATTATTGTGCATGGTGATGCTGCTATTGCAGGGCAAGGATTGCCTTATGAAATTGTGCAAATGGCTAAATTGAAAGGCTATGCCACAGGAGGCACCATTCATATTGTGGTGAACAACCAAATTGGATTTACAACCAACTACCTCGACGCCCGATCCAGCACCTATTGTACTGATGTGGGCAAGGTAACGCTATCTCCCGTTTTGCATGTCAATGCCGATGATGCCGAAGCTGTCGTACATGCCACGCTCTTTGCTTTAGACTATAGAATGCGTTTTAATAGTGATGTGTTTATCGACTTGTTGGGCTATCGTAAATATGGACACAACGAAGGAGATGAGCCTCGTTTTACGCAACCCAAATTATATAAGGCCATTGCAAAGCATAAAAACCCTCGAGATATCTATGCCGAACAATTGATTCAACAGGGGCTTATCCAAGCGGATTTCGTTAAAAGTCTTGAAAATGAATACAAGGCATATCTTGATTCTGACCTGGAAGATTCTAAAAAAACAGATATAGCTGTCATCACTCCTTTTATGCAAGACGAATGGAATGATTTTGAGTTGGTGGATGAACACACCATGAAAATACCTGTGGTCACCAAAGTTTCTAAAGCCCATTTGGATCGTGCAGCAGCAGCACTCACGCAACTTCCAGGAGATAAAAAATTCTTGCGAAAAGTTGAGCGATTAATTGCTGATCGAAAAGCAATGTATGATGACCGCAATGCCTTAGACTGGGCCATGGGCGAATTATTGGCTTATGGCACGTTGTTGCAGGAAGGCTATGATGTGCGCATTTCTGGACAGGATGTGGAGCGGGGCACGTTTTCACATCGCCATGCTTTGTTGAAAGCAGAGGCCTCCGAAGAAGCTATAATTCCACTAAATAATATAGCGCCTAACGAACAAGGACGTTTTCATGTATATAATTCGCTGTTATCAGAATACGGCGTTTTAGGTTTTGATTATGGCTATGCGATGGCCAGTCCAAATACACTCACCATATGGGAGGCGCAGTTTGGCGATTTCTCTAACGGAGCCCAAATTGTTATTGACCAATACATTTCTGCTGCAGAAGACAAATGGAAGATACAAAACGGTATTGTACTTTTATTGCCACATGGCTATGAAGGTCAAGGAGCCGAACATTCATCGGCGCGCATGGAGCGTTATTTGCAACTTTGCGCAAAAGACAACATGTTTGTGGTGAATTGTACTACGCCAGCCAATATTTTTCATGTATTGCGCAGACAACTAAAAGCATCTTACAGAAAACCCTTGATTGTATTTAGTCCAAAAAGTTTATTGCGCCATCCATTGGCCGTTTCCAAAAAGGAAGATCTACTAGAGGGTGCATTCCAAGAAGTGTTTACAGACGATAGTGTGGCTACTTCAAAGGTGAAAACACTGGTATTTTGCACGGGTAAATTTTATTATGATTTGCTGAAAGCAAGAGAAGAGAAAAAACGAGAGGATGTGGCTTTAGTACGTTTGGAACAATTATTCCCCTTGCCCGTGGAGGCGATTCAAGCGGAAATAAAAAAATATGCTGCTGCCAAAGAAGTGGTATGGGCCCAAGAGGAACCTAGAAACATGGGGGCATGGAGTTATTTGTTGATGCACTTACCCGAAGCCCACAAATTTAGACCAGCCACAAGAAGAATTTATGCTGCCCCAGCAGCGGGAAGTGCCGTGCGGTCTGCTAAAAGACATAAAGAAGTAATTGAATTTGTGTTTGATGCTTCACAAGATAATTTTATTAGAAAAATCAAAAAGTAATCTATGGTTTTAGAAATGAAAGTCCCCTCACCTGGAGAATCTATTACGGAAGTTGAAATTGCCCAATGGCTAGTTTCTGATGGAGATTATGTGGAAAAAGATCAGGCTATTGCCGAAGTTGATTCCGATAAGGCCACTCTAGAACTTCCTGCTGAAGTGAGTGGTACGATTACGCTTAAAGCTGAAGAAGGAGATGCTGTGGCAGTGGGTGCTGTGGTGTGCTTAATTGATACTGAGGGGCAACCCTCAGCAGAGGTAAAATCTAGTGCGGCCAAAACAACCGCACCAGCAGCAGTGCCATCAGCGCCTGCAGTAGTTCCCGAAGAAACATCTTATGCCACACAAAGTCCATCACCTGCGGCTAAAAAGATATTGGCCGAAAAAGGCCTTGCCGCTTCAGCCATACAAGGCACAGGAAGAGGAGGAAGAATAACTAAAGAAGATGCTGTTAAAGCTGTTCCGTCAATGGGCACGCCCCCCGAAAACGGAAACCGTTCACAAACCCGAACAAAACTGTCGTTATTAAGACGCAAAGTGGCCGAACGATTGGTGGCGGCCAAAAATGAAACGGCCATGCTCACTACCTTTAATGAGGCCGATATGAGTCCTATTTTTGATTTGCGTAAACAATATAAAGATGCTTTTTTAGAAGTTCATGGCGTTAAATTGGGCTTTATGAGTTTTTTCACAAAAGCGGTTGTGCGGGCCTTGCAACTTTTTCCCGATGTGAATTCTATGATGGATGAAGATCATAAAATTGCTTATGACTATTGCGACATCAGTGTTGCTGTTTCTGGACCTAAAGGGCTTATGGTGCCTGTGGTGCGCAATGCAGAAATGCTTTCTTTTGCCGGCGTTGAACAAGAAATTGGACGCTTGGCAATTCGTGCTAGGGATGGAAAAATTACAGTGGACGATATGACGGGAGGTACTTTTACTATTTCTAACGGAGGCGTTTTTGGTTCTATGCTTTCTACACCTATTATTAATCCACCACAATCGGGTATTTTGGGGATGCACAATATTATACAACGCCCGGTGGCGGTTGACGGAAAAGTAGAAATTCGTCCCATGATGTATTTAGCGCTTTCTTATGATCATCGCATTATTGACGGGCGTGAAAGTGTAGGCTTTTTAGTGGCTGTTAAAGAAGCCCTTGAAGACCCCATCAATATCTTGATGGATGGAGATCCTAAAAAGGCGTTGGAACTATAGTAAAGTATTTGTTTTAAAGGCTGTTGGGCATTTGGAATATCGAATGATAAATGTCTAATAACGGTTAACAAATAGCTACGAACAACAACCTATTGCATAATCTCTTTTATTTCAAAAAGCATTCTCCGATTTTGGTAGTCAATTTGAACGTTTCTTTGGAAGAAAAAATCAGCGCCTAAAATTCCATCTATAGGAGTGGCGCCCTGGCTTTGAAGCGTTGC
>CAZTYX010000102.1:0-5837 GCA_964617385.1 uncultured Flavobacteriaceae bacterium | reverse complement strand
CAAAATACAGCCGTTTATTAATGGTTTACAAGGAACAAATAAAACCTATAAGGAACCAATGTTAATTTGCCCCAGCGGAATCAAATCCCAGAAAACATCAATGAGCAATTCATCGTGGAATTGTATTCAAAATAATTTAAAGGAAGCAAAAGAACTATGGCAATATTGAACTTTCAAAAACCCGATAAAGTAATTATGATCGACTCCTCAGAATTTGAGGGGAAATTCGAATTCAGACCATTAGAACCAGGATATGGTTTAACCGTGGGTAATGCATTGCGCCGCGTTTTGCTATCTTCCTTAGAAGGTTTTGCAATCACCTCTGTAAAAATTGACGGAGTGGAGCATGAGTTTTCTACCATCCCTGGGGTGGTTGAAGACGTAACGGAAATCATCCTCAACCTCAAGCAAATTCGTTTCAAGCGTCAAATTGAAGAGCAAGAAGATGAGAAGGTATTAATTACCGTGGGTGGTCAAGAGGAATTACGTGCTGCCGATTTTCAAAAATTTATTTCTGGCTTTCAGGTGTTAAATCCTGATTTATTGATTTGTAACCTAGAAAAAAGCGTACAACTCAATATGGAAATTACTATTGAAAAAGGACGTGGCTATGTTCCTGCAGAGGAAAACAAGAAAGCAAATGCTCCCTTGGGCGTAATTGCTATTGACTCCATTTTCACTCCAATCAAAAATGTAAAATACAGCATCGAAAACTATCGAGTAGAACAAAAAACTGACTACGAAAAATTGATTTTTGAAATCGTTAGTGATGGTTCTATTCATCCCAAAGATGCTTTAACAGAAGCTGCAAAAACACTCATTCACCACTTCCTGTTGTTCTCTGACGAGCGCATCACTCTAGAAGCTGATGAAATTGCACAGACGGAAACATATGACGAAGAGTCATTACACATGCGCCAATTATTAAAAACTAAATTGGTTGATATGGACTTGTCTGTTCGGGCTTTAAATTGTTTAAAAGCGGCTGAAGTAGACACCTTAGGTGATTTGGTTTCTTTCAATAAAAACGATTTGATGAAGTTTAGAAACTTCGGTAAAAAATCATTAACAGAATTGGAAGAATTAGTAATCTTAAAGGGCCTTTCTTTTGGAATGGACTTAAGCAAATATAAATTAGACAAAGAGTAATTTTTGTCCTAGTAGGTAGAAAAAATGAGACACGGAAAAAAAGTTATGCATTTGGGTCGAAAAACGGCTCACCGTAAATCCATGTTGTCCAACATGGCATGTTCACTCATTGAGCATAAACGCATCAATACAACCTTAACCAAAGCTAAAGCCCTAAAGCAATTTGTGGAGCCGATTATCACCAAATCGAAAACGGACTCAACACACCACAGACGTTTAGCTTTTAGTCAATTGCGCAACAAATATGCCGTTAGTGAGCTCTTTAGAGAGGTGGCTCAAAAAGTGGGTGACCGCCCTGGTGGCTATACCCGCATCATTAAATTAGGAAACCGTTTAGGAGACAATGCCGAAATGGCTTTGATTGAGTTGGTTGACTTTAATGAGGTTTATACCACTGAGCGCAAAGAAAAGAAGAAAACTAGAAGACGCGGTGGTAAAAAAGGCGCTGCCGAAGCCAACGTAGAGACAGCAGAGGAAGCTCCAGCAGCTGAATCCAAAGCTGCCGAAGCTAAAGCAGAGGCTGATGCAGAAAAGAAAGCTGAAAAACCAGCTGGAAAAGAAGAAAAACCGGATGAAAACAATGCTGCAGAATAAGCTTAGTCATCCAAATAAATGTGAATAAATAAAAAGGATAAACGGCTTTAGTTTATCCTTTTTTTTGGTTTAATTTGTAATCTAAAATGAAGTATCAAGCGAGAGAAAAAGCCTTTGTTCTACTAGCAGATGGCACCCTTTTTTTTGGAAAATCAATAGGAATTTCAGGAACCGCCTACGGTGAAATTTGTTTTAACACTGGTATGACAGGTTATCAAGAAATTTTCACAGACCCTTCTTATTATGGGCAAATTATGGTGACTACCAATGCCCATATAGGTAACTACGGAATTTTAGATCAAGAAAGTCAATCAAAAGAAATTCGTATTTCTGGGCTCATTTGTAAAAACTTTAGTTTTACAGAATCCCGACCCGTCGCAACAAATTCTCTCTATACCTTTTTGGAAAAACAAAATTTGGTAACAGTAGCCGATGTAGACACTCGTGCGCTAGTGCATCACATTAGAGAACATGGTGCCATGAATGCTGTAATTTCTACTGAAACAGAACGCATAGAAGACCTCAAAAAAGAATTAGAAGCACTGCCTAAAATGGAAGGATTGGAATTGGCTTCAAAAGTGTCTACCAAAGAACCCTATTTTGTGGGTAACCCCGAAGCAACCTATAAAGTTGCTGCACTTGATTTGGGTATAAAAACCAATATTTTAGAGCATTTCACATATCGAGATTGTTACGTTAAAGTCTTTCCTTTTGACACCCCCTTTGAAACTTTAGAAAGTTGGGCGCCCGATGGCTATTTTATTTCAAATGGCCCTGGAGATCCAGAACCGCTAAAGCAAGCCCAAGCAGTGGCTGAGGAGATCATTAAGCGACAATTGCCCCTTTTTGGCATCTGTTTAGGCCACCAAGTGATTGCATTGGCCAATGGAATTCCTACCTATAAAATGTTTAATGGACATCGTGGAATCAACCATCCTGTTAAAAATTTGCTTACCGGTAAAGGTGAAATTACCTCGCAAAACCATGGTTTTGCTGTGGATCGAGCGGCGGCCGAAAAGCACAACGAAGTTGAAATAACGCATGTACATTTGAACGATAACACAGTGGCTGGATTACAAATGAAAAACAATCCTTGTTTTTCTGTACAATACCACCCAGAGGCCGGCCCCGGACCCAACGACGCCACTTATCTATTTGATAACTTCATTGACCTAATTGAAAAACACAAAACAATAACCAAATAATTTAAACTAAAATGAGCATAATTGTAAACGTTCATGCCCGCCAAATTCTAGATTCAAGGGGAAATCCAACCGTTGAAGTAGATGTGATTACTGAAAACGGAATTTTAGGCCGTGCTGCCGTCCCATCAGGGGCTTCCACTGGAGAACATGAAGCAGTAGAATTGCGTGATGGAGGAAAAGCCTATATGGGAAAAGGCGTTTCTCAAGCCATAAAAAACGTAAATGAAACTATTGCACCCGCACTTGTGGGAGCATCTGTTTTTGAGCAAGAGAAATTAGATCAAACCATGATCGATTTAGATGGTACACCCAACAAATCCAAATTGGGCGCCAATGCCATTTTAGGTGTTTCCTTAGCCGCGGCCAAAGCTGCAGCAAATGAAGTGGGCTTGCCTCTTTATCGATATATTGGGGGCGTTCACGCCAAAACACTCCCCTTGCCCATGATGAATATCATCAATGGAGGGTCTCATTCTGATGCACCCATAGCTTTTCAAGAGTTTATGATTATGCCTCAAGGAGCCAAAACCTTTTCACAAGCCATGCAAATGGGAACGGAAATTTTTCATCACTTAAAAAAGGTGCTGCACAAAAGAAATTTAAGTACGGCTGTGGGTGATGAAGGTGGATTTGCCCCCGCACTTGATGGAACTGAAGATGCGCTTGAAACTATTTTAGAAGCGGTTTCAAATGCAGGATATAAACCCAAAGAAGAGGTGATGATTGCCTTAGACTGCGCCAGTTCAGAATTTTATAAAGACGGAAAATACGATTATACCCTTTTTGAAGGGCCCAATGCTAGTGTTCGTACTTCTGAAGAACAAGCAACATATCTTGCTGAATTATCAGAAAAGTATCCCATTATTTCTATCGAAGACGGTATGGATGAAAACGACTGGGAGGGTTGGAAAATGTTAACCGAAAAAGCCGGTGACCGTGTGCAATTGGTTGGTGACGACCTTTTTGTTACTAACGTAGAAAGACTGGAGGAAGGGATTTCTAAAAACATTGCCAATTCCATTTTAATTAAGGTAAATCAAATTGGAACACTTTCAGAAACCATTGCGGCTGTAGAAAAAGCGCATCGTGCTGGATATACCGCCGTGATGTCACACCGTTCTGGTGAAACAGAAGACAATACCATTGCCGATCTTGCTGTAGCTTTAAATACCGGTCAAATTAAAACGGGTTCTGCTTCTAGAAGTGATCGTATGGCAAAATATAATCAGCTTTTAAGAATTGAAGAAGAGCTAGATGCTTCAGGCTATTTTCCAGGAGCAGATGCTTTCAATGTCTAAAAAGGCAATTTTTTAGAGGAGGTACAAAAGAGGAATTTAAAGAGAATAGATCTTTAAATGACGACTTTAAACACCTAGTATAACACCAAAAAAAGAGTATTATGAGTGATAAAATAACAATTATTTCAGACGGAGATTCATACGAATTTCCGCTCGTGAAAGGCTCTGAAAATGAAACCGCAATAGATATAAAAACCCTACGTGCTAAAACAGGATTAATTACCTATGATCCGGGTTATAAAAACACCGGTTCGTGCCAGAGTGATATCACTTATTTGGATGGTGAAAATGGGGTTTTGCGCTATCGAGGTTATGCCATAGAAGACCTAACACAAAACAAAAGTTTTATCGAAGTTGCTTATTTATTGATTTTTGGTGAATTGCCCTCTGCGAAAGAACTCAAAAAATTTAATAAAGAAATTAAGGAGGAGTCTTTGGTTGACGAAGACCTTAAAACCATATTAAAAAGCTTTCCCAAAGCAGCACATCCAATGGGTGTTTTAGCTTCGTTAACGGCTGCTTTAACTGCTTTCAATCCCTCCTCTGTTGATGTTTCTTCAGAAAAAGACATGCGTGAAGCCATCATTATGCTATTAGCCAAATTTCCGATTTTGTGTTCTTGGACGCATCGTAAAGTAAAAGGGCTTCCACTAAACTATTCCAATACGGCGCTGTCTTATGAAGAAAACATTGCGTTTATGTTTTTTAAACGTCCTAATTTGGATTATAAGCCCAGTGCAAATGTGGTAAAAGCTTTAAACCAACTATTGATTCTTCATGCCGATCATGAACAAAACTGTTCTACTTCAACGGTTCGTATTGTGGGCTCTTCTCATGCGGGACTTTTTGCCTCTGTTTCGGCAGGCATTTCTGCGCTTTGGGGGCCTCTGCATGGGGGTGCTAATCAAGCTGTACTAGAAATGTTGGAAGCCATTCAAAAGGATGGGGGAGACACCAAAAAATATATGGCCAAAGCAAAAGATAAAAATGATCCTTTTAGATTGATGGGCTTTGGACACCGAGTGTATAAAAATTTCGATCCTCGAGCGCGTATAATAAAACAGGCTGCTCACGAAGTGTTAGAAGAAATGGGTATTGAAGACCCCATTTTGGAAGTTGCGAAAGCACTCGAAAAAGAGGCTTTAAACGATCCCTATTTTATTGATCGTAAGCTATATCCAAATGTTGATTTCTATTCTGGAATCATCTATCGAGCCTTGGGTATTCCCACCGAAATGTTTACGGTGATGTTTGCTTTAGGACGACTGCCTGGCTGGATTGCCCAGTGGTTGGAAATGAGAAAAAACAACGAACCTATTGGTCGTCCTCGTCAAGTTTATACAGGATCCACCTTACGTTCCACCTAAAGGGAATCTATATGGGGCGGCAGGGTGCGTAATTTTTCATCCATTATTTTCTTGAAAAAGCCCTTCTCTTGTTCGGTATTTGTTTTTACACGAATGTAATAGTGATCGATAAAGAGTGTAATTTCCTGCGCTTTCTCCTTATAGACTTTTAACTTAAAATAAGGAATGATGAGACCATAGGTTTCCAACAAACTTCGAAACCTAATGATGATGCCTTGGGGTCT
>CAZTYX010000101.1:0-5858 GCA_964617385.1 uncultured Flavobacteriaceae bacterium | reverse complement strand
CCGCGCTTTCTGCTGGTTTAATTACGCCCCAACTATCTTCCTTTTCAATTTTTTCGAATACTCCCAGTAAAACCGTCAACATAGGCGTTATTGGCACAGGGAGTAGGGGAATGGGACTGATGAGAATTTTAAATGCAATTGAAAACGTAGAAGTTACCGCCCTTTGTGATGTGCTTCCTTTTCGCATGGCTGAAGCCAAAACGATTTGTCCAAAAGCCAATTCCTACACCGCCTATTTGGATTTATTAGCCGATAAAAATATAGACGGTGTGATTATAAGCACACCTTTAAGTACCCATGCCACCATCGCCTCTGCCGCTGTAGAAGCTGATGTGCATATTTATTGTGAAAAAACAATGGTAAAGGGGCAACAAGCCACTCTTGACTTAGTTTCTAAGGTTACTAAAGAACACAAAAA
Organism: uncultured Flavobacteriaceae bacterium; assembly: GCA_964617385.1. GTDB lineage: Bacteria > Bacteroidota > Bacteroidia > Flavobacteriales > Flavobacteriaceae > JADHMP01. The sequence goes on along the minus strand of CAZTYX010000101.1, from coordinate 5,440 downwards.
AATATTTCAAACCGGACATCAATATCACAGCTCTCGATTGTATTCTCATGTGGTCGAAATGATTCAAGGTGGAGAAATAGGAAAAGTTACAGCAGTAAGTGCTCAATGGAATCGCAATGGCAATTGGCGTCGTCCTGTGCCGGATCCCAAATTTGAACGTCAGGTAAATTGGCGGATGTATAGAGAATTTTCATACGGCCTTTTAGCCGAACTTAGTTCCCATCAAATTGATTTTGTGAATTGGATTACCCAATTGCACCCTGAGAAGGTGACGGGTTTTGGAGGAATAGACTATTGGAAAGATGGCCGTGAAACCTATGATAATATTCATGTGGTCTATGCCTATCCCAATGGATTGAAAGCGAGTTTTACCTGCCTCACAGCCAATGCAAAAGACGACTACAAGATTCGAGTGTTTGGCGATAAGGGTAGTATTGTGTTAGATTACACCAAAGCCTGGCACTATCCTGAAGGAACCTATGAAAAGGAATACGGTGATGTGGATGGTGTAACTGGTGCAACAGCCAATTGGGAAGCAGGTAAGGGCATACCAATTCAATACACCCATATGGACCCCACCCGGCAGGCGTTGGAAGATTTTAGAGATGCTATTATCAATAATTCAGCACCCACCTCAGATTTAATTACAGGGGCTAAAACTGCAGTTTCCATTGATATGGGAATTCGCGCCATGGATCAAAACAAAACCATTTATTGGGATAAAAACGTAACACTTTAACATTATTGTTTTGTTTGATATAAAAGATAAAGTCTTCGTTTTTACGGGAGTTACCGGAACCTTAGGAAGCATACAAGCAGAAAGTTTAGTAAGAGCCGGAGCAAAATTGGCCCTTTTGGGTAGAAATCAAGCATTGCTGGACGAGTTGGTTCAAAAACTTCGTGTACATCATCCTGATGTTGAAGCCTATCAAGTCGATGTTTTAGATAAATCCAATTTAGAAACAGTTGCAAAGGAAATTATGAATCGTTTTGGTGCCATTGACGCCTTAATTAATGCAGTTGGCGGCAACTTATCTGGTGCCACTATCCCTGATGATAAAACCATTTTTGATTTATCAGAAGAGGCTTTTGATACGGTTTTACGTTTAAATTTAAAAGGCACCGTTTTGCCCTCAATGGTTTTTGGCAAAGAAATGAGTAAAAAAGGAAAAGGGAGCATAATAAACTATTCTTCTATGGCGGTAGATCGTGCTATCACGCGAGTGGTTGGCTATTCGGCTGCCAAAGCTGCAATGGAAAATTTCACCCGATGGATGGCTGTGGAAATGGCCTTAAAATTTGGAGATGGTATTCGTGTGAATGCCATAGCTCCTGGTTTCTTCATTGCCAAACAAAATCAGCGTTTACTCACAAATGAAGATGGAAGTTTGACTGAACGAGGACAAAAAATAATTAATAATACACCCATGCGTCGCTTTGGAAGACCCGAAGAATTAAATGGGGCCATTCATTTTTTATGTAGTGAAAGCGCCAGTTTTATTACAGGTGCTGTGCTGCCCATAGACGGTGGGTTTAATGCTTTTAGTGGCGTGTAGTTATGAAAGAATCATTTCGATGGTATGGTCCAAACGACCCTGTTTCTCTTTCCGACATTAAGCAAGCTGGAGCTACTGATATCGTCTCTGCTTTGCACCACATTCCAAATGGAAAAATTTGGACCGTTGAAGAAATTCAGGCCCATAAAAACAAAATTGAAGCTGCAGGGCTTAAGTGGACAGTAGTTGAATCCATACCTGTTCACGAAGATATTAAACAACAGAAACCAACGGCCCGGGAATATATTGAACATTACAAAAAAAGCATTCAAAATTTAGCACAGTGTGGCATTCATATTATTTGCTATAATTTCATGCCTGTTTTGGATTGGACCCGCACCGACCTCGGAAAAACAATGGCTGATGGGTCAAAAGCCTTGGCTTTGGAAATGGATGCATTGCGTGCTTTCGATTTATTTATAGCACAACGTGACCAGGCACATGATGACTATGATCCGAAAACCATTAGTGCTGCAAAGGCCTATTTTGACCAATTGGATCCTAAGGCACGAGAAACCCTCACCAACAGTATTATTGCCGGTTTGCCCGGGGCAGAAGAGGGCTATGACTTAAAACAGTTTAATGCTCAAGTCGCAGCGTATAAAAATGTTACTCCCGATCAGCTTAGAGGGGCACTCATTTCTTTTTTAAAGGAAATTATTCCCACAGCCGAAGCAACCAACAGCTTTATGTGCATTCACCCAGATGATCCGCCTTTTTCACTTTTTGGCATTCCGAGAATTGTGAGTACAGCGGCCGACTTGGAAGCCTTGTTTCACGCAGTTCCCTCTTTGCACAATGGGCTCACATTTTGTTCGGGCTCCTTTGGTGTTCGTCCCGATAATGATCTACTCACTCTTTTTACTACCCATGCAGAACGAATTCATTTTTTGCATTTTAGGAGTACACAACGGGATGCATATGGCAATTTTCATGAAGCCGATCACCTTGATGGAGATGTAGATATGTATTCATTAGTAAAAGCTGCATTAAAAGAGGAAAAACGGAGAAAAGACATAGGTCGCGCAGATTGTCAAATTCCAATGCGTCCTGATCACGGACACCAAATGCTCGATGATTTACGTAAAAAAACCAATCCAGGCTATTCTGCAATTGGTCGTTTGCGTGGCTTGGCAGAGCTTAGAGGACTTGCTTTTGGAATTGCTCGAAGCGGCCTTATTTAATGGGTTTCGTTGATTTCTATCCAATGCCCTTCAGGGTCTTGAAACTTTACTTGTCGAACGCCATCTTTTCTAATTCGCACCACATTCTTTTTTCCTTCATCGGTCCAAAAGGTAATGTTGTTTTCTTTTAAATGCGTCACAAAGGCATCAAAATTGGAAGTGGAAAAAGCCATGTGATTAACAATGGTGTTTGGCGTCCCATCTTCACTTGTTATCAAGTGTAATTGTTTGCCTTCATGATTTTGAACCCATCGCTTCGGAATGGCTTGACTAGCGGTTACTTCTATTTCTTTAAACCCTAAAATATTGACATAAAAGTCGCCGGTTTCTTGCAGCTTGGCCACGGGCAGCGCTTGATGATTAAAGGTAAAAAGGAAGGGGTGTGCCTCTTGCGCTTGATTCCAAAGGGCGTGAATTAAAAAAGTGAAAAGGATTATTTTTTTCATTGCAGTGTTTCAATTAGGATCTGTATATTTATGATCACACAAACTAATTCAAACTTTTAACATGTTCAAGAAAATCACCCTTTTTATTTTCCTTTTCTGTGGTATACTTAATGCACAGAAATCATATTTTGAATGGCGTACCTATGATTTGCAATGGGGACACAGTGCACAGCCGTTACATGACTATTTAGCTGATGCCTTAATTCCTGCATTAAACGCACAAGGTGTTAAAAATGTTGGGGCTTTTGAACCCATTACAGAGCAATTGCCAAAAAAAATTCATCTGTTGATTGCCTATGATGGTATTGCACACTATGAAGCCGTTCGGGAAGCTTTGCAAAAAGATGCCACGTTTCAGAGTGCCAAAGCAGCATATGATGCTGTGCCAAGTGAAGCAGCGCCCTATGTGCATTTCAGTACCTCTTTTTATTTTGGTTTTGACAGTTTTCCACATTTAGTGCTCCCCAAAGAGGGTGATGCCATTTTTGAATTACGCACCTATGAAAGTTATAGTGAAAACGCTGCTGACCGAAAAAGAAAAATGTTTAATGTGCATGAGTTTGCCATTTTTGATGATGCTGGTTTGCATTCTGTCTTTTTTGGAGAGCAAGTGGCGGGTCCTAACATGCCTTCGTTGCGATACATCACTTCACATGCTTCTATGGAAGCCAGAAATAAAGCATGGGACGCATTTAGAATACACCCAGATTGGAAACGAGTTTCTCAACTTAAAGAATTTGAAAACTCAGTTTCAAATATTGTTTTAGAATTTATTAAACGCTTGCCGTATTCGCAACTTTAGGAAGTAGATGTTTATTCTTCTAGCGAAAGAATATATTGGATACCGCCTTTAAGATGGTTTTGATACAACTCTAGCGAATAGGCCGAAATAGGATGTCCTAAAGAGGAATACCATTGTTTGCCACCCTCAAATTGATGGCACCAGGCCAAGGGAAAGCTGTCATTAAAAATGTTACTAGGGTATTCTCCTTTTTTGGCATCTTCAACGGTTGTCATATCGGCGGCTAATAGCACGTGAATGTCAGGATTCATTTCAATAGAATAATAACATTCATCTTCTACTTCAAACCGAGCGGGTAAATTTTTTGTTGAAGGGTGGTTGGGATCAATCACGTTTATAGTAAATTTTTGAAAAGGAGCATGGCGAATAAATTTGCCGCCTAATAAATTCCAATACCAAGGCCATTGTCTTTCCGAGCCACTAGCAGAATGCAGACCGCCAAAGCCTTTTCCGTTCCTGCAAAACGCCTGAAAGGCATCCTTTTGGGCTTGTGTGTCAAAGGCCTCGTTGTTGGTGTTAGAAAAAAATACAGCATCAAAAGAATTCATTTCTGGACTGGTAAAAATGGCAGGATCTTCAGAAACAACAGTTTCTACGCCCAATGTGCTACAAATCTGTTCTAATGTTGCTACACTGGTTGCTATGTTTTCGTGTACATAGCCTTTCCCATTTTTGGTATAAATCAATAATTTCTTTGAAGCTTCTTGACTAAATACAAGACTTTGTGCTAAAAATAGGGCGGCTAAGCCTAAGCGTTTGAAAAGGTGTGTCATTGTGTTATGCTTAAAATCGGAGGGTGTCCGGTAAATATTTTGATACTAAATCTTCGTAGTATGGTCGCAATGCTTTACTATCTGGCGGAACAGGTGCTTTGGAATAAAGGTCGTAGGGGTTAAATTTTTTAACCCACTCAAACAAGGCTTTATCTTCTTTGTTCAGTAAATGATCGTATGCATTTTCTCTGTGTTGTGCATAAAAGGAATGATATCGAATCATATATAGTGCCTCTTTTGGTAAATAGGGTTTCATGATTTGATATAAATACTCATCATGTCCCCAGCTCATTTTGACTTTGTCAAGCCCACATTGGGGTTCGTATATGCCATATTTGGTATTATAATTGGGGTTGGTACTGTCTGGGTTTTGTTCGAAAAAATTAGCATGTACAATTTTTTCAGAGAATTGACAACCCACTGGAAAGGTATCACCCACCACAGCCCATTGAGGCTCACCAAAGAGACATAACACTTTGCCCATGTCATGCAAAAAACCGGTCAAAATAAACCAATCTGGATGACCGTCGGCGCGGATGGCTTCTGAAGTTTGGAGCAAGTGTTGCAACTGATCGAGTTCAATGTCAGGATCACTATCATCCACAAGAGTATTGAGAAAATCTACAGCATCCCACAGCGACATTTCTCTTTTGTTGAATTGCAAAAATTCTTTTTCTTT
>CAZTYX010000100.1:0-5932 GCA_964617385.1 uncultured Flavobacteriaceae bacterium | reverse complement strand
ATTTTTTAAAAAGGTACAAAAGTTTACCCTTTTTCAGCAATCAGACTTACTAAATACTCATTGAACCACGCAGCCTGGGTTAAAATGATGGCATGTCCCCCTGATATATAATGCACAGGTTGCTGCAAGTTTTTCGGTGGGAAAACCGTGTCTTTATCACCATGAATATGAAGCACCGTCGCAGCGGGAGTGGTTTGTTGCCAATGCACCAAAACATCTATAGCCCAACTCAAATAGTCGGGATCACGCTCAGAAAGGTATTTTTGATAGAGATCCAGGCGCTTTTTTAACCGTGATCCAAAGGCAAAAAGTGCCAAAGCGTCTATACTTTCTATCCATTGCAAAGGCAACAGTTTATGAATTTGGGTGCGGTGGGCCATTTTCATAGCCAAAGGAAGCTCATCCCTAGTCTTTATGCTGGATACTATTACCACCTTTTCGGTTGGTATTAATTTCGCCATTTCTTGGACTAATATGCCTCCAAATGAAACCCCAAGTAAAATTGGATTTTCATCGGTCACAAAACGACACATACGCTTAGCATAGGCAGATAAAGACTCGTTTGGTACTGGAGGTATCCAGTGGAGGGTTTTTATTTTATAGGGTTTAGGCAAATCTAAAAATTCAAATATTTTTGGACTCGCTGCCATGCCGGGCATACAATAAATACAAGTAGCGCTCATCTCAATTTATTTTTTAGTTGTACTCATATTTTGCTTATCTTTGCAGTCCGACTTTAAACTTTTGACGTAAAAATAATCTTATCTCAAATATGGACACATTGACTTTGGTTAACAACGAGTTTTTAAGACAATTTGAAATAAAACACAACAATGTACTTGCTCGCATCGAATATTCAGAACAAGAACGAAAAATTTTCCTCACCAAATTAGCCATCCCCAAAGAGATCAATTCCCCAGAGTTTGAAGAACTCTTTATTACAAAAGCCTTAGAGTTCATTGCAGAAAAAAATTTAAAAGTGGTGCCCACTTCACCTAAAATTGCTGGTTTCGTAAGAAAAAATCGCACATACAAATCCCTTTTGCCTGTCGGTATTAAACTTTAAGCACTTCCTCTTGCACCGAACCAATCATGGTACCATCGGTGTCTATTTCGTGCAACTCCATCCTTTTATTTTGATTGACCCATGTGGGGTTCCAAGCCGTTTTCACTTTCACATAGTTGGGTGTAAAACCAAACATATAACCGTCTTTGGATTGTCCTTCAAAAAGCACCTGCTGTGTACTTCCGCATTGGGTTTCATAAAAGGCACGTCGTTTCTTAATCGATAAGATGCGGAGCATCTTGCTGCGCTTATTTCGCACCGCTTGTGGTACTTGCTTTGACATAGCGGCAGCTTCTGTTCCAGGCCGTTCCGAATAGGTGAAAACGTGTAAATAGGAAATGGGGAGTGCATTTAAATAATCATAGGTCTTTAAAAATTCAGCTTCCGTTTCACCTGGATATCCCACAATCACATCCACCCCAATACAGGCTTGAGGCATTATTTCTTTAATTTGGGTCACTTTTTGGGTATATAGCGCCGTCAAATAACGTCGTTTCATATTTTTTAATAAAAGGTCACTGCCACTTTGCAATGGAATATGAAAATGAGGCACAAAACGCTGACTTTGGGCTACAAAAGAAATGATTTCATCAGAAAGCAAATTAGGCTCAATGGAAGAAATTCGAATTCGTTGGGCCTGAGTTTTATTTTCAAGTGCTTCAACTAATTGAAAAAAAGTATGCTCGTGTTTTTTATTTCCAAATTCACCTTTTCCATAATCTCCAATATTAACCCCTGTTAAAACAATTTCTTTGATGCCTTGCTTTGTGATGGCATTTGCATTTTCGATAATGTGTGCAACCGTATCACTTCTAGAAATACCCCTAGCTTTTGGAATGGTACAATAAGTACATTTATAATCGCAGCCATCTTGCACTTTCAAAAATGCACGCGTTCTTTCCCCAATGGAATAGCTGCTTTCAAATCGATGGGTAGCTTCAATATCGCAGGCATGCACTTGAGTATCCTCTTCTTTTGTGAGATGAGTGATATAGTCCACCAATTTAAATTTTTCTTTAGCACCTAGAACTAAATCCACCCCGTCTAGCTTAGCAATTTGATGTGGCTGTAGTTGGGCATAGCAGCCAATAGCCACCACATAGCCTTTGGGGTTTTGGGTAAGTGCTTTTTTTACCAAACCTTTTAGCCGTTTGTCTGCATTTTCTGTAACCGAACAGGTGTTAATTACGTAGACATCCGCTTTGTTTTCAAAGGACACTTGCGCATAAGCTGCTGTTTCAAACCGCCGTGCAATAGTAGCCGTTTCAGCAAAATTAAGCTTACACCCCAAAGTATGAAAGGCCACAGTGGGCTTGTTATGAGTTTGGTTCCTTTTCATTTTGTGCATCGGGCTTGTCTAAGCAAGTTTGATTATTTTTGGCAAATATACCAACAATAGTACATGCCACAAAAGTATCGGTTTTGGATCCTCCTGCTTGGAGGTGCACTCGTCTTGAACCAGTGCTCGGCACCCCAAAAAATTGATGATTCTACTGTTTTTCGTTACAACGAATACCGCAACGTGACTTCGTTAGACCCTGCCTTTGCGAGAAATCCACAAAATATTTGGCCCATTAATCAACTTTTTAATGGGCTTGTTCAATTGGACAGCACCTTAAAAATACAACCTGAAATTGCTAAAAAATGGCAGTTGAGTGCCGATGGATTGCGATATACATTTACATTGAGACAAGATGTTTATTTTCATCCCTCACCTCATTTTGGTACTAAAAAAACGAGAAATGTGGTGGCGCAAGATTTTGTGTATAGTTTCGATCGTTTGGTGGACCCTCAGTTGGCCTCACCCGGTCGATGGGTAATGCAACAGGTGGCGCATTACTCCGCATTGAATGACAGTGTTTTTCAAATCCAATTAAAAAAACCATTCCCTGCTTTTTTAGGCTTATTAAGCATGCGGTATTGCGCTGTGGTGCCCCATGAGGCAGCGGCTCTAGAAGATTTCAGAAAAAATCCTGTTGGCACTGGTCCTTTTTATTTTAAACGTTGGGAAGAAAACGTTAAACTGGTTTTGCGGCGCAATCCAACTTATTTTGAACTTGATGATAAAGGACAAAAACTCCCTTATTTAGAAGCTGTAGCCGTTCAATTTATTCCTGATATTCAGAGTGAATTCATGCTTTTTTTACAGGGCAAACTAGATTTTATCAATTCCTTAGACGCTTCCTATAAAGACCAACTCCTAAACCCACAAGGGGATTTAAGACCAAAGTATAATACACAAATTAACATGCAAAAAGGGCCCTACCTCAATACCGAATACTTGGGCTTCTATTTAGACGCTAACGAAAGTCCTGTAAACGATATTCGAATTAGAGAGGCTATGAATATTGGCTTTAACAGAGCCACAATGATTGCCTATTTAAGAAATAACATCGGCACACCTGCCAACAAAGGATTTATACCTGCAGGATTGGCAGGTGCCTCAAAAACACCTTTTGTTTATGACCCCATAAAGGCTCGCGCATTGGTGGCAGACTATAGCCAAGAAACAGACCAAAAACCTCAAATCCGAATTGCAACGGATGCTAACTATGTGGATCTTTGTGAATTTTTGCAAAGTGAGTTGAGCAAAATTGGATTAGATATTCAAATAGACATTATGCCCACAGCCACGCTCAGGCAAGCCAAATCCAATGGAAAATTAGAGGTTTTTCGTGCCAGTTGGATTGCAGACTATCCGGATGCAGAAAATTATCTGTCCTTGTTTTACAATAAAAATTTTTCACCCCAAGGCCCCAATTACACCCACTATTCAAACCCAACCTTTAATACCTTCTATGAACAAGCTATAGAAACCACTATAGAAAACAAACGAATCCAATTATATTCAACCATGGACAGTTTGGCGATGGCTACTTTTCCAATCGTACCACTCTATTATGACGAAGCCATCCGTTTCTCACAAAAAAACGTGATGGGTTTGGAAATGAACCCTATAAATCTTTTGGTCTTAAAAAAAGTGTATAAAAAAACCACTCGTCCATAAGGAGAGTGGTTTTTGATACTGTGTTATACCGCTTATTTTTTAAACTTAGCGTATTTATTTTTGAACTTATCAATTCTACCAGCAGTATCCACCAATTTGGTTTTACCGGTATAATAAGGATGAGAAGTTCGGGAAATTTCTAATTTCACTAAGGGATATTCAACACCTTCAACTTCTAGGGTGTCGTTTGTGGCGGCGGTAGACTTGGTAATAAACACATCGTCATTAGACATATCTTTGAAGGCAACAAGTCTATAATTTTCCGGATGAATATCTGCTTTCATTTTATTTTTATATTTCGGACTGCAAATCTAGGCTTTTTTTCAAAAAATCTTTTTTAATATCCATTTTTTTTGATTCATTTACTGGACACTTAATTAAAAACTTCAATAAATGGAAAAATCCACTGTAAAAACCAGCTCTTTTGCTCTACAATATGGCCTTATTTTAGGCCTCATTTCTATTGTTTTTGGGCTTATGATCTACTTTTTAGAAATGCACTATCAAAACGACACAAAAATTGGCATGGTTAGTCTTGCTAGCTCTACTATCGTTATAGTGCTTGGATTGCTTGCCTTTAAAAAAGCTAACGAAGGCTACATAAGCCTCTCTGAAGCCTTAAAAACCGGATTAGGCATAGCGTTAATTTCAGGCATCCTTTCTGTACTCTATCAAGCGCTTTTAGTTACTGTTATAGATCCAGATACCATCCAAAAATCCGTTGATTTTCAAATGGAAACCATCCGAATGGAACAACCCGAATTGCCCAAAGAAACACTCAATCAGATTAAAGAAATGCAGAAAAAATTCAGCTCTCCAGCCATTATGGCTGCCATTGGAATTATTTTTTCTTTGTTCTTTGGCTTTATTATTTCTTTGGTTGCGGGCTTAATCATAAAAAAATCAAGACCTGAGTAATCTAAATGCTTAGTTTTGCAATAGATGCAAAACAATATTCAGCTTTCCATTATTATTCCTTTGCTTAATGAAGCAGCTTCGCTCCAAGCCCTTCAGCAATGGATTTCAACGGCATTCGAAAAAGAATCTTATGCTTATGAGGTGATTTATGTAGACGATGGCAGCACCGATAATTCATGGGAAATGATTTGTGAATTGGCTCGGCAATACCCACAAGTAAAAGGGCTTTCTTTTGCCCGAAATTACGGTAAAGCACAGGCTCTTCACGCCGGTTTTACTGCTGCTAAAGGCTGCTACGTGGCTACGCTAGATGCCGACCTACAAGACTCTCCAGAAGAAATTCCGGTGATGATGAAAAAACTTCAAGAGGAGCAACTCGATTTAATTTCGGGCTGGAAAAAAGTGCGCTATGATGCCGTGCTATCTAAAAATATTCCTTCAAAAATTTTTAATTGGGCTGCAAGAAGAGTTTCTAAAATTCCTCTCCACGATTTTAATTGTGGTATAAAACTTTACCGCAGTGCGGTGGTAAAAAGCATTGACTTGAGGGGAGACATGCATCGATACATTCCCGTTTTGGCTGCCCAACAAGGCTTCACCAAAATTGGAGAACAGGTGGTGGAACACCAAGCCCGAAAGTTTGGTAAAACCAAATTTGGATCCGAACGTTTTTTTAGGGGCTTTTTAGATTTAATCACGCTTTGGTTTTTAAACGCTTTTGGGAAAAGACCCATGCACTTTTTTGGGCTCTGGGGCACATTAATGCTTTTTGGTGGCTTTTTATTTACCCTCTATTTAGGCATAGATAAATTGTTTTTAACCACCACAGGAAGGCTCATCACCCAACGGCCCGAATTTTATGTAGCTCTGGCACTAATGATTTTGGGAGCACAATTTTTTATTGCCGGATTTTTAGGCGAACTCATTTTAAGACAAAACAA
>CAZTYX010000099.1:2478-5937 GCA_964617385.1 uncultured Flavobacteriaceae bacterium | reverse complement strand
AAAAAGCCCATAGATTCATGAGCATTTTAAACAGTATTTTAAAAACATTTGTTGGTGATAAAACCAAACAAGACCTTAAAAAAATTAGTCCCCTGGTTCATAAAATCAATGCCGAACAAGAACAATTAAAAAACTTGTCTGATGATGCATTACGAAATAAAACTGCGGAATTTAAAACCCAAATCAACACCCTTAGAAAACCCTTTGAAGAGGCAATAGCAGAATTAAAAGAAGAAGTTGACACTTCCTCTGGAATTGATGTTAAAGAAGGACTCTACGAAAAAATTGACGCCCAAGAAGAAGCTGCTTATCAAGCCGTAGAGGAATTGTTGAATACCCTATTACCTGAGGCTTTTGCCGTGGTTAAATAAACGGCACGAAGATTAGTTGAAAATAAAGGACTAACAGTAACAGCCAATGAAAACGACCGTCAATTATCACAACACAAAGATTATGTGTCTTTAAAGGGGGATCAAGCCCACTGGAGCCATCAATGGGATGCTGCCGGAAAAGCCATTACGTGGGACATGATACATTATGACGTTCAGCTTATTGGAGGCATTGCCCTGCATCAAGGAAAAATTGCGGAAATGCAAACCGGTGAAGGAAAAACCTTAGTAGCCACCTTACCCGTCTATTTAAATGCACTGAGTGGCAAAGGGGTGCACCTGGTTACAGTTAACGACTATCTGGCTAAAAGAGACAGCGCTTGGATGGCTCCTCTATTTGAATTTCATGGACTCTCTGTAGATTGTATAGACTACCACAAACCCAATAGTCCCGAAAGGCGCAAAGCCTATTTGGCCGATATTACCTATGGTACCAATAACGAATTTGGTTTTGACTATTTGCGCGACAACATGGCGCACACCCAAGAAGATTTGGTGCAACGCAAACACCACTATGCCATTGTGGATGAAGTAGATTCTGTTTTGATTGATGATGCCCGTACTCCCCTTATCATTTCAGGGCCCACACCAGAAGGCGATCGTCATGAATTTGATCAACTCAAGCCAAAAATTGGAGCTTTAGTGCAACAACAAAGAACTTTGCTCACGGGGGTTTTGGCCGAAGCCAAAGCTAAAATTAAAGCCGGAGATGACAAAGAAGGGGGCTTGTTGTTATTGAGAGTACATCGTGGTTTGCCAAAAAACAAAGCGCTAATTAAATTCTTGAGCGAAGAAGGAGTCAAACAATTACTCCAAAAAACAGAAAATTTCTATATGCAAGATAACAATCGGGAAATGCCCAAAGTAGATGCCGAATTGTTCTTTACCATTGATGAAAAAAACAACCAGATAGAACTTACTGAAAAGGGTATTGAAAACCTATCGGGAGACCATAATGACAAAAACTTTTTTGTATTACCAGACATTGGTGGTGAAATTGCAAAAATTGAAGCTAAAGCGCTTACACCCAAAAACGAAGCCGCCGAAAAAGAAGTGCTTTTTAAAGAATTTGATGTTAAAAGTGAGCGCATCCATTCCATGAACCAATTGCTGAAAGCCTATACCTTGTTTGAAAAGGATGTGGAATATGTGGTAATGGACAATAAGGTAAAAATAGTTGATGAACAAACGGGGCGTATCATGGAAGGCAGACGCTATTCTGATGGACTTCACCAAGCCATTGAGGCCAAGGAAAATGTAAAAATTGAAGCCGCTACACAAACCTATGCCACCATTACGCTTCAAAACTACTTCAGAATGTATCAAAAACTCTCAGGAATGACCGGAACGGCAATCACGGAAGCAGGAGAGTTTTGGGAAATTTACGCCCTTGATGTGGTTGAAATTCCCACCAATAGGCCTATTGCCAGAAGAGATGAAAACGATTTGATATACAAAACAAAGCGTGAAAAATATAATGCAGTAATTGAGCAAGTGACTGAACTTTCAAGAGCGGGTCGTCCTGTTTTGATTGGAACCACGTCGGTAGAAATTTCGGAATTGCTCAGCAAAATGCTTCAGATCAGAAAAGTGCCCCATAACGTGCTCAATGCCAAATTGCACAAAAAAGAAGCCGACATTGTGGCGGAAGCAGGTAACCCTGGCATTGTGACCATAGCCACCAACATGGCTGGACGGGGAACGGATATAAAACTTTCGGAAGAAGTAAAAGCCGCTGGTGGTTTGGCTATTATTGGCACTGAACGACACGATTCTCGACGTGTTGACCGTCAGCTACGCGGACGATCTGGACGCCAAGGAGACCCAGGCAGTTCTCAGTTCTATGTGTCATTAGAAGATAATTTGATGCGCCTCTTCGGCTCCGATCGGGTGGCCAAAGTTATGGATCGCATGGGGCTTGAAGAAGGCGAAGTGATTCAGCATTCCATGATGACTAAGTCTATTGAACGCGCACAAAAGAAAGTAGAAGAAAACAACTTTGGCATTCGCAAAAGGCTTTTGGAATACGACGATGTGATGAGCGCTCAACGTGAAGTAATCTATAAGCGCCGTAAACACGCGCTACAAGGATCTCGTTTAAAACTAGACATCCTCAACATGCTCTATGACACCTGTGAGGATATTGTATTCAACAACAAAGCCCAAAAAGATTATAAAAATTTTGAGTTTGAAATTATTAGTAATTTCTCCATTACCTCGCCTATTAGCGAAGCACAGTTTGAGACTGAATCGGAGGCCAACCTTATTGACCAATTATATCAAGCCCTACTCACCCACTATGAGACCAAAACAGCATCGAGTGCTGAAATGGCTTTTCCGGTAATAAAAAATGTATTTGAACAACCGGGCAATAAATTTGAACGCATTGTGGTGCCTTTTACCGACGGTGTAAAAACCCTCAACGTAGTAACCAACCTTGAGGCTGCCTATGAAAGCAAAGGTCAAAAACTGGTTGAAGATTTTGAACGAAACATAACGCTTGCCCTCATAGACGACGCTTGGAAAGTGCATTTGCGAAAAATGGATGAATTAAAACAATCTGTTCAGTTGGCCGTTCATGAACAAAAAGATCCCTTATTGATTTATAAGTTTGAAGCTTTTGAATTGTTTAAATCCATGCTCAATCAGTTGAACCGAGAAGTGTTGTCTTTCTTAATTAAGGGTACTTTACCCAATCAAAACCAAGGCGCCATTCAAGAAGCCAAACAAACCCGAAGAACGCAGCAATACAACACCACAAAAGATGAGGTGTTAAATTCTGATCAATTGGCAGAACGCAGTAGACGTGTGGGTGCAGGAGCCAGTCAAGCACAGCAACACACCCCTGTAGAAACTGTGGTGCGTGAGCAACCTAAAATTGGCCGAAATGAAAAGGTTACCATAAAAAATGTGGCTACAGGCGAATCCAAAACAGTAAAGTTTAAACAAGCTGAGCCTTTGATCAAATCAGGCGGTTGGGTCATCACCCAATAATTTTTTACTTTTAGGAAAACAAATGCAATGGAGACCTATGCCGCTATATTACTTTGGGCCATCCCGGCTTTTCTAT
>CAZTYX010000099.1:0-2468 GCA_964617385.1 uncultured Flavobacteriaceae bacterium | reverse complement strand
TTTCTATTCTTAGTGCTTATCGAATTTGACTATGGGCATTTCACTCATAATCAAACCTATACTTATATGGACACCCTAGCCAGTTTGAGCTCTGGTATGACCAACATATTAAAAGACTTGACTGGGTTAACGTTGATTTTAATTTCCTATCCCTATTTATTGGATCTCATACAATTGCAATCCCTTGAGGTTCATTTCTGGACGTATATTATTGCTTTTATTTGTATCGATTTTGCCAGTTATTGGGGCCATCGACTAAATCATCATGTCAACCTTTTTTGGAATCAACACATCATACATCACAGCAGTGAAGAGTTTAATTTGGCCTGCGCCCTCAGACAAAGTTTTTCTAATTTAGTTAGCCTGTCTGCCTTATTTCTTATTCCAGCAGCACTTCTGGGCGTGCCACACGAGGTGATTATCCTTTTGGCGCCCCTTCATTTGTTTGGTCAATTTTGGTATCACACCCAACACATTGGAAAACTAGGCTGGCTTGAATATATTTTTGTGACCCCTTCACAACATAGAGTGCATCACGCCATTAATCCAGAATATGTGGATAAAAACCTAGCAGCCATTTTTTGTGTTTGGGACCGTTGGTTTGGCACTTTTCAAGAAGAACTAGAGCATGTGCCCCCTGTTTATGGCACTTTAAAACCGGTTCAGAGTTGGAATCCTTTTTGGATTAATTTTCAACATATATTCGGGCTTTTGCACGACGCTTGGCACACCCATTCATGGCAGGATAAGTTCAAAATTTGGTTTATGCCCACCGGATGGCGGCCTGCAGATATGATTAAACGTTTTCCAAAAAAGCAAACAGAAAATCCCTATAACCAAAAAAAATACGCTCCCAATTATTCCCTATTTTTAAAAGGCTATGCTGGGTTTCAATTTTTTGGAATTACCCTAATGCTCCTTTATTTTTTAAGCAATTTCAGCAGTTTTGACAATCTATTTCGAGTAGCTTATGTGGGGCTTCTCTTCTTCAGCATTTTTGCATTTACATCCATAATGGATTTTCATGCTTGGGCCAGCCGATTGGAACTCCTCAGGGCGGTGATTAGTATTGTTTTTTTGGGGCTTCCACAACATGCTTTTTTATGGGAACAGCACCAACCCTTCAGTCTGTTTTGTAGTATTTATTTTGCTATTTGTCTGTTGATGAGTTTCCAGATTGCACGCATTTTACCTAACCGCCAATTCGCCTTCACCTAAATGGCTGTTTCAAAAAGAATCGTTTTGGTGGGTCCGGCGCCCCCCTATAGAGGAGGCATTGCTGATACACAAGAGCAATTGGCGTTGGTGTTGAAACAACAAAAGCAAGACGTTGTTTTGGCCACTTTTACCCACTTATATCCATCGCTTTTATTTCCTGGTAAAACACAATTTCAAACCCACCCCCTTCCAAATGGGTTGACAATTCATCGATTGCTTCATGCTTATAATCCCTTTTTGTGGCACAAAGCCGCTGTGGCACTAAAAAAAATAAATCCTGATACGGTCATTTTTCGATATTACACTCCGTTTTTGGCTCCGCTTTATGGTTTTCTCGCAAGACGGCTAAAAAACACCCATAGAATTGCATTGGTTGACAATTGGTGGCCCCATGAACGCAAACCATGGGATGGTTTTCTAAATCGAATTTTTGGAGTAAAAATGGATGCCTTTGCAACCCTATCCTCTTATGTGGGAAAACAAATAGAGCAAGAAAAATTTCAAAAACCGCTGTGGAAAGGATTTCATCCCATCGCGCAAAACCTACCTTCAATAATTCCCCAACAAAAGGCCAGAACCAATTTGGGTTGGCCACAAGGCATTCCAATTGTGTTGTTTTACGGATTAATACGTGCCTACAAAGGCTTAGACCTTTTGATTCAAGCTTTTGGTGAAGCGCCCCTAAAAAATAGTCCAGTAATGTTGGCCGTTGTGGGTGAATGTTATGAAGATGAAAATAAATACAAGCAACTCATAAAAACCTATGGATTGGAAGATAGGGTGTTGTTGCATTTTAAATATGCCGATCAAAAAATGACACAAAACGTTTTTTCTGCCGCCAATATTGTGGCTCAAACCTATCATACAGCCACCCAAAGTGGCGTTACACCCCTTGCCTATCACTTTGAAAAACCACTCTTGGTAACGGAAATTCCTGGATTGAGTGATCCAATTCTAAAGGATAAAACGGGTTTGGTTACACAAAAAACACCACATGCAATAGCCAAAAAGCTAATTTCCCTTTTAGAAGAAAAAAACCTAAAAGAATGGAAAGGAGCTATTAAAGAAGCTAAGCAAAACTATACTTGGGATAAGTTTGGCCAACAACTCATGACATTCTTAAACCTCTGATTTTAAAATATTTTTTGATAACTTCAGTTGGCATTTTTTTTTAAAAATCAATTTGCCCTATCCCCATAAATAAT
The DNA here is from genome assembly GCA_964617385.1 of uncultured Flavobacteriaceae bacterium. Taxonomy (GTDB): domain Bacteria; phylum Bacteroidota; class Bacteroidia; order Flavobacteriales; family Flavobacteriaceae; genus JADHMP01. The sequence goes on along the minus strand of CAZTYX010000099.1, from coordinate 45 downwards.
TGTAATCAAATATTTTAAATCTTTATCTAATGCGAAAACTTATAC
>CAZTYX010000098.1:0-6046 GCA_964617385.1 uncultured Flavobacteriaceae bacterium | reverse complement strand
AAAATCGGGAAGAAGAAAAATATGAATCTATTTTTGATTTGGTGAAGCGCATAGATTTGAGGGCGGCCAACAAAAAAGCGTTTGAAAATTTAGTGCTGGCTGGCGGTTTAGATTCTCTTGGTACAGTGCATCGTGCACAATATTTTAATCCAGATGGCGATGGAGTAACTTTTTTAGAAAAAGCGTTGCGTTTTGGGGCTAAATTTCAAGAAAATGAAAATTCTGCCCAAGTCAGTTTGTTTGGCGAACAAGTTGAAAGCACCTATCAGGACCTTAGCATTCCACCGTGTGAGCCATGGAGTTCTTTAGCCACATTGAAAAAAGAAAAAGAAGTAGTAGGCATTTATCTTTCTGCCCATCCGCTTGATGCTTTTGCTCATGAAATGCGATTTTTTGCCAGTGTGCCTTTACAGCAGCTTAGCGATTTAAATCCTTTTTTACGAAAAGAATTGGCAGTGGGAGGCATTGTGAATGAAGTGGAGCACCTCGAAAGTCGAAATGGAAAAGGTTGGGCCCGTTTTGTTTTGGAAGATTTCTCGGATCAGTATGAGTTTCGCATTTTTGGTGAAGACTATTTAAAATACCGTCATTTTTTGGTGGTCAATCAATTTATTCGCATTCGCTTTATGGTGCGGGAAGGTTGGCGTGACAGAGAAACCGGAAAGGGCGGTGCTCCTCGTATTCAGTTTCAATTTTTTGAAATGCTGCAAAACACCCTTGAAAATAATGCCAAAAAGCTAACCCTAAAATTGGACATTCATGCCCTTGGCGCAGATACGGTTAAGAAGTTAGACCAGCAAATGCGTGAATTTAAAGGAGATAAGCCCTTGTATTTCAATATATATGACACTAAAAAGGAGGTTAAATTAACACTCTTTAGTAGAAAAAAGAAAGTGAAAATTGATTCTCATTTATTAGAATTATTAGAAAAGGAGAAGTGGCCCTACCACATTAATTAAGGGAATAGCGATATAAGTTTTATTGATTTAATAGTGCTGCCTAGATCACAGAAAAATAATTATTTTTGACAAAATTTTTACGATGGCTATAGAAATATCCGACGCTACATTTGAAGAGATTGTATTGCAATCAGACAAACCTGTTTTAGTAGATTTTTGGGCAGCATGGTGCGGACCTTGCCGCATGGTGGGTCCCATTATTGAAGAGCTCAGCAACGATTACGAAGGTAAAGCCGTGGTGGGCAAACTTGATGTGGATCAAAATCAAGAATTTGCCGCCAAATTTGGTGTGCGTAATATTCCCACAGTATTGGTTTTTAATAAAGGCGAATTGGTGGCAAGGCAAGTGGGTGTTGCTCCTAAAACTACCTATGCAGATGCCTTAGATGCTCAGCTCTAAAAGCGCATAATTTTTTGTTTCACTCCTTTTTAGTGCAATTGTTTGGGAAATAGAAAATGCAATGTATATTTGCACACGCTAATTGGGTCTGGTAGTTCAGTTGGTTAGAATACATGCCTGTCACGCATGGGGTCGCGGGTTCGAGTCCCGTCCAGACCGCACTTTTTAAAGATGTTGTGTGTTGTTAGATTGGAACATTTCCAATGTTTTCAACCAGTGAGAAGCTTTCCAGTGAAACGGAGGGCTTTTTTGGTTCCAATAGATTTGATTCTCCCACTATAAAAAATAGAAAAAAATATCCCCTCCAATGGAGGGGATATTATGACGAGCCATAGTGGATAAGTGTGGCCGTTTAAAAAACCCCCAACACGAATAACCAACTTAGGGTTTATAAAAAATGTACCGCTCCAGATTTAATATCATACATGGCTCCCACAATTTTAATGGCCCCCTCGGCTTCCAATTCGGCTAAAACTGGGCTTTGTTCACGAATATCTGCAATGGTCATATGCACGTTTTGTTCCGCCACTTGATCGACAAAATCGGCATTAGATGAATTGCGCAGCGCCGGATCTGTGGGTTCAGTAACAGCCTCAACAGCCGGTTCAATTTTTTGAATCAAGGCACTCAAATTGCCTAATCGGGCATGGTCGCAAGCTCCTTTAACGGCGCCACAAGCGGTGTGTCCTAAAACGATTACCAATTTAGTGCCGGCCAATTTGCAAGCAAATTCCATGCTGCCTAAAATGTCTTCATTCACAAAGTTTCCCGCAATGCGAACGCTAAAAATATCGCCGATGCCTTGGTCAAAAATAAGTTCTGCAGACACGCGTGAGTCAATGCAACTCAAAATGGTTGCAAAAGGATATTGTCCACTACTGGTGTCTTGAACTTGTTCCATCAAATTGCGCGGTGCTTTTTGATTGTTTTGAAAACGTGCATTGCCATCCATTAAGGTGGTTAAGGCTTTTTCTGGGGTCATTGCTTGTTGTGTTTCTTTAGTATGTGCTTTCATTTTTTTACTTTTTAATTAATACATAAGGGTGCAACTATTATGCGCTTTTCTTTTTGGGTTGAAACAGGTGGGCAAAACTTTCGGGTTGAACTATACGCCCTCCCTCTCTGATGAGAATAATTTCAATATTTCTTGTTTTTGCTTTTTCTAGAAAGTTATCTAAAATTTCGATGACGTCATTGTCTAGATAGACTGTTTTTGTGACATCCAATTCAAGAATGGCATTTTGAGGGAGCAGCTCCAATTCTTTTAGGATGGCCCCTTTGTTTATAAAGGTTACTTCTTCGGCCAATCGCATCACAATTTTATTTTTCCCATTTGATTCATCTTTAATATGAAGGAAATGTGAATTTTGATAGCTTTTGATAAGAATAACGGTAACGCCAACTATAAGTCCCAAGCCAATGCCAACCAATAAATCGGTAAAAACGATACCCAAAATAGTAACCACAAAGGGCACAAATTGTTTCCATCCTAGTCGATACATGGTGGCAAACAAAGCAGGTTTAGCCAATTTATAGCCTACAATAAACAAAATGGCGGCTAATACTGAAAGTGGAATTTTATTGAGAACAAATGGAATGGTTAACACCGAAATCAATAAAAAGAAACCGTGTATAATAGCGGCTAATTTTGTTTTACCGCCAGAGTGAATATTGGCTGAGCTTCTCACAATTACTTGTGTTATTGGTAACCCACCAATGAGTCCAGAAATAATATTTCCGGTGCCTTGCGCCATCAACTCCCGGTTGGTGGGGGTAATACGTTTCATCGGATCAATAGAGTCTGTAGCTTCTACGCAAAGTAAGGTTTCTAAACTAGCAACCAATGCAATGGTGAAGGCGGTGACCCAAATTTGCGAGTTGCCTATGACTGCAAAATTAGGAAAGGTAAATTTGGAGACAAAAGAACCGAGATCTTCTGCCACAGGCACACTCACCAAGTGAGAGGCATCAATCCCCCAAAAAGCGTTTCCAGCAGTGGCAATACTATAAATAATACCAACCCCTACAGCGACTAAAGGGCCTTGAATGAGTTGAAAAATTTTACCTTTTTTGACCAACACATTTTCCCATAGCAAGAGTATGGAAAGAGCCATAACTGCAATTAGGGTAGCTCCAGGACTAATATAATTGAGTGCAGAAAAAATACCGGTAAATGTATTTTCGCCTGTACCTTGGGAAAAGGAAAAATCACCTTCTGCCACCGCATCATACCCAAAAAAGTGTGGAATTTGTTTTAAAATGATAATGATTCCAATCCCTGTGAGCATTCCTTTAATTACAGAAGAGGGAAAATAATAGCCAATAACGCCGGCTTTTAGTATGCCAAAAACCAATTGAATTACACCTCCTAAAACCACAGCAACGAGAAAATTCTCGAATCCACCAAGAGTTCCAATAGCGGTTAAAACAATGGCGGCCAAACCGGCTGCCGGACCACTAACACCAATTTGCGAGCCGCTTAAAGTGCCCACCACAATACCTCCCACAATACCTGCGATGAGTCCTGAAAACAGTGGTGCTCCACTGGCAAGGGCAATGCCCAAACACAGGGGTAGGGCCACAAAGAATACCACAATACTGGCAGGAAGGTCTGATTTAATATGTTTGAATATTGAATTTCGATTCATTTTGAACTAATTTATATTATTGCCCATGACAAAATGTACAGGCAAAATGTGTTTTTTATTAAACGAGTTTATAAACGATTGAGGCGAAGTTATGCCTGCTCGGGAGGCGGAGAAATGACTTTTAATTTAGGCGAACGAAATAATTTTTCACTTAAATTAAAATTAGCCAATACAGGGGGCATATTTCGATTGGTTTTAAGCCAAAGTGTTGGGGCATTAATTTTGTCTTTTTCTTGTTGATCTTCTTTTTCATCGGTATCGTTATTCCAATCCAAATCCAAAACAGCCACAGCTTTGCTGTCATTTGCCCAATGAAATGTCAGCAACAATGGCTCTGCTAAAATGCTCATCTTTAACACAAAGAGAACGAGCAAAAAACTTCTATTTAAAGGGGTTTTAGGCTTCATTTTGAATGGTATTAAAAACTAAATGGGTATAAAATGAAACAATACTTTCTTTTCCTTTTTCAACATCGGTGAGGGCTGGCAAATGCTCCGAAAAAAATTGTTGTTGATGGGCTCCCTCAATAAGGGTGGAAACCATCATGTGTGGGTATTTATAGTTTGGGTTGATTTGCGAAATGAAAGTGCTTACGCGCTGCACCACACTTTTATAGGGTTTAAAGTAGCCCTGTGCATTTTCAGTATCAACATCTTTGGTCAAATAGGCTTTTACCGATTCTGACACAATAATTTTGTGGAGTAAAACCTCATTGATATAGGAAAAATCATGATCTTCTTTGATGCCTTGTGTGAGTAATTTTATGGAACGTGTCAGTTTTTCATGGGGGTCTGTAAGGTTTGTTGTAACAAAAACCAGTTGATATTCAATCCAACTCCAATACCAATTAATTAAATAAACGAGTAAGGCATGTTTGCTTTTAAAATAGCGATAAATTGAACTTTCGTTAGAACCAATTTTGGCGCCCAATTTTTTGAATGTAAATCCTTCAAAGCCCAATTCATCAATCATAATGATGCCTTGACCTACAATTTTTTTGCCTAAAACTGTAGATTCTGGGTCTTTGCAGTATAAACGCTCATTAATGTCAAAAAGGACTGGCAATTTTTTCATGCCCAAATATATGAAAGTATTACTATTATAAAAAAAAGTATTACATTGATTTTTCTTAAGGCACTATAAAATTTTCTTATTCTAATGTATAATTAAGGAGATTGAGTTATGGGCTACGCGTGCAAATTTATCTGCAAAAGGCCACGTTTATTTTTGAGAATTTAATTTGGCCAACAGGCGAAGGATTTCCAAATAAAGCCAAATAAGTGTGACCAATAGGCCAAAAGCACCAAACCATTCCATATGTTTTGGAGCGCCATTTTCTACACCTTTTTCAATAAAATCAAAGTCAAGTACTAAGTTAAGGGCAGCAATCACCACCACAAAAAGACTAAAACCAATGCTTACCAAAGAACTATTCATAGGGTTAAGAACTCCAAGGCTAGAGCCAAAAAAACCCATCACAAAATTCACTAAATAGACAAGGGCAATGCCTCCTGTGGCAGCAAAAATCCCTAATTTAAAATTTTCTGTTGCTTTTATATAGCCTGATTTGTAGAGCATTAACAATGAAATCAAGATGCCAAGGGTTAAAAAGATAGCATTTGAAACAATACCTTCGTATTGGGCGCTATAGAGATAAGAAATACCCCCTAAAACAACCCCTTCAACCAAAGCATATAACGGCACGGTGACAGGCGCCCATTCTCTTTTAAATATGGTGACCAAGGCCACAACAAAGCCAATAATGCTAGCGCCAACAAGCAAGCCCGGGTTGATTTGATCAAATGTTAAATAGGCCGCACCCACCAATAGCAGTAGGCTTAAAAAAGTTTTGTTAACGGTGCCATTAAGGGTCATTTTTTCTTCGCGTTGCAACGCAGGTGCGAAGGCTTTAGTTGTTAGAACAGGGTTTCCAGAGCGCATTTTTAAATTGTTAAGTATTCACACAAAGGTAAAGAAAACATCAAACTAAAATGATACCTTAGTGGGACAAAATTTAGGGTATGAAAACCAATTATTTT
>CAZTYX010000097.1:0-6055 GCA_964617385.1 uncultured Flavobacteriaceae bacterium | reverse complement strand
TATGATCAAGAAGAAGGTTTGGCGCTCAATCCAGAGGAAATAGCCTATTTGAATGATCTCTCTAAAACACTTCAACGCCCGCTAACCGACTCTGAAGTTTTTGGATTTTCACAAGTCAATTCAGAACACTGTCGCCATAAAATTTTTAACGGCACTTTTGTTATTGATGGTCAAGAAAAAGAACACAGCCTGTTTCAACTAATCAAAAAAACGGCTAAGGCACATCCCAATCAAATTGTATCTGCCTACAAAGATAACGTAGCTTTTCTTGAGGGGCCCACACTCACTCAATTTGCACCGGAAAAGCCTGAAGAAGCAAGTCCCTATGTTAAAAAACAAGTGGAAAGCATCATTTCCTTAAAAGCAGAAACCCACAATTTTCCCACCACAGTTGAACCTTTTAATGGGGCTGCCACAGGTTCTGGTGGTGAAATAAGAGACCGAATGGCTGGCGGACAAGGTTCCCTTCCCTTTGCAGGCACTGCGGTTTATATGACCCCTTATGCGCGGCTATCAAAAAATCACGCCTGGGAAAATGGATTTCCAGCACGCCCTTGGCTCTATCAAACCCCGTCAGATTTATTGATAAAAGCCTCTAATGGCGCCTCAGATTTTGGCAATAAATTTGGCCAACCCCTCATCAATGGGTCTTTGCTCACTTTTGAACATCAAGAGCAAGGCAGACAATGGGGCTATGACAAAGTAATTATGTTGGCTGGAGGTGTTGGTTCTGGAACTAAAGAACAAGCCCTAAAACAAAAACCAAAAAAAGGTGATTTAATTCTCCTCCTGGGGGGCGACAATTACCGCATTGGCATGGGGGGTGCCGCTGTATCATCTGCCAACACCGGAGAATTTGAAAACGCTATTGAACTTAATGCCGTACAGCGTTCCAATCCTGAAATGCAAAAAAGAGTGGCCAACACCATTAGAGCTTTGGTAGAAAGAGGAAACAACCCCATTGTTTCTATTCATGACCATGGGGCTGGGGGACATTTAAACTGTTTTTCTGAATTGGTAGAAGAAAATGGCGGAAGTATAGCCATTAACCAACTCCCTCTAGGAGACCCCACGCTTTCTGCTAAAGAAATTATTGGGAACGAATCTCAAGAACGTATGGGCTTAATTATTGCCCCAGAAGATCTTCCGTTAATTAAAAAAATTGCTCAACGAGAGAGAGCCCCATTATATGTAGTAGGTACTGTGACCGACAACCACCAATTTATTTTTGAAGACACACAAACCGGAGAAAAGCCCATAAACTTGCATTTGGATGCCTTTTTTGGCAGTGCGCCAAAAACCATTATGGAAGACCAAACCGCTCCCTTCCCCTTTAAAAACATAGCCTATGACACCGCTACTATACAAACGTATCTAGAAAACGTGCTTCAAATTGAAGCCGTGGCCTGTAAAGATTGGCTCACTAACAAAGTAGATCGTTGCGTATCGGGACGTGTAGCACAACAACAAACTGTGGGCAGTCTTCAATTGCCCTTAAGCAACTGTGGTGTGGTGGCTTTAGATTATGAAAACCATAAAGGGATTGCCACCGCCATTGGACATGCTCCTCTAGTGGCCATGGTAGATGCCGCAAAAGGAAGTCAACTAGCCATTGCTGAAAGTTTAACTAATTTAATTTGGGCTCCTTTAGAAGGAGGCCTTTCCGCCGTAAGTCTTTCTGCCAATTGGATGTGGGCTTGTAATAATCCTGGCGAAGATGCCCGGCTTTATGAAGCTGTGGAAGCTTGTTCCGATTTTGCTATTGCCCTTGGGATTAATATTCCAACTGGAAAAGATTCACTTTCCATGAAACAGAAATACAAAGATAGCACTGTGATTGCACCGGGCACTGTAATCATATCAGCTGCTGGCGCCTGTGCTGACATAAGAAAAACGGTTACTCCTGCAGTACACCCCAAGGGTGGTGCGCTTTATTATATTGATCTGTCGGGTGAGGCCCTTGTCCTCGGTGGCTCTGCCTTTGCACAAACCCAAAACAGCATTGGAAATGAAGTGGCAGGAATTGCCGATGCAACTTATTTCAAAAAGGTTTTTGCTTTTATTCAAACCCTCATAAATGATGAAAAAATAAGTGCCGGCCATGATATTTCATCTGGAGGATTATTGACAAGTTTGCTTGAAATGGCTTTTCCTAATCCCAATATTGCCTTAGAATTACAATTAGAGGCCATTCCCGCAAAAGACGATGTACATTTGTTTTTTGCCGAAAATTCAGGCCTCCTTTTGCAGTCCAACGAACCACTTGATCAATGGGCTGCAAACCAAGAAATTAATTGTATTAAGATTGGAGATGTAAAAACAGGCAGCGGATGTGTGGCAACCACGGCAAGAGGAAAATACCAATTTGACATTCCGGCCCTTCGCGATCTATGGTTTTCAACTTCTGCGCAGTTAGATGCCCAACAAACGTATGGCGATTTAGCACAGCAGCGCATGGAGAATTATAAAAACCAGCCTCTGGAATATACATTTCCTTCTCAATTCACAGGACAGCTAAAACCTCTGGCTCAAAAGCCTAAAATTAAAGCTGCTGTGATTCGGGAACAAGGAAGTAATTCAGAACGTGAAATGGCCAATGCCCTGCATTTGGCAGGATTTGAAGTGGTCGATGTACACATGACTGATCTAATTTCGGGGCAAACCACGTTAGAAGATTTTCATTTTTTAGCTGCGGTTGGTGGCTTTTCAAATTCTGATGTGTTGGGTTCTGCCAAAGGATGGGCTGGTTCTTTTAAATTTAACGAAAAAGCCAAACGCAGCCTTGAGGCCTTTTTTGAACGAGAGGACACGCTATCTTTGGGCGTTTGCAATGGCTGTCAGCTGTTTATTAGCTTGGGCTTACTCACTCCAGAGCATGATGAAAAACCAAAAATGCTGCATAACAATTCACAAAAATTTGAATGTCAATTTACTGCAGTAACCATCAAAGAATCACCCGCTATTATGTTAGAAAATCTTGAGGGCAGCACTTTGGGCATTTGGGCAGCACATGGTGAGGGGAAATTTGATTTTCCATATACAGAAGACCAATACCATATTCCAGGAAAATATCATCAAGAAGGCTATCCTGCCAATCCAAATGGATCTCAATATAATGCAGCCATGCTCACCAGTGCCGATGGACGTCATTTGGTGATGATGCCCCATTTAGAACGCTCTACGTTTCCATGGAACTGGGCGCATTATCCTAACAACAGCAAGGACGATGTGAGCCCTTGGATGCTGGCCTTCGAAAATGCTTTTGCTTGGTTGACACAAAAGCAATAAGAGTTTCTTATTAAAAAATTGCTATTTTGCATAAAATAGCATGACCATGAAGCCAACACGTTTATTTGATTTTATTGCTTATCAACTTGAGCGCCACCCCCTAGAGAATGCTTTTTCCACCAAATATGATGGGAAATGGGAACGCCTTTCTACAGCCTCTTTCTATGAAAAGTCAATGGCCATGAGCAAGGCCCTACTTTCTTTAGGTGTACAAACCCAAGATAAAATTGCAATGATCTCCACCAATAATCGCACCGAATGGTGTGTTACCGACTGTGGGCTTTCTCGAATTGGCGCCATAAATGTGCCTATATACCCTACCATTTCTGCTACTGATTATGAATATATTTTAAAGCATTCGGAAAGCAAATATTGTTTTGTGTCTGACCAAGAAGTATATGAAAAGGTAAAGTCAATCCAAGACAAAGTGCCTACTTTAGAAAAAGTGTATAGTTATGATACACTAAAAGATTGTGCCCATTGGAGTGAACTTTTGGCCTTGGGAGCCCAACAAAATAATGAACAAGAGGTGGCGGCCATAGCCAAAAAAGTCAATCCTTCAGATTTAGCCACCATCATCTATACATCAGGAACAACAGGCACCCCAAAAGGAGTGATGCTCAATCATCAAAACGTAGTTTCTAATGTATTGGCGAGTTCAAAAAGACTTCCCCTCGAACCGGGTGCCTCAAAAGCATTGAGTTTTCTTCCGCTTTGTCATATATATGAACGTGTTATTTTATATATCTATATGTACAATAGCATTGCTGTTTCTTTTGCCGAATCGCTTGAAACTATTGCAGATAATTTAAAAGAAGAACAACCGCATGTGATGACTGCAGTGCCTCGATTGTTAGAAAAGGTTTATGATAAAATTTATGCGAAAGGGGAAGAATTGAGTGGTATCAAACAAAAACTCTTTTATTGGGCCGTAAACGTGGGCTTACAGTTTGAACCCTATGGTCAAAACGGTTTCCTTTATGGTCTGAAATTGGCTGTTGCCAATAAATTGATTTTATCGAAGTGGAAAGCAGCCCTAGGCGGAAAATTAAGCCTTATTGCTTCGGGTAGTGCACCCTTGCAGGCTCGATTAGCACGAGTGTTTACTGCCGCAGGAATGACTGTTGTGGAAGGCTATGGCCTTACCGAAACCTCTCCCGTAATTTCTGTGAACGACCTTAGAGATGGTGGTTTTCGTGTGGGAACCGTCGGAAAAGTGATTGAAGGGGTTGAAGTAAAAATTGCTGAAGACGGCGAAATTTTATGTAAAGGGCCAAACGTGATGCAAGGCTATTACAAACAACCTGAACTCACCCAGCAAGTAATGAGTGGTGCCTATTTTCATACGGGTGACATAGGAGAGATTGACGCCGACGGTTTTTTGCGCATTACCGACCGTAAAAAAGAAATGTTTAAAACCTCTGGCGGAAAATATATTGCACCTCAAGTGATTGAAAATCAAATGAAACAATCGCTTTTTATTGAACAAATCATGGTGGTGGGTGAAGGTCAAAAAATGCCCGCAGCCGTAATTCAACCCAATTTTTTATACATCGAAAATTGGATGCAAGAACAGGGGCTTAAATTTGAACAAGATTATAAAAAGGCAATCCAAAACGAAATCCTTTTAAACGCTATTCAGCAAGACATTAACCAACACAACACACATTTTGGCCAATGGGAGCGCATCAAAGCTTTTGCCCTAACCCCTGAAGAATGGACAGTGGATGGAGGACACCTAACGCCCACCATGAAACTCAAAAGAAAGGTGATTGCTGAAAAATATAAAGATCTTATTTCAGCCTTATACGCTTGAGAAATAATTAATTAAACGACTTGCAAAAAAAAATATATTTTTATTATGCGCGCATAGCATAATAATGTATTTTTGATTTATGAAACAAGAAACACTAGACGGCATATTAAGAGCCGCTTGGCAATCTGTGAGTAAAATGTATAATAAAGAGGCGCAAAAATTTAATTCTACTATGGCCACCGGTTTTGCCTTATTAAGCATTGCATCGGAAGGAACACCTTCGACAGCCCTTGGTCCTAAAATGGGCATGGAAGCCACGAGTTTGTCGCGATTATTAAAAACGATGGAGGATCGTGATTTAATTTATCGTGAGCCCAATCCCAAAGACGGCCGAAGTGTTCTCATTCGACTCACCCCTTTTGGTATCCAAAAAAGAGAAGATTCTAAGGCCGTGGTGCTAAAATTTAATGAGACTCTAAAAGAAAAAATAGACCCTCAAAAAATTAAATCATTTTTTGAAGTATCACAACATATTATTGAAACGGCCCAAACATTTACATTTTATTAATCCAAATCTAAAGCAATGAAAACAAAAACAATTGATTCAAACCTTGGAGGAGCTTTTGTCTTAACCGACACCCCACACAGCAACATTTTTTCACCTGAAGATTTTACTGAAGAACAGCAAATGATGAAGGAAACGATAAAAGAATTCGTTGATCGAGAAATTTGGCCTCAAAAACCTCGCTTTGAACAAAAAGACTATGGCCTCACTGAAGCTTTAATGAAAAAAGCTGGTGATTTAGGATTTTTATGTGTAGGCATACCCGAAACCTATGGGGGGCTGGGCATGAATTTTGTTTCAACCATGCTGGTTTGCGATTATATTTCAGGTGCCTCTGGATCATTTTCTACAGCCTTTGGTGCTCATACCGGCATTGGAACCCTACCCATTTTACTGTATGGCACAGCAGAACAAAAAGAGCAATTCATACCTAAATTAGCCACCGG
>CAZTYX010000096.1:0-6106 GCA_964617385.1 uncultured Flavobacteriaceae bacterium | reverse complement strand
ATACTATGGCTTTTTCTTCGTTAAGTAATGCATTTAAAAGCGATGATTTTCCGGCGTTTGGCTTTCCAGCAATGGCCACAGGAACCCCCGTTTTAATAGCATTTCCAAGAGCAAAAGAGGACATTAATTCTTGTAGTTCTGCTTGTATCTCACGGACCAATTCAATCAACTCCTTTCGATCGGCAAAGGCCACATCTTCTTCAGAAAAATCCAACTCCAATTCAATTAGGGCAGTAAAGTGTATCAGTTTAGCCCTAAGCGCTTCCAAATGAGAGGAAATACCACCGCGCATTTGCTGCATGGCCATGCGGTGGGCTCCAGCAGCGTCGGCAGCAATTAAGTCGGCCACAGCTTCGGCCTGACTTAAATCCATTTTTTTATTGAGATAGGCCCGAAGTGTAAATTCTCCGGGTTCGGCAATTCTTACGTTTTGCTTGTGAAATGCCTGCAATATTTGTTGTTGAATATAGGGTGATCCGTGGCATGAAATTTCAATCACATCTTCACCAGTGTAGGAGTGAGGTGCTTTAAATACAGCAACCAACACTTCATCCAACATTTCCTTTTCAGCCATTAGTGTTCCAAAATAGACTTGCTGCGAAGGCCCCTCCTGAAGGCTGCGTTTTGTTTTGGATTGAAATAAAGCGGAAGTGCTTTTAATTGCATCAGGTCCCGAAACCCTCAAAAGTGCAATAGCTCCTTCTCCAGGTGGACTTGCAATTGCAATGATGGTATCGGCCAAATTCATTTGGCAAAAATAAGTTATTTTAAGGAGTTGTTACGTTGTGGCAAATAACCTACCTAAAGTATTTATTTTATTGCCTTTGAAAATGTGACGCGTCTTTTATGCAGCCGCTTTTGATAGTGTTTCCACAACTGTTGGATGGCCAAATTGTCTTTTAATTCTGGGTTGGTTTCTACCCATTGGATGTTGTGTTTATGAAAAACATGCAACATTTCATTAAAAATCAATGCTGTGATGCCTTTGTTTTGGTAGTCTTGTCGGATACCGATAAGATAAAATGAAGCCCTATTGTTAAAATACATGGCTTTAAACAGATAGAAAAAAGAAAGCCAATTGCTTTTCCCTTTCATCTTTTGAAGGGCTGAAGAAAAACTTGGTAAAATGATTGAAAAAGCAATTAATTCACCGTTTTTATTCGCAATACATTTAATAAAATCGGGGTGGATGTAAGGAATGTATTTTGTCTTATAATGCTCCACTTGATAGGGCTGAATTGGAATATAGGTGCTTAGCACGTTGTATGTCTGATCAAGAAGGGCAAACATTTGATCCACATAGGGCAGTATGTTTTTCCGAGACGTAAAATTTAGAATGTTTAATTGGTAGCGTTTGAGAAGTAAGGCGGCAAAATGTTCCACTTTTTCTGGGGCTTCTTCTTGCGATGGTATCTTTATTTCATATTCCACCCATTCTTTTTGAACGGCAAAACCCAATCGTTCCATGTGCTTAGCATAATAGGCATGATTATATAGAGTAATCATGGTGCTCTTTTCTTCAAAGCCCTCCACCAGCATACCGGCTTTGTCTAAATTTGAAAAACCCAGTGGACCCTCCATTTCAATGAGTTTATGTGATTTGCCCCAGGCCTCCGCTGCCGCTAGGAGGGAATGGCTCACCGCAAAATCATCAATGAAATCAAACCAACCAAAGCGTAGTTTTTTGGTATTCAACGTTTCCACTTCGATATTGTTGACGAGTGCAGCAATGCGCCCAACAACATGATTGCCTTGAAAAGCTAAGAAACAAGAGGCAGCTGCATTTTGAAACACAGGATTTTTGGTGGTGTCAAAAAAGGTTTTTTCTTCTTTTATTATGGGCGGCACCCAATAGGGGTTGTTTTTATATAATTCAAATGGAAAGCGAACAAATAAATCCAAATCCGCTTCATTTTCAACACGTTTGATTTTAATGTGCGGTTCCATATTAATTACTCCGCTTTGCTTTTCGGTTGCGTTTCTTTTGGGTTTTGCCGTCTTTGCGAATACTTCTTTTAACCTCTTTTTCTTCTTTTTTCAACGATTTTGCTTCAATTTCAGCAGCAGAAGTGAAGGCTTTATGAAAATCGAAGCGATATGAAACACCCGCATTTACAAAGAGCATGCTGGGTTTATTTTTAGTATTGGATCCAATCGTGGCCTCAATTTGTAAATCATCACTCCACAGATAGGCCACTCCACCACGAATCAAATTGTCTCGGAAAAGATCGCTATAGCGGCCTTCGTTTTCAACATAAATGGACCATAACGGATTGAGGGTGTGAGTGAGTGTTACGATATAATTTTTTTCGGGATAATCAGACGTAAAGCGATGGTAAATTAGATTGGTGACCAACACCCATGTGCGTAAAAAATGAGTTTGGGTGGCGAGCATGGCCCGATAATGCAAAAAAGGTTCTTTGTCTAGGGGATACCCAATGTTTTGGTAAAAAATGGGACGATAGAGGGATGCAAAATAATTGCGATAGGGGTAAGGCTGATTTCCCAATTGCGCATTGGCGCCTACGGTGAGTGAAACTGCCGGAAGCAAGTCCCTCCATTGAAAACTATTGTTTGCTTTCCAACTGTAAACATTAATCTTTCGCTCTTTTTTGTAGGGATCGTATAAAAGGAATTTTAAGCCTAAGAAATTTTCTGCAAACCCTTTATCGGTTATCGATTTTGGTACACTAGCCACCTTTGATTTTAAAGTTCCTTTTAAATAAGCCCCTTGGTAGGTGAGTTCCAAACGTTCCGATAAAAAACCCCAGCGCACCGAAAGGAAAGAAATTCCTGTATTGAACGTAGATTGATTGTAGCCGGCATGAAAATGATTTTGATAGGCAAATCCACTTTCAAATTGCAGCACCCCTTTTCCCACCGCAAAGGCTCCAATAGAAATCCCGGGACGGTTAGAATTGATTTGATCTGTATATTGAGAAAATAGAGAAGTGAGACCCAAAACAACAAAAAAGTAGCTAAGGTAGATTTTCATGGTGCAAATATAGTTTATGTTGAGGCAATAATTAAGTTCACTTGCAAAGCTACTCCAAAATATTAGATATATTTTTGAATTTCGTTACTTTTGAACGTAAAGAACCAACCTTGTATTTACCAGATCACATTTTGTTTCCTGTGTCGTTTTCACCCTTAGATATCCTTTTTTGATGCAAAATTTGATAAAGCAATTGCTGACAAAGCAAAACGCACTTCATTTGGGCGTAGTGGTTGGCTTTATGATATTGGCCTTAGGCTTTTATTATCCGCTTTTGGGCGGCAAAAAACTTTTGCAATCCGACATTCAACAATATGAGGGTATGGCACGCCAGCTCAAAGAGGCGCGTCAAGAACAAGGCAAAGAGTTGTATTGGATTGACAATGCATTCGGGGGAATGCCCACCTATCAATTGGGGGCAAATTATCCGTTAGATGTGTTGACTCCCCTTTATAAATTGATTCGTGTATTACCTCGTCCTGCACACATTTTGTTTCTTTATTTTTTAGCGGCTTATTGTTTTTTGCTTGTCTTGCGATTGCCTTGGCATACGGCCGTTTTTGGTGCATTAGGATTTGGCTTTTCCACCTATTTACTCATCATCTTGCAAGTGGGACACAACACCAAAGCATTGGCTATTGGTTATATGCCCTTGGTGTTGGCAGGTTTGGTGCTGCTCTATCGAAATCCGAAACCTTTTGCTTTTGTTTTAACAAGTTTGGCATTAGCTCTCCAAATTAGAGCAAACCATTATCAAATGACCTATTATATGTTGCTGCTAATGGCTGTTTTTGTTGGTGTTATTGGCTGGCAACATTTTCGTAAACAAAATATTAAATCGTTTTTAAAAAGCACTCTTTGGCTTGTCTTTGCGGGTATTTTTGCCCTAGGGTTTAATGCAACCCCTTTGTTAGCTACAGCCGAATACACAGCTTTTAGTACCCGTGGTAAGAGTGAATTAACTTTAACCACAGAGGGCCTTCCCAAGGCGACAATGAGTTCTGGTTTGAGTTATGACTATATTACTGAATACAGTTACGGGATTTTTGAAAGCTTTAATTTAATAGCCCCACGAATCCAAGGGGGGGGATCAACAGAAAACCTTGGCACGGGGAGTACATTTTATACCTTCTTAGTGCAACAGGGTGTCCCAAATGGTCAAGCAGAACAGATTGTGGCTAATATACCCACTTATTGGGGCTCACAACCCATTTTAGAAGCACCAGCCTATGTGGGCATCACCATTTTCTTTTTTGCCTTTATTGGAATTGCTTTGGTGCGAGGCCCCACTCGAAATGCCTTACTCATTGGAAGCCTTTTGTCTTTGGTGTTGTCTTGGGGTAAAAATTTTCCAGCCCTAACGCAATTCATGATTGACTATGTTCCGCTGTATAATAAATTTAGGGCTGTTTCTTCCATACAAATAATTCTTGAGTTTTGCTTGCCAGTTCTAGCGGCATTGGGTGTTCATGCCCTAATGAATATTTCTAAGGCCGACTGGAAAAAGGTGTTTGCACCAATAGTTTTTCTTTTTTCAATGGTGTTTGTTTTGCTTTTGCTTAAGGGTACTTTTTCTTTTCAGGGTATTAATGACGGATATTATAATGAGGTGTTTGGCCCGGCTCTTTTTGATTTAATCATCAATGCGCGTAAAGATTTTTATTCAGCAGATTTACTAAGGGCTTTGCTGTTTTGTTCCATATTAACCGCTTTTGTTTTTGCTTTTGTTTTTCAGAAAATCAAATCCAAAACGTTCTTGGTGGCTATAGTGGTTCTTCTGTTGGTTGATATGTTGGGAATCGCTTCTCGATATATTGATCAAGACCTCTTTGTATCGCCTAAAGCAACAACCTTGCAATTTCAAAAAACAGCCGCTGACGAAGCCATTTTGCAAGACACAACGCGCTACAGGGTGTTTGAACCGCAACGCGGCCTCACCGGAGCCCGAACGGCCTTTTTCCATCAGACCATAGGGGGTTATCACGGGGCCAAACCCCGTCGATTAGAGGAATTATATAATTATTATAGTACCCATCAATTGCGTAATGTTTTAGATGTTCTTAATGTAAAATATTTTATGTTTCAAGACAGTTTAGGGCTCCGTCCTTCACGCAATGGAACAGTTTTAGGGCCCGCTTGGTGGGTTGACAGCCTCCAAGTGGTGGCCAATGCCGATGCCGCTTTAGAAGCTTTTAAATCTTTAGATCCTGCGCATTTAGCTATAGTTGAAGCGGAAGATATACCCCAAAATTTATCAAAAAAATTCATCGGGGATTCATTGGATGCGATCACCTTAACAGCCGCTAACATTGATGAATTGAGCTATCATGTTCAATTGCAAAATGAGCGGGTGGCCGTTTTTTCTGAAATGTATTATCCCCACGGATGGTCTATGACCGTGAATGGGAAGCCACATGATTTTTTCAGAGCCAATTATGTTCTTAGAGCTGCTGTACTCCCTCCAGGCAAATATGATGTGGTCTTTTCGTTTAAACCCAAAGTGGTGGCTCAGGGAACATTGGTGCGAGGAACAACGTTGGCCCTATTCGTAATGCTTTTATTGTCTTGGGGGTGGTTAGAACGAAAAAAGAAGTTATGATCGCTAAACAATCGATATATAATTTTTTAAGTATTGCGTTGGCTTTCGCCTTGGGGGCAGTAAGCACACTTTATTTATATCCCACCTATCCTGGAAAAGCTTTTCAAGGTTTGGTAGTGGCCTTGTTGGCTTATTCTAATTTGGTGCAGCCTTTTATATCGTTTGGGGTGCAACATGCTTTAATTAAATTTTACAGCCAATGCAAAACCGATCAAGAACGCGATCGATTGTTGTGGTTTTCTATGTTGTTTCCACTTTTGGTGATTGTCCTTTTTTATGGCCTTTACGCTACTTTTCAAGATCAAATAGCTGCTTTTTTGGCTCAAGAAAATGAATCGCTTAGAACGTATGCCTATTTGATTTTAAGCTTAAGTATTGCTACTGCCTATTTTGAAATATTTTATAGTTGGCAACGGGTTCATTTTAAAACTGTTTTCGGAAATTTTTTAAAAGAATTTTATAACCGCTTTTTAATTTTTTGTGCCCTCATCCTTTTTGCGATGCAAATTATA
>CAZTYX010000095.1:0-6113 GCA_964617385.1 uncultured Flavobacteriaceae bacterium | reverse complement strand
CAATCGTATTTATCTTATCAATCAAGAAGCCTATGATTTTACCTATTGTTGCCTATGGCAGTTCCGTTTTAAAACAAAAAGCAACACCACTTGCAAAGGAGTACAAGCAGTTGGGTCAATTAATAGAAAACATGTGGGAAACCATGTATGCCGCACATGGCGTGGGTTTAGCGGCGCCTCAAGTGGGGCTTTCGTTGCGGTTGTTTGTGGTCGATGCCTCCCCTTTTGCCCAAGATGAAACTCTTTCGGAAGTAGAAAGCACATTTTTAAAAGGATTTAAAAAAGTATTTATTAACCCCACCATTCTTTCCGAAAGTGGAACAGAATGGGCCTTTAACGAAGGTTGTTTAAGCATACCAGAGGTGCGTGAAGATGTGCTACGTAAACCTAAAATTGAAATTGAATTTGAAGATGAGCAGTTTCAAAAGCAACGCCTCACTTTAGACGGTTTGGCGGCTCGAGTGGTGCAGCATGAATATGACCATATTGAAGGGGTCTTGTTTACAGATCATTTGTCTCCCCTAAAAAAACGCCTTATTAAAGGCAAATTAAACGCTATTTCAAAAGGAAAATGCCAAGCCGATTACATCATGCGTTTTCCAACCAAAACAAAACGATAAGATGGATTTAAAAAAAATAGTAGCTATATCGGGTCGCCCCGGTTTGTTTGAAATAATTGCTCAAACCAGAACAGGCATTGTGGCGCAATCGCTTGTAGATGGCAAGCGAATTTCAACGGCCATCAGCCAAAAATTGAGTGTGTTAGGCGACATACAAATTTATGCGATGCATGGCGAAGTGCCCCTTGAAGAAGTGTTTGAAAAAATGTATGACTTTGAAAAAGGTGCGCCCTGTAGGGTGGTACCCAAGGCGCCTTCAGCCGAATTGGAAGCCTACTTTTTTGAGGTTTTTGACACCTACGATGAAGAAAGAGTCTATGCCAGCGATATTAAAAAGGTGATTCAATGGTATAATCTTATATTAACTAAACAATGGGCTCCGCTCAAAGCGGCAAAAAAATCCAAAAAGGATCTACCAGCTGCCGCAGAAACATCATCTAAAAAAGAATCTTCAGAATGAATTCCAAAGCGGCCCAATTGCAAGCCATAGAACGCTTGTTAGTGATTATGGATGAATTGCGGGAACAATGTCCTTGGGATCGGAAACAAACCTTTGAGAGCCTACGAAACCTCACCATTGAAGAAACTTACGAATTGGCCGATGCCATTTTAGAAGGTGATTTAGAAGCCATTAAAAAAGAACTGGGCGATTTGTTATTGCATATCGTTTTTTATGCCAAAATTGGAAGTGAAAAAAAGGCTTTTGATGTTGCCGATGTGGCCCATAGTATAGCTGAAAAATTGATTCAACGCCACCCGCATATATATGGAAATGTTGAGGTGAATGATGCAGAGGATGTAAAAAAAAACTGGGAGGCGATAAAGCTAAAAGAAGGAAACAAAAGTGTATTGGGTGGAGTGCCCAAAAGTCTTCCATCATTGATTAAGGCCATGCGTATTCAAGAAAAAGCGGCTGGTGTGGGCTTTGATTGGCCCAACAAGCAGCAAGTTTGGGAAAAGTATCAAGAAGAAGTAAAGGAGTTGCAGGCTGCTTTGAAAGAGGGGGATCAATTGGCTGTTGAAGCAGAATTAGGCGACGTGCTCTTTTCTTTAGTTAATTATGCTCGATTTATTGGGGTCGATCCATCCAATGCACTCGAAAAAACAAACCAAAAATTTATGCGTCGGTTTCGTTATATTGAAGCGCAGGCAGCAAAACAAAATACTACTGTAGATCAACTCACTCTGGCGCAAATGGAAGCGTTTTGGCAGGCAGCTAAAAACGCTTAACAAAAGATCATTCTTCTTCTTGCGCCTCCGAAGCTTCCTCTGATGTGGCTTGCTCTGCTTCGGCTTGTTTTTTATTTAAACTGTTTTGGGCTTGTTTGAGTTGAATGAGTTTTTCTTGGCTTTGGTCGAGTGATTTTTTGATTTTTGCAATTTTTTTCTCGGCCTCTTTAAACAAAGGGTTTTCCGTGCTTGATTGACTAAAGAATTCTAAGTTATTCTCCAGCTGGTTGATTTCTGATTGATAGGTGTTAATTTCAGTACGTAACGTTCTCATGGCTTCACTAAGCCCTTTGTGATTCTGTCTGATGGAAATGGTTTTACAATAATTTTCCAATGTTTTCTTTTTGGGTGCAGAAAGATCACTGTTTTTGATTTTATCAATCAGTACTTGCGCCAGTTTTTGATCTAATTTTTCAATAACAGAAGGTTTAAGGGGTTCAAATGCTTGTTCCCATTCGTCCCAAATAGCATCTACTTCAGCCTGTATTTGGTCATCGTCACCCTTCAATGTTCTTTTTTCGATTGAGGCAATAAAGGCCTCTCGTTTTGCAATAAGGGCTTCGTCTTGCGCATTAAGCTTCTGAAATCCTTCCCGTAAACGATCAAAATAAAGAGTGTTTTTTTCTTGGAAAGTAGCCCACAATTTATTGTCAATTTTACGAGGAATAAAGCCCACTGCTTTCCATTTTTTTTGCAGGCCTTTTACTTCTTCACCATAGGTCTCCCAATCGTCGCTTTCTATTATGGCGTCTAAGCGGTTGATGAGATTGTTTTTGGCATCAACATTTTCTTTCTGTTCTTTTTTCTGCGACTTGTAAAAATCGTTTTTAGCTTTCATAAAAGCTTTACCAAGGTCGCGAAACTCTTGCCACACTAATTTATTGTTTTTACCAGACACAAAGCCCACGGTTTTAAACTCTTCCCGCAGTTCTTGGAATTTTTTTAAGGTCATTTGCCAGGCTTTATGTTGATTAGGCAGAGGAGAAAGGAACCCTTTCATTTCAACAAGAATAGCCTTTTTCCGGTCTAAGTTGGCTTGTAAAGCGCCAGAAAGATCTTTTTGATAGTCTTGCCTTCTTTTTTGTATGCTTTTGGTTGCCTCTTGAAATCTTTTCCAAAGGGCTTCTCTATGCTCTCGCATCACAGGTCCTAAATCGTTTTTCCACATTTGGTGGAGCGTGTTTAGCTCTCTGCTTGCACGAATCACGTCAGGAAAATCAACCAATTCTTCAGCCCGTTCAATTAGTTTTAGTTTGGCTTCATAGTTGTGCTTAAAATCCAATTCCCTTAGTTCTCTATTGAGGTGTAAAAAATCGTAAAAGCGCTCTACGTGGTGTCTAAAGGTTTGCCAAACGTTTTGATTTTCGGCTCTGGGCACAGGGCCTGTGTTATACCAACTGTCTTGTAGGGCTTTAAATTTTTTATAAACCGAGTTGATGTCTTCATCTACATTGATGAGTTCTTTAATTTCATCAATAATGGTTTTTTTTCGCTCAAGGTTGGCTTTTTGAGCGGTTTCAATTTCTTTGTAATGTTTGCGTTTTTGTTGGCGAAATTGATAGGTAATCTGATCAAAGTCTTTTTTATGTTGGGGTTTAAAATAAAAATTGATCTCATTTTCACCCGTATCAAGAAAATCCTTTTTGGCAGTCTCTAATTCTTCTTGAAAAACTTTTTCGTACTGTGTTTGTAGGGCTTGAATGCGTTTATTGAACTTAAACCAATCTGTTTTTTGAACAAGCGATTGCAACTGTGTCACAATTTCTATGGCCGTCCAATCGCTAATATCATCATTTACAGTATCATCATTTTCTTCCTCTGCAGCCTCTTCTTCCGGTTTGGATTTGTTGTCCTCGCCGGTAGTTTCTTCTGATGCTTCAGCTCCATCATGACGAGCCGTTTCATCGGCATTTTCATCCGCTGTATCTTGGTGGTTTGTGTCTGGTTGCAACGCCTCCTGTTCTTCTCCCGCTGCCGGATTGGTATTTTGTTCTTCCATACCTTATGAGTTCAATAACTATAAGCAAATAATATACAATTTTTTGGATTCGCAAAAAAATTTGTTAAAAGTTGCCTAGGCATTCCACAGTTCCCAAGATTTTTCGGCTTGGTATACCAACATCGGATATCCGTTTATGATAGTGGCGCCTTGTTGGGCACCATTTTTAAGGAATTGAGTTTTTTCTGGATTGTATATTAAATCAAAAAGAATATGGTTTTTGTTTAACTGTTTATAAGGAATATCGGGCGCTGCTTTAATATTAGGAAAGGTACCCACGGGTGTTGTATTGATGATTAGACGGGTGGTTTCCAATCCACTCGCATGAAGGTTTTCATAGGAAAGTTGTCCTTCTGCCGGATGGCGCGAAACAAATTGATAGGTGATGCTATTTTTTTTTAGCACATATTCTATGGCTGCCGCTGCCCCTCCAGTACCTAAAATTAGAGCTTTGTCTGGATGTGTATGTAGGCGTTCTTTTAGGGCTTTTTCAAACCCATAGCAATCGGTGTTGGCGCCCATAACCCGACCGTCTTTTTGAAAAATGAGGGTATTCACGGCACCAATTTCCTCAGCTTCTTCACTGAGGTGATCTACCAAAGACAGGATTTCTTTTTTGTAGGGAATGGTAACGTTCAAACCGGCTAAATCCGTTCTTTTTAATAGTGGTTTTGCGTCTTCGATGGTTGGCAGATCAAAGTTTTTGTAATCATAACCTTTAAGGTTTTCTTGCTTAAATTTGGCCGTAAAATAGGCTCTTGAAAAAGAATAATCTATGTGGCGCCCAATAAGACCAAATTGTTTATTTATGTCGTTGTTGTTTTCCATAATATTCTAAACCTATAATAAGTACGACCCCCAAAATTAGCATAAAAATCACACTGATGATTATATCATTTTCTGGCTTGGGCCAAAAAAAGTTTTGATTTTTGATGATTGGGTTTCCGATTTTATTGTAAAGTATTTCTCCATTAAGGTCTGTTTTGTAAACATTTGTTTTCCAAGGCCATACCATACGAACGGAACCCAAAACGAACCCCATGATGGTGGCGATGGTGTTGTTGTGAAATTGTTTGAGCACGTAGCTTAAGAGATTGGCAAAAAAGACCAGACCAGCAATTGATCCTATACAAAATACAGCTAAAACATTTAAAAGTCGAAGCTGCTGTGGGTTGTTTAAAAAAGCCAAATTTCCCTGCGCTATATTGATAAGAGTATCATAAAGATTGGTGATGGTTTCCACCAATAGGAGGTTATAGTTCCCTAAAATTAACAACAAAAACGAGCCTGAAAGTCCAGGGAGGGTCATTCCACTCACGCTAATTATGCCACAAAAAAAAACAAACATCAGATGGTCGTTCTCACCCCCAGGTTTGATGTAGGTAATTAGCAAACCAAAAAAGGCCCCTGCAAAAAGACTAATGTAGTTAGCTATTGTCCATCGTTCAATTTCTTCTCGGATGTAATAAAAAGAGGCAATAATCATCCCTAAGAATAGGCCCAACACTTCTGGTTCGTAAAATTCAAGGGCGTAATCGAGCAATAAAGAAACGCTAAAAAAACTTACAATAATACCCGAAAAAAGAGTGAGTAAAAAAGAACCGTTGACATAATTCCAAAAGCGAATAAAGTGTCCGGATATTAACAATTTGATGGCCTTTGCATTAAAATGTTGCAAGGAAAAAATTAATTCTTCGTAAAATCCTCCCACGAGTGCCACTATGCCACCAGAAACACCAGGCACTTTGTTGGCAGCACCCATGGCTATCCCTTTAAGGAATAAAAAAACGTGATCCGAAAATTGTCTTTTGTTTGTCGGTTCAATCATTGGGGTTTGTTTTTAGGCGCTCTAAACCAAACAGTAGAAAAAAACCAAGTAGAAATAATACTAAAGCGCTCCAAAACTGTGGGTCACCCTCCATTTGATGGGGCCAAACTGCTTGTGTTTGGTCGCTTTTGGAAAGGGGGTTTATTCCAGCAATGGATTGTTGCCAAGGCCAAACTTTATGGAGAGCACCTGTCATTAAGCCAATTAATACTGCGAGGGTTTGTTGTGGTTTTTTATCAAACAACCAACGAAGTACACGTGAAAACAATTTTATGCCTATGACAATTCCCAACACAAAGGAGCCCAAAACAAAAAAGATCTCAAAAAATGTTTCTTGATCAAAAGAAAAAAGTAGGTCTTGCGCTTTTCTGATACTACCTAAAATAATTTTATAGGCACCTAAAATCATGAGCAGATAGGCACCCGAGAGCCCAGG
>CAZTYX010000094.1:0-6156 GCA_964617385.1 uncultured Flavobacteriaceae bacterium | reverse complement strand
TAGGATATGAGGTGACTGGTAGCGATGATGCGCTCTTTGAACCCTCTCGATCTAAACTGGATCAGGCTGGGTTGTTGCCACCTGCCTTAGGTTGGTTTCCTGAAAAAATAAAACCATCATTAGATGGGGTTATTTTAGGGATGCATGCCAAGGAAGATAATCCGGAACTTTTGGAGGCACAACAATTGGGACTTAATATTCAATCCTATCCTGAATTTTTAGCTACTTGTTTTCAAGATAAAACCCGAGTGGTCATTGCCGGAAGTCATGGCAAAACCACCATCACCTCCATGATTCTTCATGTTTTATATTATCATCATCAAACAGTAGACTTTATGGTGGGCGCCCCTGTCAAGGGCATGGGAAAAACACTTTCCATTTCTGAATCCAATGCCTTTGCCTTGTTAGAGGGCGATGAATATTTATCTTCCCCACTAGATAGACGCTCAAAGTTTTTGTGGTATCGTCCTCAAATTGCGTTAATTACCGGCATTGCTTGGGATCATGTGAATGTATTTCCCACTTTTGAGGCCTATTTAAACACATTTAAAGCTTTTGTAGAATCAATTTCCGAAGGGGGTGTTTTGCTTTACAATGAAACCGATGAGGTGTTAAAAAAAATGGTTGAAGAAAACACCCATCCCATTAAAAAAATCCCATATCAATTGCCTGAATATGAAGTGAGTAATGGTCAAACATTTTGGAAAACGTCGGAAGGAAATCTTCCGTTGCCTTTTTTTGGCGAACACAATTTATTAAATGCTAATGGGGCGCGTTGGATCGCACAACTTATGGGTGTGGATGAAACCGATTTTTATGAAGCTATAGCTAGCTTTGAAGGCGCCTCCAAACGCTTAGAATTGTTGGCAAAAGGCCCAACGGCTTTTATGTATAAAGACTTTGCGCATGCTCCCAGCAAGGTGTTGGCCACGGTGCAAGCTGTAAAATCAAAATTTACCAATCGCAGCATTATTGCTTGTTTTGAGCTGCACACCTATAGCAGTACGGATGCCACATTTTTGAAACAATATCAAGGGGTTTTTGACGGCCTAGATCAAGCAGTAGTATTCTATGATCCGGAGGCACTGCGCATAAAAAATCGACCGGCTTTGGCTCATGAAACGATAAAAGAATCTTTTGGAAATGAATCGGTCAAGGTGTTTGATGCGGTGGCGTCTTTGCGCCAATTTTTGGATGCACAAGATTATAGCAATACAGTGTTATTGCTTATGAGTTCCGGAAATTTTGGTGGTTTAGACAGTTCTCTTTTGACAGAAAGAATTAAAGGTTCATAACCCCTTTTTTGTATTTTAGTGGTTGTTGGTAATTACCCACAAATTATTTATGCCCTAATATATGAAAGCCCGCCCCAAAAATTTAAGCATCAAAGATTGGGACACCCAAGATCGGCCTCGGGAAAAATTCCTTGCCTCTGGTGAAAATGGTTTAAGCAATGCAGAGCTTTTAGCCATTCTTATTGGCAGTGGGAGTGTTGAAGAATCTGCTGTGCGTTTGATGCAACGGTTGTTGGCCACAGGACAGCATAAACTCAAACAAATTCAGCAGCTCTCTATTGAGCAAATGATGCAGCTCAAAGGGATTGGCAAAGTGAAAGCCATAAAAATTAAAGCAGCCCTAGCTTTGGCGCAGCGTTTAACTCTAGAGGAAGTGCCCGAGCGAGTAAAGCTTGATCGGAGTGAAGTGGTGCATCAAATGGCGAAACCTCTTTTAGCGCATTTAAAACACGAAGAGTTTTGGGTGCTTTATCTCAATCAATCCCATCGATTGCTAGCCTCAAAATGTTTGAGTAAAGGGGGAATTGCTCAAGCTTCTGTGGATATACGATTGGCACTAAAACAAGCGCTAGAGTTGGGTGCAACAGCGCTAATTCTGGCGCATAATCATCCCTCTGGAAATTTAAAACCCAGTGTGGCCGATAAAACTTTAACCCGTAAATTTAAGCATGCTACTGCCACCTTGGAGCTCGCCCTTTTGGATCATTTGATTATTTCTGAGCAAGGCTATTTTAGTTTTGCCGATGAAGGTTTGCTTTAGTTTTTGATTAATTACCCTTCGAAAAATTGACTTTTCTTTTTTAAGACCCTATCTTGGTGCACATGGTCAACAAAGCAGCGATTACGGATATTTTTTTTGACTTAGACCACACACTTTGGGATTTTGAAAAAAATTCTGCCCTCACTTTTGAAAAAATTTTTGAAGAATTGGAGTTGTCCATTGACCTGGCAGTGTTTTTAAAACATTATACACCCATCAATCACGCCCAATGGAAGCGGTACCGCAATAATGAAATCTCACAAGAAACATTACGGCATGAACGATTGGCTCTAACATTCAAAGAATTAGATATGCCATTTGCTCCCCCTATTTTAGCGCATATTTCCCATTTATATATAAAATATTTGAGCACTTTTCCGCATCTGTTTAAAGATGCTTTGCCGTTGTTAGATACACTCAAAAGCAACTACAGCCTACATATAATTACCAATGGCTTTGAACATATTCAACATCGGAAAATTGAGCGTTCAGGTTTGACACCCTATTTTGAGCAGATATTTACAGCTGACAGAGTGGGACAAAAAAAGCCCCACCCCCTCATATTTGAAACCGCTTTACAGCACACCCAAACCAAACCGCAAAATGCCTTAATGATTGGCGATAGTTGGGAGGCTGATATTGACACTCCCTTAAAAATGGGATTTCAGGCCATTCATTTTAATTCCCATCAAGAAGCAAAACACAGCCACTGTTGGCAAGTGAATGCGTTGGGCGAAATTGCAGCATTTTTTCAATAGAAGTAAGGTGCCCCTCTTTGGTTAAAACTTTTATGGTATTTTTGGGGCATGGATATAAAAAATGCTCAAGTAGCTGTTGACCGTTGGATTCAAGAATATGGTGTGCGCTATTTTAATGAACTCACCAATATGGCACAACTTACTGAAGAAGTGGGCGAAGTAGCACGCATTATTGCCCGGCGTTATGGGGAACAATCTGAAAAAGAAAGTGATGCCCAAAAAGACCTTGGAGAAGAATTGGCCGATGTGCTATTTGTGGTTATTTGTTTGGCCAATCAAACCGGCATTGACTTGCAAGAGGCCTTTGAAAAGAAAATGAATCTCAAAGCTAAAAGAGACCAAAAAAGGCATCACAACAATCCAAAACTAAAGCCATAAACGCTAGATGGAGCTTCAACTTTCACATCCTTCCGCTATTTGTGAAGGAGAATTGCAAATCACTGGGTCTAAGAGTGAAACCAACCGACTCTTATTGTTGCAGGCTCTGTATCCTGAAATTTCCATAAAAAATGGTTCTGCGTCAGACGACAGTCTAGCCATGACACAAGCCTTAAGTAGTAATTCAGATATTATAGACATTCATCATGCGGGAACAGCCATGCGTTTTTTAACCGCCTTTTTTTCTATTCAAAAAGGAAGGCAAGTTGTGCTCACGGGTTCGCAACGCATGCAAGAGCGACCCATTCGCATTTTGGTGGAGGCATTACAAGATTTAGGGGCAAAAATTTCTTATCAAAAAGCAGAGGGCTACCCACCCCTTTTGATTGAGGGCACCACATTCGATAAAAAAGAAGTAACGCTTTCAGCTCAAGTCAGCAGCCAATACATAACGGCTTTGATGCTAATTGCGCCACGTTTACCAGAAGGTTTGTATATTCATTTGGAAGGACAAATTACATCAATGCCCTACCTAAAGATGACCCAAGCCTTGTTGATATCTCTTGGTGTTGAAGTGGTTTTTAAAGGACAAACCATTCAAATTTCTCCTGCTAAAAAAGTACAAACAGCTCCCCAAATTGTAGAGTCCGATTGGAGTTCGGCTTCCTATTTTTTTAGTGTTGTTGCCTTAGCAAAACAAGCAAGAATTAGTTTGATGTCTTACAAGAAGGAAAGCCTACAAGGAGATTCTGGCTTAATAAAAATTTACGAAAAACTGGGCGTTGCCAGTCATATTGAAGGGGAGACCCTCTTTTTAGAAAAAAAACCATTTGATTCTAAGCAATCTCTACAGCTTGATCTCACCACCATGCCCGACATTGCACAAACCATTGCTGTGACCTGCTACGGATTGGGTGTGTCTTGTGATTTGTATGGATTACACACGCTAAAAATCAAAGAAACGGATCGGTTGGAAGCTTTGCAAACAGAGCTCAGCAAATTGGGCGCTCAAATAAGGGTGACAGAAAATAGTTTGCACTTGCAAGCAGGTGGTCAATTTGTGGAAGATGTACGCATTGCTACTTATAATGATCACCGCATGGCAATGGCTTTTGCACCCTTGGCTTTGAAGGTGCCTTTGTTTGTTGAAGACCCCGCTGTGGTGTCAAAATCGTTCCCCACTTTTTGGGACGATTTGCAGTCGCTTAAATTTGAGGTGCGTTAATAATTCCACTTTTACTTGACAACCCCTAGTCGGAGAACTTATATTTGCAGCCTAAATAATTTATATGAAACTTTCTGATTTTGATTTTAATCTTCCCAGTTCCCTTTTAGCACAACACCCTGCAACCGATCGAGACGAGTCGCGTTTGATGGTGCTCAATCGTGCAGAGGAGACCATAGAACATAAAACCTTTAAAGACGTTATTGAATATTTTGATGAAGGAGATGTGATGGTACTCAATAATACCAAAGTATTTCCTGCCCGCCTTTTTGGAAATAAAGAAAAAACGGGTGCACGCATTGAAGTGTTTTTGTTGCGAGAGCTTAATCAAGAACAACGGCTTTGGGATGTGTTGGTGGATCCGGCAAGAAAAATCAGAATTGGTAACAAACTCTATTTTGGCGATGATGAAAGCTTGGTGGCTGAGGTGATAGACAATACTACATCACGAGGAAGAACCTTGCGGTTTTTGTTTGATGGCTCCTATGCAGAATTTAGAACCAAACTCAAAGAATTGGGACAAACCCCCTTGCCCAAATACATTAAGCGTCCTGTTGAGTCGCAAGATGAAGAGCGCTATCAAACCATTTATGCCAAGCACGAAGGGGCTGTTGCCGCCCCCACAGCAGGATTGCATTTTTCAAAACATTTGCTTAAACGCATGGAAATTAAAGGGATCGATTTAGCTGAAATTACGCTTCATGTAGGATTGGGCACCTTTAGCCCAGTGGAAGTGGAAGACCTTTCCAAACATAAAATGGATTCGGAAGAATTAATTATAGACCAAGTTGCTGTTGACAAGGTGAATGCAGCTAAACAAATCAACAAACGAATTTGTGCCGTAGGTACCACCGTGATGCGTGCCTTAGAAAGTTCTGTTTCTTCTGCAAGAACATTAAATGAATACCGTGGCTGGACCCATAAATTTATTTTTCCTCCCTATGAGTTTTCCATCGCGAACAGTATGATTACCAATTTTCATACACCAAAATCAACCTTGTTGATGATGGTTTCTGCTTTTGCCGATGAAAAATTTGTGAAGCATGCCTATAAAACCGCCATCAAAGAAAAATACAATTTCTACAGTTATGGTGATGCTATGTTGATTATATAAGTCATCACTTTAAATTTTAATTCATTGGGGGCTTTAAAAGACATTCGTTCCTTATCTCAAGAAGCATTGGCCACTTTTTTAGAAGCTCAAGGTGTGGCTCCCTATCGAGCGGCACAAATATATCAATGGTTGTGGCAAAAGGGAGTGCACGATTTTGATCAAATGACCAACCTGTCAAAGCCGTTGCGATTGCTTTTAAAAAGTCATTTTGAATTTCACCCCATTGCCATAGACCAACAGCAAAGAAGTGCCGATGGCACCATTAAAAATGCTGTGAAACTGTACGATGGTTTGGTGGTGGAATCCGTTTTAATTCCAACTTCTACACGCACCACGGCCTGCGTGTCTTCGCAAGTGGGTTGTAGTTTAGACTGTCATTTTTGTGCCACTGCGCAACTCAAGCGGTTGCGTAATTTAAATCCAGATGAAATTTTTGATCAGGTGTTTGCCATAGACAAACAAAGCAAAGCTTATTATCAGCGGCCGCTTTCTAACATTGTGTTTATGGGTATGGGTGAGCCTTTAATGAATTATAAAAACGTACTGCAGGCCATAGACAAAATGACCAACCCCAAAGGATTGGGTATGTCCCCTCGGCGTATAACACTCTCCACTTCTGGTATTCC
>CAZTYX010000093.1:0-6196 GCA_964617385.1 uncultured Flavobacteriaceae bacterium | reverse complement strand
TTAAAGGGGAGCAGCCCATGCAATGGAGTGTCTATGGAAGGCGCACGGCTGTCTAAATCATATATGCAGTGATTAAAAAGCCCCACCATTCGATCTTCATCATCCAAACCGCCATACACGTTTTTTAAGTCTCTTAAACGTTGGGTATAGAGCCCAGCAATGCCTTGGCGGGTGAGGGTGCCAATATCGCCTCCAGATCCTTTAATCCACATCACTTCCACTTCTTCATTGGTTAAGGGATCTTTTTCTATGGTTTTACAACTGGTGTTGCCCCCGCCGTAGTTGGTGATGCGCAAATCACTGCCCAAAATATTTGAGCGGTAGAGAAATAACGCTACTTGATCGTCTCCCAAAGCTGCTGCTTTGGATTCATCCCATAAATAATTGACGTGCTTAAATGTTTTTTTCATGTTGTATTCTCGTGGTTTGTTTTTTTAGGTCTAACGGAAATGCGGTATTAAGTGCGATTAAAATTTCCCCAAAAAACGAAATGTACTGTTGGTGAAGAACTAAAAATGGTGATTCTAAAAATTTGTGTTTTCCAAAAATAAAAAACTTCAACAAGTCAATGGAAAAATCAAATAAAATCTTTTGATGGAATTTATAAATGCACTTCATTTAAAATCATTCCATATAAAAAACCTCTTCAAGAGGAAATTCTATAGGCGCATCATCAGGGTGTGTTTCCATAATGTCTGCCATAAAGGCCCACCATTTTTTGACAATGCCTTGATGCGGGATGATTTCAGGGGTAGCTTCGCTAGTTTGTTTTTGAACTGCAAAAAGACTGTGGCTTTCTGGATCAAAATAAATGGCATAATCTCGGATGCCCATTTCATGAAGCAATTCTTTTAATTCAGGCCAAAGGGCATCATGACGTTTTTTATATTCTTCAACAAATCCTGGGAGCAATTTCATTTTAAAAGCATGTCTTTTCAAGAGTGTGTCAATTTATTGTTAATGGCTGTGCAACTTACATTTTTTTCTGAAATGAAATTTAACTCCGGTCTTAACAAATTGATCTTATCTTTAAGGCATAGAATCAAACCAAGCAATATGAATTTTTTACTTCAAAAAGAAGCAGGACGGGTTGGGCACACCATAAATCGTAAATCAAAAAAACGAAAAGGGGATTTTCTTTTTGGGAAAATAGGGCTCTTATTCCTTCTAATGGGGCTGTTCTTTAAGCCAACCCTTTGGGCGCAAAACACCCTTTCTCCTTGGCCCGAAATTACTCAAACCACAAAAACGTGGACCCGTTGGTGGTGGATGGGTAGTGCAGTAGATAAAGAAAGCATTAAGCGTAGTTTGATTGATTTTCAACAGGCCGGGCTGGGAGGTGTTGAAATCACTCCAATTTATGGCGTGCAAGGTCAGGCCGATAAAGAAATTCCCTTTCTTTCTGCGCGATGGATGGAAATGCTTAATTATACCCTTCAAACCGCCGATAGTTTAGGGCTGGGTGTGGATATGGTTTTAGGTACAGGTTGGCCTTATGGAGGGGCTCATGTGCCACCGGCTTTGGCAGCTACAAAAATTTTGATTGAAAAAATCCCACTAGCTAAAGGCACCACCATAGAACAAAAACTGGAGCCTCAAAACACAAAAGAAAGACCAGGTGCCAAATTACTCTATGTGCTTGCTTTTGGTGCTGATGGAAGTTATCAAGACTTGACCCCTACCCTCCAACAAAACGAAATTAAATTTAAAGCCAAACGAAAAAATTATACGTTATATGCTGTTTTTGAAGGCAAAACGAGACAACAAGTCAAAAGGGCAGCTCCCGGTGGGGCAGGCTTCACTTTAGATCATTATTCAAAGACCGCTTTGCAGCATTATGTAAAGCCCTTTGAAAAAGCTTTTGCACAAAAAAAAGGAACCCTCAGAAGCATTTTTAACGATAGTTATGAAGTCTATAATACCGATTTTACGCCTGCCTTTTTTGAGGCCTTTCAACAACGTAGAGGCTATGATCTTAAACCCTTATTGCCGTTGTTGTTAGACACCCTCAACCACGATTTGGGGAATAGAGTTAAAAGTGATTATAGGGAAACCTTAAGCGATCTTTTACTTGAAGAATTCACACAACCTTGGACAGACTGGGCGCATCAACAACACGTAAAATCTCGATTGCAGGCCCATGGCTCCCCCGGAAATTTAATAGACCTTTATGCCGCTGCCGACATACCAGAATGCGAAACCTTTGGCTCAATGCCCTATGACATTAAAGGTTTTCGAAGAGACCCACAAAACATCCGCTCTGGAGACGCCGATCCGGTGATGCTTAAATTTTCATCTTCTGCAGCGCATATTGCTGGAAAAAACAAGGTGTCTGCAGAAAGTTTTACATGGCTTAGAGAGCATTTTAAAACAGCGCTTTCTCAATGCAAACCTGAAGCAGAAGATCTGCTACTCAATGGGATTAACCACCTCTTCTTACATGGTTCCACCTATTCACCTCAAGCGGCTGCTTGGCCCGGTTGGAAATTTTATGCCTCGGTAAACTTCAATGCCACCAACCCCATTTGGGAAGATGCCTCCGCTTTGTTTGCATATATTGCCCGTTGCCAATCGCTCTTGCAGGCCGGCCAACCCGACAATGAAGTGTTGCTTTATTGGCCCATTCACGAAGTTTGGGCAAGATTCCTAAAGGGATCGTTGTTTCATCAATTCAAAATCCACTCTTTAGACGAGTGGCTTTATGGTACCTCTTTTTATGAAATGGCCAAAAAATTAATGCAAACAGGATATGGTGTTGATTTTATATCCGATCAATTTCTGTCAAAAGCCACAGTAGAAAATGGAAAACTCCGTTTGCCTGGTGGATTATATCACAGCTTGGTGGTGCCCCAATCCGACCAACTTCCATTAAAAACGGTAGAAAAATTGATACAGTTAAAAAAAGAGGGAGCCCACATCATTTTTGAAGGGCTCCCCAATACCGTGCCGGGGTATCACAACTTTGAAGCACGGACCGCCACTTTACGAAATCTTATTGCTGAAAATGCAACGTTCATTGCCCCCACACCAAAAGTGGTTGAGGCATTAAAATCACAGCAGCTGTTGCCGGAGCAAATAACGCAAACGGGACTAAAATTTATTCGAAGAGCAGTGGGTAAAGAAAAGACCTATTTTTTGGTGAATCACACCAACAAAGCTTTTGAAGGTTTTTTGCCTCTGCAAGTCAAAACAAACAGCGTGCTGCTTATGGATCCACAGCACGCCACTTTTGGTAAGGCAAAACTTAGAGACGCGGGCCAACGAGTGGAGGTATATGTTCAAATTCCCTCGGGAGGAAGCGTTTTTTTAAAGACAGCTGCTTCGTCTAACATGCCCAATTGGAAGTATTGGACACCTATGGCACAAGAATATATCCTTGAGCGACCCTGGCAATTGGAGTTTAAAAAAGGAGGGCCACAACGCCCCCCAACGCAACACCTTGAAGCCTTGGGCTCATGGACCACCCTGGGCCCAATGGCAGAAGCTTTTTCAGGAACAGCGCATTACACAACCACCTTTCCCAAACCCAATAGGGATGCCGCTGGGTGGAAATTGGATTTAGGGGAGGTGCGAGAAAGCGCCCAAGTTTGGCTCAACGGCAAAGCCATAGGAACCGCATGGGCACCACCCTATGAATTAATTTTACCGCCTTTGGCTGAAGAAAACACCCTCACTATTGCCGTTACAAATTTGGGGGCCAACCGCATTAGAGCCAAAGAACGCAGTGGAGAAGAGTGGAAAATTTTTAATGAAATTAATATGGTTAACAAAGACTATAAACCCTTTGATGCTGCCGTTTGGGAACCCATGCCTTCGGGTCTTTTAGATGCGGTTAAGCTTATACCGCTTCAACCCAAAACCTTTTAATGGAGAATTACCAGCGCGGTTAAATAGATTATAAATTGCTAAAAAAACCGTGAATAAAGCGTTCACTCCGAAAAGGCAACCACCAATTGATTATTTCTCTTGGGTCGTTGAATGGCTCAACGAAAAAGGTCTGTCTTGTTGTTCTATGCCCCATTTTTTGTTGGGAGATTTACCCATAGAAAAATGAACTACTCCGCCTTTAATTAAATCGTTATGAGTGAAAAAAGTGGCGGTATAGCTATTGTTATTAAATTGCACTGATTGTATGTAGTGCTTTTCTGCTGTCCGATCAGGAGCGTTTATTTGAAGTGTTTTGCCTTCAGAGAGTTGAATTGTGATCCTTTTAAAATGGGGGCCTGAAACCACATATTGAGGCACTGATGGCGCCACTGGATAGAAGCCCAATGTTGCAAAAACATACCATGCCGACATTTGTCCGGCATCGTCATTACCACTCAAACCACCCACACTGTTGCTGTATTCATTGGCCACAATCTGATTGACCCAAGCTTGCGTTTTCCAGCCTTGTCCTGAAAAATTATACAAAAACGGAATGTGATGCCCGGGTTCATTACCATGCCAATAGTGCCCATCGGCTTTGAAGGCATCAAGGGTTTTGTTAAAAGTTTCTTCACCACCCATTAGTGCCATAAGACCGGCCACATCGTGAGGGACATACCAAGTATATTGAAAAGGACTTCCTTCTGTAATATAAAATTGGCGTTCGTTTTTGACAAACGGGCTATAAAAGACACCAGAGGCATATTTTCCGCGCACAGCTTGATCTTGTGGACTAAAAACATTTTTATAATTCAACGCTCTTTTTTTCAAAGCTTTTGCGTGTGTTTTGTCTTGGCGTATGCGCGCCAGTTGATAGAGAGCAAAATCATCGAAGGCATATTCTAGAGTTCGTGAAACCTGTTCTTTTTTATGAAAGGAATGGGGCACCTCATCTTCTAAGGGCACAAAGCCGTTTTTTAAATAAGAGGAAAGTGCTCGTCTGCCTTTACCCAAAATATAGGCAGCTTCGGTTTTGGGAAGTTCAAAGGCATTTTGGATCATGTAGTTATATTCTTCTTTATTGGGAAGATATATTCCCTTCAAAGCAGCATCGGCCAAGGTAGTGATGCAATGGTCTCCAATCATGGCTGCTGTATAGCTGTTCCAGGCTGGAAAAATAGGCAACCAACCGCCTTGTTTGGCTTTAAGAAAAAGACTTCGCATCATGTCTTTGGCTACGTGGGGGGCAAGCAACGTCAGCAGCGGGTGCAGTGCCCTGTAGGTGTCCCACATCGAAAAATCTACATAATAATTACCTTCTTCTATCATTTCAATTTTGCTGCCTCCGTCAAAGGAGGGGTATTGACCATTTACATCATTAAACACTCTAGGCAATAAAAAACTGTGATAGAGGGCGGTATAAAACTGGGTTTTTAAATCTTGTTGAGGTGTTTCTACAGCCACTTTCCCCAGCCAAGTGTTCCAAGTGGATTGAAGTTGGTTTTTCACCTCTTCATAGGAAGCGTTGCCAATTTCTTGCTTAAGGTTTTCTCTTGCCCCTTCAATAGACGTAAACGAAGTACCCACTTTGAGCTGCAATTTTTTTTGGGCTACCGGAGAAAAAGTGAGATAAGCACCCAATGCTTTTTGATTTTCAAGACTTGTTTTTTTAGAATAAATGTGGTCTTCTTGAAACACACCATAATCTTCTAAAGGCTGATCAAATTGAATAACAAAATAGCCACTAAACCCGGCTGGTTCCCCCCATCCTTGATAGATGCGATGCACTGGATTATAGCCCACAACTTCCTTTTTCTCAAGATCAATTCGAACAAATCCTTCGCCCTCATCACTGTTTG
Source organism: uncultured Flavobacteriaceae bacterium (assembly GCA_964617385.1). Lineage (GTDB taxonomy): Bacteria > Bacteroidota > Bacteroidia > Flavobacteriales > Flavobacteriaceae > JADHMP01. The sequence continues at coordinate 470 of CAZTYX010000093.1, read as the reverse complement.
GGATGATTAGCAAATGTGCGGGAAGGTCTTCTGGATAATCTACTTCCAAGAGTCCACTTCGCGTTGTTGCCGTCATTTTCACGTTGAGCTTTTGTGCTTCAAGAAAGACCTCATAGTGGTAGGGAGTTGCATTTTCATTTTGATGTGAAAAGGGCGTGGCGCGTTGTTCGGCCAATGGTTTTAAGGCGCCACTTTGGGGCATCAACGTAACCGACCCATAATCTTGGGTACAGGACCCACTCATCCAATGGCTGGCGCGAAAACCGGTGAGCAGGGTGTCACCATAGTAATAAGGAGCCACACATTTTTGTTCTGACGTTTGGGTTTCGGGGGTCCATTGTGTCATTCCAAAGGGAGCAGTAACAAACGGAACCACCTGGGCATTACTCTCCTTTTTTTCACTAAACTTTAAGGCGCTGGGGGTGGTAGCATTGGCTGTTCCTAAAAGAGGATTAACAAAATCTACCCAT
>CAZTYX010000092.1:0-6201 GCA_964617385.1 uncultured Flavobacteriaceae bacterium | reverse complement strand
CCTCTGAGAAGATATTAGTAATTTTTTTTTACGGTAAAAATTTTCCGCTATAGATTTCATTCTTACTTAAAATTTATGGTAATAAATTCCACTCTTTTTAAAGAAAAAACAACTCTAAGGTAACCACTGGTGGGTTTAATGTACTAATCGGTAAAAGTTCTGAAATTGGCGGTATTTTTAAATAAAATAAGCCATGGCCAATCCAAGTAGGATACTGAGCAGTTTTTGTAAATTGAATTGATGTCCTTTATTACTCTCAAACAAGATGGTGGTGGCAATGTGTAATAGCATGCCAATAACCAAACCCAATAACGGAATAATTTTAGATGAAAGAAAGCTGAAATGCTCCACGAAAAGAGTTCCTAAGGGCGACATGATCGCAAAAAGAAAGAGTATGAAAAGCCGGATATTTTTTGAAAAGTGATCTTTCCAAATTAAAAAAACCAACACCATGCCAATGGGAATTTTATGTACAAAAATACCCCAAACCAAAGTTGATTCTCTGTAAAGTGGAAAGCCTTCCACAAAGGCATGAAGGCAAAGGCTAAGCAAAATTAAGAGTGGAAAATTATTTTTATGATGATGCACATGGCCGTGTTCTGCCCCCTGAGAGATAAACTCTAAAAAAAGTTGCAAAAGCAATCCGCCCATAATCCAAAGCCCAATAGATTCGTTTTGTTGGGCATACACTTCGGGCAACAAATGAAAAACCGTTATAGCTAATAAAAAAGCACCACTAAAAGCAAGGATTAGCGAAAGCCCTTTAGGTGTTTTTGGTTTCGTCCATAAGGCAATGGACATCCCAATTAAGGCTCCAAAAAAAGGCAAAACATATTCGGCACCCCAAAACAATTGCATAAAATGAATGGTTTAACAAAAATTAACGTTTAAAAATAGAGTATTTTTGTGGCCGATGCACATAGGCGAAGGAAATTTTAAAATGATGGCCAAAACCTTTTATGGTTTTGAACCCCTTCTGGCGGATGAACTCCTCGCATTGGGAGCCCAAAAAGTTACCCAAGGCAATCGAATTGTGACCTTTTGGGGCGATTTGGGCTTTCTCTATAAAGCCAACTTGTGTTTGCGAACGGCGCTCAAAATTTTGGTACCTATTCACCAACAAAAAGTGAATGATTATGATGCCCTCTATGCGCTCTTTAATAATTTTTCTTGGGAAGACTATTTAAAAGCAGACCAAACCTTTGCCCTAGAAAGTGTGGTTTTTGGCACCACCTTCACCCATAGTCAATATGCTCTTCAACGCGCTAAAGACGGATTAGTAGATCGTTTTCAGAAACAATTTGGAAAACGTCCTGATGTATCAAAAAACCATCCTGATCTTAAAATCAGTGTGCACATTCAAGGCGATGAATGTACCCTTTCATTAGACAGTTCGGGTGCTTCTTTGCATCATCGTGGCTATCGAACTGCCACCAACAAAGCGCCTATCAATGAAGTGTTGGCTGCAGGATTGATTGCGCTATCGGGTTGGACGGGGCAAACCGATTTTTTAGACCCCATGTGTGGAAGTGGCACGTTGGTGATTGAAGCAGCGCTTATGGCGGCTCAAATTCCTGCTAATTGGCATCGCAAGAAATTTGGTTTCCAAACATGGTCCAATTGGGATGCAGCACTTTTTGAAACCATCCGAAACGCTCAATGGGCCAAGCATTGTTCTCCAACCATTCAAATCACAGGGTCTGATAAAGCCCCTTCTGCCATTGAAAAAGCAATACAAAATGCGGAGAATGCCGGAGTGACTGAATGGGTGTCTTTTGAACAAATGGATTTTTTTCAGCGAAAAATATCCACTGTTGAAGGGCTACATATATTAACAAATCCCCCTTATGGCGAACGTCTGGATGGTGATATTAATGCACTCTATCAAAGTATAGGAGATACTTTTAAACAGTCTTTTACCCAAGCAGATGCCTGGCTTATCTCATCCAATTTTGAAGCCATGAAATGCATAGGGTTGCGGCCCAGCAGGAAAATTAAACTTTTTAATGGTAAATTAGAATCTCGTTTGCTTTATTTCCCTATTTATTCAGGTACCAAACGCACTCATAAATTAGAAAACAAAAAACCTTAATTTTTTTCGTTTTTTGTTACCCTGTAGAGTGGAAATCTGTAGGCAAGAGAGTAATTGAAGTTGGCACCAAAAACATTTTCATCTGTTTTCCGATTGAAACCAGGGATGTATAGATTATCAAAATTTTCGGGTTTTTGATCGCTTAACAAACGTGTTAAACGCACGCTAATGCCCATATAAATATTTTTGATTATTTCCACCTTCATACCGGCAACCACTTCGGCCCAACTGGCCGACAGTCCCTCTCGAAGTCCTGTACTGTTTCCCTTATCGGTTTCTTGATCGGGCCAATAATGATTTCGATTATACACCAAATAATGATTAACCTCTTGAGAATGCGCACTGGTGGCATAACGAAAACCCAAATACACTAGGTTGTCCATATTCAGCCAATTTTCATATAAATTATAATCAAATCCGAGTTTGATATAACTTCCGTTTGTTGTAAAATTAATTTGTTCACGCTGGATGGTTCGATTTTCATTACCCATTTCAAAGGCAACGTAAAAATCTTTTTTCAATCTAAAATCGGCCATAATTTCCCATCCTGAAAAAGCGGAATCTGCACGGGTGCGCACGAGTCGATATAGATCGATGCCAAAACGGAGGGCTTTGGTATACGAAAAGGTGGTGTCTATAGCAATGGGTTCAACAGACTTTTTAGATACTATTGTAGTCTTCTCACCTTCACTATTGGCTTGCGTTTGCCCCAGGCCGTGGAAGGAAATCAAATTAATGCAAAATAACCAAATGGGCAGTTGTCTCATCGGTGATGCTGTCTTTTTTAATCGTAAATCCTTTCATCCAATCGTTCCCACTTTGCAAAACAAAGGCCGGTGGATTGTTGAGTATAAAAGTGCTCCGATACCCACAAGCACTATTTAAATATTGATCTTTTCTTTGATAATTGATTTGAAGGGTATCGATATTTTCTAGTGTTTCATCACCAGTATTTAATACAAATTCAAATTGAGTATATTCTTTGTGAATAAAAAGCGGCAATACAATGGAATCGCCAAGATTGCTGCCCAAGGGCTTTTCGTTGCCAATGGCTCGAATCGTTAGTTTGTCTGGAGTTTTGCGTAATTCTGGATTTTCAATGTCTTTAAAGAGGATGATGATGTTGGGTGTATTTAAATTGTCATCCAAACAAATGTCATCTTTTTCACATCGATTTAAAGAGAAAAGGATGCCACAGCAAAACAGCACGAAGATGGATCGTTGGATCATCACAATTTATTTTCGGCTTAAAAGTACAACATTTTCTACATGCCCTGTTTGCGGAAATAGATCAACGGCACGGCTTCGATCAAGGTTGTATTGTGAGCTTAGAAGGGCTAAATCTCGTGCTTGAGTAGCACTGTTGCAACTGACATAAACCACTTTTGGGGCGTTAAGTTGCAATAATTGCTGAACCACTTTTGGATGCATGCCGTCTCTTGGTGGGTCTGCCACCACCACGTCGGGTTTGCCGTGACGGTTAATAAAAGCTTCATTAAAGAGCTCTTTCATATCGCCTGCTTCAAAAAAGGCATTTTCTATTTGATTCATTTGCGCATTAAAGTGGGCATCTTGCACAGCTTCTGGAACAGACTCTATGCCCACCACTTTTTTACAATTTTTTGCTAAAAAGAGGGCAATTGTACCTGTTCCGGTGTAAAGGTCATAAACAATTTCGTTTCCTTTTAAGTCTGCCCATTCCCGCACCAATTGATATAATACATAGGCCTGTTTTGGATTGGTTTGATAAAATGATTTGGCTGTAATTTTAAATTGCAGCGCTTCCATTTGTGCAATTAAATGATCTTTTCCAGAAAACAAAATGAGGTCTTGATCGTAAATAGAATCATTGGGTTTTTGGTTAATGCAATAAAGTAGGGATGTGATTTCAGGAAACGTATTTTTTAAATAGGTGAGCACCTTTTGTTGTAGGGAGGAATTTTCTTCAAAAAATTGAATTAAAACCATAAATGCTCCTTCCAAAGTATTTCGAATCATTAACGTTCTTAAAAAACCTTCTTGTTTATGCACATCAAAAAAAGGAATGTTTTCTTCCACAGCAAATTGAAGAAGGCCATTTCGGATGGCGTTGGATGGGTCGGGTTGGAGGTGGCAACGATCAATCGAAACGATTTTATCCCATCGGCCGGGTTTGTGAAACCCTAAGCCCATGCGTTGGTGTTCTTGGTCACTTTCTATTTCTTCGGGAGTGAGCCAACGGTTATTAGAAAATGAGAATTCTAATTTATTGCGATACCAATATGAATCGGGTGCTGCTACAATGGGGTAGGTTTTTTCAGGGGTCACTTTTCCAATTTTGGAAAGGTTTTGCAAGACTCCTTTTTCTTTATAAAAAAGTTGCTGTTGGTAGTCTAAGTGTTGCCATTTACACCCACCACAAAGTCCAAAATGTTGGCAAGGAGGACTTGTTCTATGAATCGATTTTTGTTGGAATTGTGTGGGCTCTGCTTCAAAATATCCTCTCCTTTTTTTGTAAACCTGCACATCCACCAAATCGCCAGGAATGGTGTTTTTAATAAAATAAACAGCACCAGAAGCGTCTTTTGCAACGCCCATGCCTTTGGCGTTGATATCAACCACTTCCAATCCGCTGACCAGTCGTTTGATGTTTTTTCCCATACGATTGCAAATGTAATTCTATAATCAAATAATTTATCACTACATCCTCTTTAAATACAAAGTGAATTGTTATTTTTGAGCTGTTTTTGCTCCTAAATATCAAGTGCTTATGGAAACCATCACAGATCAACAATCATATATTGCCTTAGAAAAAGAATTTGGTGCACATGATTATCACCCTTTACCTGTGGTTTTAGAAAAAGGTGAGGGCGTTTTTCTTTGGGATGTAAATGGTAAACGGTATTATGATTTTTTATCGGCGTATTCTGCTGTGAACCAAGGGCACTGCCATCCGAAAATTGTGGATGCTGTGCAACAACAAGCGGCGCAACTTACGCTCACTTCTCGTGCGTTTCACAATAACAAATTAGGGCAATACATGCAATTTGCCACTGCCTATTTTGGTTTTGAGCGTTTGCTGCCCTCCAATACGGGTGCAGAGGCTGTTGAGGCGGCCATAAAGATTACTCGTAAATGGGGCTATACAATTAAAGGTATTCCAGACAATCAAGCAGAGCTTGTGGTGTGTCAACAAAATTTTCACGGGCGCACATCAACCATTGTCTCTTTTTCATCAGATCCACAGGCGCGCAATCATTTTGGGCCAGCTTCTCCTGGCTTTATTTCCATTCCCTATAACAATATAGATGCCTTAGAAAAAGTGTTTCAAGAGCGTCCCAATATTGCTGGATTTTTAGTTGAACCCATTCAGGGTGAGGCAGGTGTTTATACTCCAGATGAGGACTTTATCAAAAAAGCACGGGCGTTGTGCACACAGTACAATGTGCTTTTTGTGGTTGACGAAATTCAAACCGGCATCGGCAGAACGGGATCATTATTAGCCGTTTGTGGGCATTGCAGTTGTGAAGGCCATTGCCAAAAGCAAACAGATACATATATTCAACCCGATATTCTCATTTTGGGTAAAGCCCTAAGTGGGGGTGCCTATCCCATTTCTGCGGTTTTAACCCGAAGTGACATAATGGATGTACTTCAGCCTGGGCAGCACGGCAGCACATTTGGTGGAAATCCAATGGCTTGTAGTATTGCCATGACCGCTTTAGAAGTTATACGTGAAGAAAAACTAACCCAAAACGCCAGACGTCTTGGGAAACGTTTTAGAGCTGCAATGCAAGACTATATTGCTACCAGTAAAACGGTTTTAAAAGTAAGAGGAAAAGGGTTGCTCAATGCCATCGTAATTAATGATAGTGAAACTGGAGATACGGCATGGAACATTTGTTTGCGTCTGCGTGATCATGGCCTTTTAGCCAAGCCCACCCATGGAAACATCATTCGTTTTGCACCTCCCTTAGTGATGACTACTGAACAACTAGAAGATTGTATTGCTATAATTGTTAAAACCCTTCAGGAGTTTGAACCCTAAATAGGTTTTTTTATGGAGGTTTATTTTGACAATGCAGCCACCACACCCTTGCGTTCGGAAGTGGTTGCCTCGATTTCAGACT
>CAZTYX010000091.1:0-6219 GCA_964617385.1 uncultured Flavobacteriaceae bacterium | reverse complement strand
CCCAAAAGCCCCACCACAATATCGGTATTAGGGATAGCACTATTCAGGCCTTCAGCAAAATGGAAAAGCATGCCAAGCGATTCTAACGCGGCAACAGCCATTAAAATACCTAAAAAGAATAGAATACTAGGCAATTCAATTTTAGAAAGAGATTTATGTACGGGACTGGCCGTGGCATGGGCATCACTTTCAATATCTACAGAACTAATGCTAATTTTAGCTTTACTGAAAATTTCAGCAAAAGTGGCTACTACTGCCAGCGACAACATCATACCTACATAGGGTGGCAAATGTGTTAGTGTTTTAAAAACAGGTACAAAAACAATGGCCGACAACCCCAAATAAAGCATGGCTGCACCCCTTGGGTGTGAAGCTACTTTTTCTTCTTCTTCGGGAAGTGCAATCTCTCCTTTAAAAGCAGGAAGCATTGAGGCCAATAGGGTGGGTACGGTTAGACAAGCAATGGAAGGCAACAACACATAACCAATTAATTTTCCTGTACTCACTTTTTTGGCAATCCACAGCATGGTGGTGGTTACATCTCCAATAGGAGACCAAGCCCCTCCTGCGTTTGCGGCAATAATAATCAATCCTGCAAACCACAATCGTGTTTCTCTGCTAGGAATCACTTTTTGCAATATAGTAATAAGCACAATAGTGGCTGTTAAGTTGTCAATAATGGCCGAAAGGATGAAAGCCAAAATGGCGAAAATCCACAACAATCCTTTTTTGCTTTTGGTTTTAATAAAGTTTTTGATCGTAAAAAAACCATTGAAATAATCAATGATTTCAACAATGGTCATGGCGCCCAACAAAAAGATGATAATCTCTGCTGTTTTACCCAAATGGTGCAATAAAATTTCTTCTAAATGTGTTGGTTCTAGTTCTTTAAGTTCTGTGTTTACTTCAAAAACGGGTAATTGAAATAGCGCTATAAATGCCCACAATAACGCCATCATCGCTAAGGCGGGGATGAGTTTGTCAACTTTGAGAGTATGTTCAAGAGTAATGGCAAAATAGCCCAGTATAAAAATGGCAACTAGGAGGGTTTCCATGAACGTTTAAATTATAATTTGACTTTGGTTTTCATCTTCGAAGAAGCCAAATGTATTAAAATTCCCAAAAGATTTTCTTGTTAGCGTGCAAATATTTTTCCAGCCACATGATCTTTTTGAGCGCCAGTGACTGCTCTCAAACAGTTCACTTCATTCCGAAGTTTAAGTACTCCTAAAAACCCAAAAACCAACGCCTCTTTGAAGTTAATTGTTTCGTTATCAGGCAGTTCAAACTGTCCCTCCGAGTAGGTAGACAGCAACCGTGTAAAAAAAGTATTATGAGCCCCACCACCTGTAATTAAAATGCGTTCTCCTCTTTTCCAAAGCCGACCAATTTGAAAGGCACAATGATGAACATAGGTATGCAACACGTCTTCAACAGTCGCAGCCTCATAATCCTCTAAAAGTGGAAAAAGGGTGGCTTCCACCCATTCTCTCCCCAATGATTTCGGTCCGGATTTTTGATAAAAAGGCAAACCATTTAAGGCGTCAAATAAACGTTGAATAAGCATTCCTTTTTCGGCCAATTGCCCTCCAGCATCAAAGGGTTGACCCAACTTATTGGCCAAAGGATTCAACACTCTATTAAAGGCGCACACATCAAAAGCCTCAAATGGCGTTTGCTTCATTTTTGATAAATTGGCAAAGCCACCCAAATTCAAACAACCGTCATAGTCCGAAAATAACAACAAATCACCAACGGGCACTAGAGGGGCGCCCTGACCACCTAAGGCCACATCAGAATTCCTAAAATCACAAACCACCGGACAGGGGAGCTTTTTTGCCAAGGCCGGAAGATTTCCAAGCTGCACAGTTATTCCTTTCTCTGGTTGATGCAACACAGTATGACCTGTGAAACAAATCGCATCCAAATCCAAAAGTTGCTTTTGCTCAACATATTTTCTTAATAGATTAGAGAGCCATAGGGTATATTTCTCATCTAAAAGGGTCATTTCTGTTTCAGCAAGGTGATGTGCTTGATCCAATTTGGCCACCCATGAAAGTGGATAAGCCACTGTTTCGGCACATTGAATTTTATAGCTCCAATTTCCAGTTGAAGAACGATCAAAATGAACAGCCACTATATCTAAACCATCAAGAGAGGTGCCTGACATGAGTCCTAAAACAAAATAGTGATTTTGATTTTTTTTCATGAAAAGGAGGATTCCTATTTGACTTTAATTTATTAAAATCGCAGCCTATTCTTAATAATTTTAATTTTTAGTAAAAAAAACGAATTTATTTTGATTTTTTTTAAAAATGCCGATATAAGAATTCTACACCCTAGACTATCTTGTAAACAATTTGTAATTTCGTTGTCCTTTAAAAATCTATATATGTTGCCAGCAAAACAAGGTTTATACGACCCAATTAATGAGCATGATAACTGTGGAGCAGGATTTATCTGTAGCCTCCAGGGTAAGAAAACCAATGACATTATTCACAAAGCACTCGATATTCTAGACAAACTAGAACACCGAGGAGCCGTGAGTGCCGACGGAAAAACCGGTGACGGCGCAGGGATTTTAATTGAAATTCCTCATGATTTTTTGGTGGCGGCTTGTGATTTTGAATTGCCCGAAGTACATCAATATGCTGTTGGGATGGTTTTTTTACCAAAAAAAGAAAACCAACGTAACTATTGCATCGGGGTTTTTGAAAATGAAATTAAAAAACAAGGGCTTTCCATTTTAGGATGGCGCACCGTGCCTGTAGACCCAAGTCACGTGGGGAGCATTGCCGCCCAAACAGAACCACACATTATGCAAGTTTTTGTGGGCAAGGGAGAAGATTTAAACGAACATGAGTTCAATGTAAAACTATACATTGCGCGTAAAATTAGTGAGCACACCATCGCCGCTTCTAAACTTTCTGAAGCGTCCTATTTTTATTTGCCCAGTCTTTCTACACACACCTTAATTTATAAAGGTTTACTCATTCCAGAGGACATTAAAAATTATTATTTAGACCTCTCCAATCCCGCAGTGGTAACCCGATTGGCTTTGGTACATCAACGGTTTTCTACCAACACCTTCCCTACTTGGGATTTGGCGCAGCCTTTTCGATATATGTGTCACAATGGAGAAATAAACACCTTTAGAGGGAACTACAGCCGCATGCAAGCCCGAGAAGAATTGCTAAAAAGCGATCTTTTTGGTGAAGACATTAAAAAGATTTTACCGGTCATTTTACCTAAAAAATCAGACTCCGCCTCTATGGACATGGTGGTAGAACTGCTTTTGGCTTCGGGCCGCTCTTTGCCCGAAGTGATGATGATGATGGTGCCCGAAGCTTGGGAAAAACACCAATCTATGGACGATGACAAAAAAGCATTCTACGAATTTAACGCCTGCATTATGGAACCTTGGGATGGTCCGGCTTCTATTCCGTTTACCGATGGAAAATATATTGGCGCCCTCCTCGACCGCAACGGTTTGCGTCCCTCGCGCTATTCTGTAACCAAAGATGGTTATGTGGTAATGTCTTCCGAAACGGGTGTTTTAGATTTGGCTCCAGAAAACATTGAACGCCATGGCCGTTTGGAACCTGGGCGTATGTTTTTGGTTAACATGAATGAGGGGAGAATAATAGAAGACGAGGAAATTAAAAAAGAAATTACCACCAAAAGACCCTACAAAAAGTGGATCAAAGATAATTTGCTCCGCCTCAAAGAAGTACCCTATACCGGCAATGCCACCCCAGAAGAAAAAGAAGGTTTTGAGACCCGTTTACGTATTTTTGGATATACCCAAGAAGATTTAAAAACGATCATTAAACCTATGGTGGTTGATGCCAAAGAAGCCATTGGCTCTATGGGGACAGACACTCCCCTAGCCGTGTTGTCCGACAGACCACAATTACTTTACAATTATTTTAAACAACTTTTTGCTCAAGTTACCAACCCCCCCCTCGATGGTATCCGAGAAGAAATTGTTACCGACACCAGCTTGTCCCTCGGAAGCGACTTCAATATTTTTGATATTACGGCCAATCACGCCAAAAAACTGCACATTCAAAATCCGGTAATCTCCAATGAAGATTTGGACAAGATCAAAGCCATCAAAAATGACAATTTTAAAACCGTTTCCATAAGCACGCTATATGAAGTACAAACGGGTTTAAACGGGCTAGAAAATGCACTAGAAGAGATGATTCAGCGCATTGAAAAAGCTGTTAACGAAGGAGCTAATATTGTGATACTCTCAGACCGAGGTGTCTCTTCAACCATGGCGCCCATTCCCATGCTTTTGGCTTGTGCACACACCCACAATGCCCTCAAACGTTTAGGTAAACGTTCTCGTTTTGGCATTTTGATTGAATCGGCCGAACCCCGTGAACCCCACCATTTTGCCTTACTATTTGGTTATGGCGCAAGTGCCATTAACCCCTATTTGGTTAATGAAGTTATAAAACACCAAACAGAAACCGAAGGTCTTGATCTAACAGCAGAAAAAGCCATAAGCAATTTCAATAAAGCCATTGCCAAAGGCATTGTTAAGGTGATGAATAAAATTGGAATTTCTACTTTGCATTCCTACAGAGGAGCACAAATTTTTGAAGCGTTAGGTCTTTCACAAAAATTCATCGATCGATTTTTCTGTGACACTGCCACCCGAATTGAAGGCGTGGGGTTGTATGAAATCGAAAAAGAAATTGCTCAACGCCACAGCAAAGCCTATTTACACGAATCCAATTTGGGCATGTCATTAGAAATTGGAGGCGACTATCGCTGGCGAAGAGATGGAGAGGCTCATGCCGTAAATCCACACACCGTAGCTCATTTGCAACAAGCCGTGCGCCAAAACAAGCCCGAAAGCTATGCGGCTTTTGCCAAAATGGTGAATGAACAAAATAAAAAGTTAATGACCCTCAGAGGGCTATTTGAATTCTCTAGTTTTGACCCCATTCCACTAGACCAAGTGGAGCCTTGGACAGCCATTGTGAAACGGTTTAAAACCGGAGCCATGTCGTTGGGTTCTATAAGTCAAGAAGCACATGAAAACTTGGCTATTGCGATGAATCGAATTGGCGGCAAAAGCAACTCTGGTGAGGGAGGAGAAGATCCTAAACGATTCCAACCCGACATGGATGGTAACTGGAAAAACAGTGCCATTAAGCAAGTGGCTTCGGGGCGTTTTGGCGTGTCGAGTCATTATTTAAGTTCTGCCAAAGAAATTCAAATAAAAATGGCTCAAGGAGCCAAGCCAGGAGAAGGCGGTCAATTGCCTGGTCCAAAGGTAAATCCGTATATTGCCTCCGTTCGCAATTCCACTCCTTATGTGGGCTTAATTTCACCACCACCCCACCACGATATATATTCTATTGAAGATTTAGCTCAACTCATTTACGATTTAAAGAACGCCAACCGCGAAGCGCGTGTAAACGTTAAGCTCGTTTCTGAAGTGGGTGTGGGCACCATTGCTGCTGGTGTGGCCAAAGCCAAAGCCGATGTGATTCTCATATCTGGCTACGATGGCGGTACGGGTGCATCTCCTCTAACTTCTTTAAAACACGCTGGTTTGCCTTGGGAACTCGGTATTGCTGAAGCTCAACAAACTTTAGTGCTTAACGACTTAAGAAGTCGGGTTGTGTTGGAATGTGATGGACAAATGAAAACCGGACGCGATGTGGCCATTGCCTGTCTGCTTGGTGCAGAAGAATTTGGCTTTTCTACCGCCCCACTCATCGCTTCAGGCTGTATTATGATGCGGGCTTGTCACCTAAACACCTGTCCAGTAGGTATTGCCACTCAAGAACCCGAACTGCGTAAAAACTTCAAAGGCAAACCCGAACACGTGATCAACTACATGTATTTTGTAGCCGAAGAATTACGAAAAATAATGGCCGATTTAGGATTTAGAACCATTGATGAAATGGTGGGACAATCCCAAAAACTCAATATGAAAAAAGCCATCTCGCACTTCAAAGCTCAGGGCATTGATCTTTCAAAGATATTATATAAGCCAGAAGTGCCCGATTTTGTACAAGTTTATAATACACGCCAACAAGATCATGGGTTAAAACATGTGTTGGATTTCCAAATCTTGAATCAAGCACATCCAGCCGTATATAGAAAAGAGGCCCAACATTTAGAGTTTAAGATTAAAAATACAGATCGCACAGTGGGTGCCATCGTGAGTAACGAAATTTCCAAACTGCATGG
>CAZTYX010000090.1:0-6338 GCA_964617385.1 uncultured Flavobacteriaceae bacterium | reverse complement strand
GTGGCATTTTTGGGCAAATTACGCAAATCACCAGAGGGCGTGGTAACATATGTATATTGAAAAAACAACTCCAACGGAGCCCATAAATGAGCGTTTAGATCAAACTCTAGTCCTTCATACCAAATATTTTCAGGTCCATTTTGAAATTGAGAAGTAACATAATCATACTGTAAAGCTTCCTTTTCCCGACGCCCAAAATAAAGCAATCCTCCAGAAAATTTGGTTGATTCTATGGCTGTTCCCATTTCATAAGATTGGTTTTTTTCAGGTTTTAAATTCATATTGCCCGAATAAGGATCAAATAATTGATATAGACTAGGGGCGATAAAAGCACTACTGGCTGCTCCCATCAATTTTAGTGAAACCTCCTGTTTTTGAATAAGTAAATAAGAAGGATTAAAACTATAGGTGAAGTTATTTTTATAGGTGCTGTGATGGTTATACCGCATCCCTGTATTGATACGAAAGGCATCGGAAAATTGGCTTACTACATTGGCATAAAGATCGGTTTGCTGGCTGTTGGGAAAATGGTCAAAGGCGGCGTAGTTTTTTTGCCATTGCAAACCAACAACGGTATAAAATACATCATTAAAATTTCTTGTGTGGTAAAAATCTAAACTGCTGTTCTCACTATAGGTTTCATATGGATAATCACTCTTGAATTGGCGTTGGGTTTTTTGATAGCCCGAGCGTAAAGAAAATGTACCTTCATTGTATTTATAATCAGAATTTAAGTGCCAACGATCCATTTGAGTGAGTAAATCAAAGGAGGCATCAGAAAGCGGAAAACCGTTGTCATACCCTGAATCAATATTGTGATGACTAAAAAACAGTGACCAATTAAATTGTGCTGAGGGTTGGTGTTTAATTTTGGCTTCCCATTGATACCGCAAAAAAGGATCCTCTTCTGTGCCCACCACGGCACTCATACCTCCAGCATAATGATGCGCAGCGTTCAGTGAAGCGGCCCATTTTTGACCCCCTTGTTGAATGGAAAACGCATTTTGAAAGCGCTGTATTTGATTCCGTTTTTGATTTTGCGCCCCCATTGTTCCAATACTACTTTGCAATTGAGCATGAAAACCTTCTTTAAATGGAAGGGTAGTAATATTAACAACTCCTGTGGCAGCAGCACTACCATATAGTGTGCTTGAAGCCCCTTTCATAATTTCAATAGAGGCAATATTGGCAAGAGGCAAAAAATTGAGATCAAAATCATTAGCAATGCGAGTAGGATCAGAAACGCGAACACCATCAATTAAAATAAGCACCTGTCTATTGCGACCTCCACGCAAAGAGAGTGTTTTATTTTGCCCTGGATAGGAACCCTCACCCACCATAGAAATTCCAGCAAAATTGCTTAGCAACTCACTCAATTCCATACCCTGATAACTTTGGATGGTTTCTTGATTGATTTTGATAATCCGTTTTCCTGATTGTGATCGTTTAAGAGGAAAGCGACTGTCGGTGATCACAACTTCTTGAAGATCTTGCGTGCGCACGGGGGGCAATAAAGTGTCTTGAACAGCCACTTGCTGTTGCATAGAAAATAGGGACAAGTGCATAAGCACAAATGCCATGGCAATGTTTCTCATAAAATTAAGTTTTCTTAATAAGATTTAGTTTCGTTTTGCTTAACTCCCGAAACAAAACAATTATGGAAAGGCAGGTCTCCTGACTGGCTTCTTTTAATGACCTTCCCGTCTAACATGACAGTGGCATAAGAAAACATTAAAATATCTAAACGAAGCTCACAGTTGCGGGTACAGTTTTGGATTTACACCAAATTCCCTATTCTCTTCAACGTGAAGCACCTTTCGTGTCAAATGTAATTTTTTCTCCCTAAAGAAAAAGTTGAGGCTGTAGAAATTTTTTCAGCAGTATAAAAAAGCAGTGCGGTATAAAAAAGATCTCCGGCCAACGTATTACCAAAAAACGGGATGGCGAGTACATAACATTGCACAAGTCCTTCCCAAGTGTGTGGATAAGATAAATACCAAACACCAAAATTTGTGGTTATAAAAAAGAAGATGGAGGCACCCAATACTGTAAGAAAATTCACTCTTTGCAACCATAATGAAGCGGCCGAAATAAAGAGAAAAGAGCCGTAGACCACCACCATCAGTTGGTGGAATCCAAGGAATAAATCCGTGATGAACAAACAAAGTATAGGGAGAATTAACGCCCAGCGCTTATTAGAAAAATAAGCACCTGAGAATAAAGCAATGCCCGTTATGGGGGCAAAATTGGGTGGGTGTGGCAGCAATCGAGAAAGCAAAGCTATTGCTATAATTCCTATTACTCCCAACATCGTCATCTTCCTATAGCGTTCCATTTCAAGTTGTTTGATTCAAAAATACTAAAAATTATTTGGTCAAATACATTTTTCGTCGGGCATACAAATCATAAAATTCATCTTCTTTTAAACTGTCGATGAATAAAATGCTCTCTCCCGTACTTTTCATTTCTGGACCCAATTGCTTGTTTACGTTGGGGAATTTATTAAACGAAAAGACGGGTTGCTTAATGGCATACCCTTCTAGTTTGGGTGTAAATTTAAAATCAGTCACTTTATTTTCACCCAGCATCACTTTGGTGGCATAGTTCACATAAGGCTCTTTATAGGCCTTAGCGATAAATGGCACCGTTCTAGACGCCCTAGGATTGGCCTCAATTACATACACCTTGTCGTTTTTAACAGCATATTGGATGTTGATTAAACCCACCGTATTTAATGCCAAGGCAATTTTTTTGGTATGGTCTTTAATTTGTTGCAACACAAATTCACCCAAGTTGAACACCGGCAAGGTGGCATTAGAATCACCCGAATGAATACCGCAAGGCTCAATATGTTCCATAATGCCGATGATATAAACATTTTCACCGTCACAAATAGCATCGGCTTCAGCTTCAATGGCGCCATCCAAATAATGATCTAAAAGCAGTTTATTATTGGGTATTTTCTGTAATAAATCAACCACATGGGCTTCCAAATCTTCTTTGTTGATAACGATTTTCATTCCTTGTCCACCCAAAACATAGGACGGCCGCACCAAAATGGGGAAATCCAATTGATCGGCTAGGGCAAGTGCTTCATCAGCCGTCTGAGCCACACCGAATTCAGGATAAGGAATGTCGTTATTTTTTAGTAGGGTAGAAAAACTTCCGCGGTCTTCGGCCAAATCAAGCGATTGAAAACTGGTGCCAATAATTTTAATGCCATAACGGTCTAATTTTTCAGCCAGTTTGAGGGCGGTTTGTCCTCCTAGTTGCACAATAACCCCTTCGGGTTTTTCATGCATAATTATATCGTAAATATGTTCCCAAAAAACAGGTTCAAAATAGAGTTTATCTGCCGTATCAAAATCGGTTGAAACTGTCTCTGGATTACAGTTGATCATGATGGTCTCATAACCACATTCTGAAGCAGCTAAAACACCGTGAACACAACAGTAGTCAAATTCGATCCCCTGACCTATTCGATTGGGTCCTGAACCCAGTACAACAATTTTTTTACGATCGGAGACCACACTTTCATTTTCACTGAAGGCCGTTCCATTTTTAAGTTTAACCTTTGCTTCAAAGGTGGAATAATAGTAAGGTGTTTTAGCTTCAAATTCTGCTGCACAGGTATCCACCAATTTATATACTCTTTCAATACCAAGTTCTGTACGTTTGTTTCGAACTTCGCTTTCCAAACACTTGAGCATATGTGCCACCTGACGGTCAGCAAAACCTTTTTGTTTGGCCTCTAAAAGCAGAGGAGTGTCTATTGTGTCAATAGATTCTCTGGAAATCTGTTTTTCTAGAAGATGAAGCTCCTCGTACTGCTTCAAGAACCACATATCTATTTTTGTGATTTCGTGAATTCTGGAAAGTGGAATTCCAATTTGAATGGCATCATAAATCACAAATACCCGATCCCAACTTGCTACAGTTAATTTACTTATTATCGTATCGTAATCCGTGTACCCTTTGCCGTCAGCTCCTAAACCATTTCTTTTGACTTCTAAAGACTGAGTTGCTTTGTGAAGCGCTTCTTGAAATGACCTCCCTATTCCCATCACTTCACCTACCGACTTCATTTGTAATCCGAGTGAACGATCGGAGCCTTCAAATTTATCAAAATTCCAGCGCGGAATTTTTACAATAACATAATCCAAAGTAGGTTCAAAAAGTGCGGAGGTCGATTTTGTTATTTGGTTGTCCAACTCATCAAGAGTATATCCAATAGCGAGCTTGGCAGCTATTTTAGCTATGGGGTAACCCGTAGCTTTTGAGGCCAAAGCAGAAGAGCGAGATACTCTAGGATTGATCTCTATTGCAATTATGTCTTCTTTTTCGTCTGGACTTACAGCAAATTGTACATTACACCCTCCAGCAAAGTCACCTATACTTCGCATCATATGGATAGCCATATCGCGCATTTTCTGGAATGTTTTATCAGATAATGTCATTGCTGGCGCAACGGTAATGGAGTCTCCTGTGTGAATCCCCATAGGATCCATATTTTCGATTGTACAGATTATGACAACATTGTCGTTTTTATCACGCAACAATTCCAATTCATATTCTTTCCAGCCTATGAGTGCTTTGTCTATCATCACCTCATGTATTGGAGATACTTCCAATCCTCGGGTCAATAACTCATCAAAATCTTTCTCCTCATGGACAAAGGAAGCTCCCGCACCACCAAGGGTATATGAGGCCCTAATAACTAGTGGAAAACCAAATTTTTGAGCAATTTCTTGCCCTTTTAGATAGGAATTGGCAGTGGCCTGTGGTGCCATAGCTATACCTATTTTATTCATCAGCTCTCTAAATTGTTCTCGATCCTCTGTGATTTGTATAGCATCGATGTCTACACCAATGATTTCAACTCCAAAATCTTCCCAAATTCCTTTTTCATCAGCCTCAATACATAAATTCAAAGCGGTTTGTCCTCCCATAGTAGGAAGTACCGCATCTACTTTGTGTTTTTTTAAAACTTCAATTATTGATTTTGTATTTAAGGGCTTCAGGTAAACATGATCTGCCATAGAAGGGTCAGTCATGATCGTTGCGGGATTCGAATTGATTAAGATGGTCTCTATACCATCTTCTCGTAGCGATCTAAGAGCCTGGGAACCTGAATAATCAAATTCGCATGCTTGACCTATGATGATAGGTCCAGAACCTATTACTAAAATACTCTTGATGGAATCTACTTTTGGCATGCTTTTGAAATATAGAATTTAAATATAAAAAAAAGGTGTTACTCTAAAAAAAGTAACACCTTTATGATGGGTTAATCGGATCATTATTTTTTGTGACGCGGTTCAGAGGAAACAGATATTTTTTTTCTCCCTTTAGCTCTTCTAGCTGCTAGGACTTTTCTTCCATTGGCCGAAGCCATGCGTTCTCTGAAACCGTGCTTGTTTCTTCTCTTTCTTCTCGAGGGTTGAAATGTTCTTTTCATAATCTTTCTGACTGGAGTTATGCTCCGTTAAAAGTCGGGCAAATATACAACAACTTTTTTGTCTTCCAAACTTGATTATCAACATTTCGCCTTTGTTTTTTTTTACCTTTGAAAAAAAAATAATGTTTCCAAAAGTCATAAAATTAATTTTAGCAGTAGTCTCTTTTGGCTATGGTATTTATCAATTCACAGATGATTACATCGGCAATGGCATTATGTTTTTGCTCCTATCAGCCATGTTTGTGCTTTTATATTTTAAAAATGAATTGATTTTCCTGGCTTTTTTACGTCTTAGAAAGCAAGACTTTGAAGGAACTCAAAAATGGTTATTACGCATCCCCAATGTGGAGCGCAATTTAGTTAAGAAGCAACAAGGTTATTACAATTATCTTATGGGAATCATTGAATCTCAAAAAAACCTAACCCAAGCTGAAAAGTATTTTAAAAACGCCTTAAAACTGGGTTTATCAATGAATCATGACCTGGCAATGGCAAAAATGAGTCTTGCGGGAATTTATCTTCAAAAAAGACGTAAACGAGAAGCTCAACAACTTCTTACAGAAGCAAAGAAGTTAGACAAACACGGTATGTTGACAGGTCAGTTAAAGATGATTCAACAACAGATGAAAAAAATCTAGTAAAAACCTTCTTCTGGAAGTTCTATTTCGTAGTACTTCCTTGACTTATTGTTTAAATGATTTTCTATCAGCCAAGGGTTGTGTATTTTTAATACTTTATAATTGACCCCTTTCTCTTTAGCAAACTCAGCTATGTTGGCAATAGGAACATCCAATCCAATTTTTTTAACAGGGACAGGTTGATATAAATCCGAGTCTTCAAAAATAAATCCGTATCGTTCGGGATGGGACATGATTTCTTT
>CAZTYX010000089.1:2916-6503 GCA_964617385.1 uncultured Flavobacteriaceae bacterium | reverse complement strand
TAAGGCACCTAGTGATAAAAAATCAACACCAGTTTCGGCCATTTCTACAATATTTTTTGCGGTTATATTTCCGGAGGCCTCGGTAGATACTTTTCCGTCAATTTGTTGCACCGCTTTTTGAAGTTGCTCAGGACTATGATTGTCCAATAACAAGCGATCAATCCATGGAAAATCAAGGGCTTCCTCCAATTCTTTTTCCGATCGAATCTCAACCACCACCGGCAGGTTTAGGCCTTTGTTATTGAGATAAGATCTTGTTTTTTCTAATGCTTCAGGCAAAGAGCCACAAAAATCAATATGATTGTCTTTTATCATTAAGGCATCATAAAGCCCCATTCGATGGTTGACTCCTCCCCCTATGCGCACAGCCCATTTTTCTGCTAACCGAAAGTTGGGAGTCGTTTTTCGTGTGTCTAAAAGGCAGCATTTGGTATGTTTTATTTTTTGCTGCAATTGGTGTGTTTTATAGGCAATGCCACTCATGCGTTGCAAACAATTTAGCACCAACCGTTCGGTGGCCAAAAGCGCTCTGGCGTTGCCGCTCACTTCAAAAACAACCATCCCTTTTTTTACGGGGCTTCCTTCTTGCA
The DNA here is from genome assembly GCA_964617385.1 of uncultured Flavobacteriaceae bacterium. Taxonomy (GTDB): domain Bacteria; phylum Bacteroidota; class Bacteroidia; order Flavobacteriales; family Flavobacteriaceae; genus JADHMP01. The sequence continues at coordinate 5,913 of CAZTYX010000089.1, read as the reverse complement.
CAAACGTCTCAAGCCTGATGTTTGAATCATAATGCTTAAAAATTTCTTGGGCCATGGCGAGTCCAGCAATTATACCATCCTCTTTAGCGATTAATTGGGCCGTGTTTTCTGCCTCATCTGGCAAACAAGCATTGGCACTGTGGTCACCTGTGCCAAGATCTTCTGCTAAAGCCTCAGAAATGAAATGAGTTAATTCCTTTTGATGTTGAACTAAAAAATCAGATTCCATTATCGATATTATAAAACACCCCTTTGTTTTGCTTAATCTGAAGGGCTTGTTTGATAAGCAAATGAGAGACGCTCACCATATTGCGCAACTCACTCATCTCTGGGGTGAGTTTGTTTTGTTGATAGATTGATTGTACGTTTCTATAGATGGAGCTCAAACTGGCCTCTGCTTTTTCAAGTCCCTTTCGGGTTTTAAAGATACCTACATTTTGGGTCATTGTGCTTTGTAAAAGATGGCGATAATCTGCAATTTCTTTCATTTTTTCTGTACTGATATTTTTTTCTCCTTTCCAATCGGGCAGGTTTTCAAAAAATGAATCTTCAGGCAATTTTTGATCTAAAGCTTTTACGGTAGCTAGCGCCGCTCGATGCGAAAAAACCAAAGATTCAAGAAGTGAATTAGACGCCAAACGATTTGCTCCATGTAGCCCAGTGGCACTGCATTCGCCCACGGCAAATAAGCCCTTTAGATGCGATTCGCTATGCATATCAACTTTAATGCCTCCGCAAAAATAATGTGCCGCTGGAACAATAGGAATCAAATCTTCCGGCAATTGAATGCCCACTTTCTGGCAAGTTGTATAGATGTTTGGAAAATGATTAAGCCATTTTTCTTTTGAAATTTGACGACAGTCTAAAAAGACACTTTTGCTTTGAGATTGTTGTATTTCTAATTCTATGGCTCGAGCCACAACGTCTCTAGGGGCCAATTCTGCTCTAGAGTCATATTTTGGCATAAAACGTTCTCCTTTGTCATTAACTAACAATCCACCAGCCCCACGCACAGCTTCTGTAATTAAAAAGGTATGACCGTCCACTTTGGGGAGCAAGGCGGTGGGGTGAAATTGCACATAGGGGAGTGCTTCCATAAACACCTTGGCTCTGTAGGCAGCCCCAAGGCCATCGCCTGTGGCGCCATCAGGATTGGTGGTGTGGGCATATAAACTACCCGCCCCGCCTGTAGACAAAACGGTTATTTTAGCACTTATTTTGATGATCTCTGCTTGTTCTTTCGAAATCACATAGGCACCATAACACCTTTGATAATTTGATTTGGTGTGGTGATCTGTAATGAGGTCTACGAGAATATGATTTTCTAATAATTCAATATTATTAAAGGAAGCTACTTTTTTAATCAGCGCTTCTTGAATTTGAGAACCGGTTTTGTCTTTATAATGAACAATTCTTTTTTCTGAATGCCCTCCCTCTTTGGCCAAGTGGAGTTTATTGGCTTCGGTGTCAAATTGGGTGCCCCAGGCAATGAGTTCTTCCAATCGATCGTGTCCCTCTTCCACCACAAATTTCACTACATTTTCATTGCACAGCCCATCTCCAGCCACTAAGGTGTCTGCTATATGTTTTTCAAAAGAATCTTTTTTAAAATTAGACACCACCGCAATGCCCCCTTGCGCATACCTTGTATTGCCTTCATTTAATTGGTCTTTAGAAATAAGGATAATAGAACAATCGGGTTTGCGTTCGGCTAATTTAATGGCGTAGCTTAAGCCCGATATTCCACTCCCAATAACAAGTACATCTGCTACCATTTAACCTAAAGCCAACATTCGTTCTATGGGTTTTTTTGCAGCGGTCATGATGTGCTCTGGTAGAATAATTTCAGGGGTTTCCTCTTTGAGGCAGCGGTATAGCTTTTCTAAAGTATTCATTTTCATAAAAGCACACTCACTGCAAGCACAAGTATCATCTTCAACCGGGGCCGGGATAAATGTTTTAGCAGGGCATTTTTTTTGCATTTCATATAAAATGCCTGCTTCAGTAGCCACAATAAAAGTGTCAGCCGCATCCGATTGCACAAATTGAAGGAGGGCAGCAGTACTGCCAATAAAATGGGCAATGTCTAAAACAGGCGATTCGCTTTCTGGATGGGCAATAAATTTTGCTTGAGGATGTTCTTTGGCTAGCGCCACAATCTTATCAAAAGAAAAGGCTTCATGCACCAAACAAGAACCTTCCCAAAGCAGCATTGGGCGACCTGTTTCTTTAATCAAATAGCGACCTAGATTTTTGTCGGGGGCAAAAATTATGGGTTGTTCTTTGGGAATGGAATCAATCACTCTTTTAGCATTGCTAGAGGTGCATACAATGTCGCTCATCGTTTTGATTTCAGCGGAGCAATTGATATAAGTTACCACCACCGCTTCAGGATGCTGTGCTTTAAAGGCAGCAAAGGCCTCGGGTGGACAGGAATCAGCTAAAGAGCACCCTGCTTTGAGATCAGGAAGTAACACCTTTTTTGTAGGATTAATAATTTTGGCTGTTTCAGCCATAAAATGAACCCCTGCAAAAACAATAATGTCGGCTTCTACGGCAGCCGCTTGTTGAGCCAAATATAGACTGTCTCCTAAAAAATCAGCGACTTCCTGGATTTGTGGGTCTTGATAATAATGGGCTAAAACCACTGCATTTTTTTCTCTTTTAAGGCTATCTATGGCTTCAGACAAGTCTGTTGCCTGAAATTGAGACGTTTCTTTCGATTGTTGTTCTTTTATGATAGCAGTTAATTCTTCTTTATTCATAACAGCGCATTAGGCCCCTACAAAGGTATCAAATAAATTTCCGATTTCTAATTACTATGTTTTGCAGGAGGTAGGTTTAATACAAAGGCATCATCAACCGTGTAGTTTCCTATCTGTACACGGCGTAATTCGGAAAGATGTGCACCGCTGCCAAGTGCTTTGCCCAAATCATGGGCAAGAGATCGGATGTAGGTGCCCTTACTACACCGCACCCTAAAAAACAACTGTGGTA
>CAZTYX010000089.1:0-2816 GCA_964617385.1 uncultured Flavobacteriaceae bacterium | reverse complement strand
AGAGATCGGATGTAGGTGCCCTTACTACACCGCACCCTAAAAAACAACTGTGGTAAAGCAATTTTTGTAAGATCAAATTCATAGAGCTGAATTTTACGCGGACTAAGGGATACTTCTTTTCCTTCGCGAGCATATTCATAAAGCCGTTTCCCCTCTTTTTTAAGGGCCGAAAACAAAGGAGGATATTGTTCTATCTCGCCCTGAAAAGTGGCTGCGCAAGCAAGAATATTTTCTGGACTTAGGTGCTGGTATTCAAAATGCTGATTTATGGGTGTTTCCAAATCAAATGAGGGCGTGGTGGCACCCAAAGTGATGCATCCTTCATAGACCTTCTCTTGGTTTTGAATGGTGCTAATTGTTTTGGTTTTTTTTCCGGTGCAAATAATTAAAAGCCCAGTGGCTAGAGGGTCTAACGTGCCGGCATGCCCTACTTTTAGTTTTTTAAGTCCTGTTTCTTTTTTAAGCCATCCGCGTATTTTGTTTACCAACTGAAAGGAAGTCCATTCCAGCGGTTTGTCAAAGCAAAATACTTTTCCTTCCAAAAGTTCTTCTGCTGAAAATTTTTGATCAAAAAAGTTCATATAACAATGCAATGCTACCCACAATGGCACAATACCATGCAAAATAGTTGAGTCGACTTTTTTTCACTAGGGCAATCATCCATCGGCACGCTATTATTCCAAAAATAAAGGCCGCCAGAAATCCTAGGATGGGTGCCGAATAGCTGCCTGTAAACAAAACTCCCTCTGCATCTAAAAGACTTTTGGCCATGCTGCCAAAAATAAGTGGCAAAACCATCAAAAATGAAAAGCGAGCTGCTTTTTCACGATCAATTCCCAGCAAAAGTGCAGAAGAAATGGTGGCACCACTTCGAGAAATGCCTGGCAAAATGGCAATGGCTTGAATGCACCCAAGCATCAATGCTTTCCAATAGCTTATATTGTTTTCTTGAGCAGGAATCCGATTAGCAATAAACAAAATGAGGGCCGTGAGCAAAAGCATGCTACCCACCAACATTAGATTTCCTTCAAAAAGAAGCGTTATATATTCTTCCAAAAAAAGACCAACAATCACGGCGGGAATCATGGATAATATAATTTTAAACGAAAAACGAGAAGCTTCGTTGGATTGAAATTGCAGTAATCCTCCAAGAATTTGGGCAATGTCTTTTCTAAAAACAACCACGGTACTCAAAGCGGTAGCAGCGTGCACAACTAAGGTAAAAAGGAGGCCTTCTTGAGCTTCAAGATCTACGTTAAAAAGTGCTTTTCCTAATTCAATATGACCGCTTGAAGATACTGGCAAAAATTCGGTGAGGCCTTGAATGAGGCCCAATAAAAAGGCGCTAATACTATCCATTTGGTTTTTTGTTCCCGGCCAAAATAGCATAGATGGCAATGCCAAAGCCACATATAACAAGTGTGGGTGCAAGGCGAATGCGTTGGAAGTTAAAGATTTCGGGATTATAAACTGCCGGATTATCACTTCCTCCTCCGGCCATCAAAATAAAGCCAAGCGACACCACCGCCAGTGCCAAAAATAATATTTGATAATTACGTTTTTCGAACAGGAAGCTTTTGGGTTGTTTTTTAGACTCCATAGTTGGTTTTAATAAATTGCCTGCGTTTTTAATTTTAAATAGCGCTGTGTAGCAAAAAAGGTGCTAAGGCCAGTAATAATGAAGCCTAACAAGAAAACGCCAGAATAGACTACAACCCATTCCATTGGATTGGCCAGCATGTCTAATTCAGGAAACCGCAAATTGAGTTGCCAAATCAAAACCGTGAGCCCTGCCAACGAAAGTAATGCGCTTAAAATACCTAATCGCAAATGGTTCCATATAAATGGCCGTCTGATAAACGATTTAGTGGCACCCACCAATTGCATGGTTTTAATAATAAAGCGTTTGGAATATATTGAAAGTCTTATTGAACTGTTGATAAGTAACATGGCCACCACTAAAAATAAGGCGGATGTCGCCACCAGAGCCATGGAAATTTTTTGAATGTTTTTGTCTAAAAGGGTAACCAACGGCTGGTCAAAAATAACCTCATTTACAAACGCCTCTTGTTCCATTTCTTCTTGGAGGGTGAGGAGGGCATCGGTGTTTAAATAGGCCGCATTAAAAAAAACATCAATAGAATTTAACAATGGATTATACCCAAGAAACTCTATAAAATCTTCTCCAATTTCTTGTGCGTGTTGTTCGGCGGCTTCTTCTTTGGTTACATATACCACTTTTTTGGTGGCGGGGTTGAGCTCTATTTTTTTTTGGAGTTGTCTCATTTCAATGTCTTTTGCACTGTCATTAAAAAAGACGGTGAGAGCAATTTGTTCCTTAAAATGGCGGGCCACTTTTTTAGAATTTACTAATAAAATGCCCAACACTCCCACAAAAAATAAAACAAAGGTAATGCTCACAACCACAGAAAAATAACCTGTTAGAAGACGTTGACGTTGAAATTTTTCTTGTGTATTAACGCTCAAGGGGTTTGTTTTTGTAAAAATAGAAAAGATATTGGTTTTAGCCGAGGCCAAAAAAAACTTTTTGACTTTCCCTCAATAAGCTTAATTTTGTGGCCTTAAGCTTGGCACGTGGAATACGACTTCATTGCAATTGAAAAAAAATGGCAAAAAATTTGGGCTGAAAAACAGCCCTATAAAGCAGTAAATAAATCCAATAAACCAAAATTTTATGTGTTGGATATGTTTCCCTATCCTTCCGGTGCTGGATTGCATGTGGGGCACCCTCTAGGCTATATTGCCAGTGACATTTATGCACGTTTTAAAAGACACAAAGGATTTAATGTTTTGCA
>CAZTYX010000088.1:0-6523 GCA_964617385.1 uncultured Flavobacteriaceae bacterium | reverse complement strand
AAATCGGGTACATCACGTAAATGGGGGTTCAAATTACCCATCACACCAATCACGGCTTTGGCCTTTTTGTTTCGCTCTTCTTGGTCATCAATTTCGAGCAACTGTTCCACCATTATGTGAATGTGCCTTCCGTATTCTGGGATAATTAATTGCTTGCGTTTTGTGTTGTATTGCAAGGGGTCCATAAAATTTGAATTGGTTCTAACTTGTGTAGTGTTCAGGCTGCAAAATATAAAAAAGCTTGAACATTTGATGGCAATGCCAAAAAAACTTTAAAGGGAAATGATGCCTTCAAACAGACTCACCTTTTTGTAGAGGGCGATAATTTCTTGAGGGTTTTCCATCTCAACATAAACCGAAACACTCACATATGTTTTTTTGGCAGAAGACTTTTTTTTCCATTGGGTATTTTTTCCCTCAAAAATTGATTGTAGTGTTGCAAAATGATCCGAATCTGATTTAATGATAAATTTAAAAAGATAAGGCCCCGGCCAATCCTGCGATTTTTGAAGTTTTTCTTCAAATCGTTTATAAAAATCTTCTGGTTGTTCTTGTGTTGTTTTCAATGCCCTTATTTTTGTTTCAAAGATAAGGCAATAAAGCAGACTTCATGAAGCGCAATCGCAAAGTAGTAATTAGTGGTGGTCCAGGCAGCGGCAAAACAACACTTATTGCATTGCTTCAAAAAAAGGGGTATTCAATATTTGAGGAATTTAGTCGTTCCATCATTCGAGAAGGCTTTGCCCTTGGGCATGCTAATTATTTTAAAGCCGATCCTGAAGGATTTAGCAGTGCTCTCTTTGAAGGAAGAAAACAGCAATGGGAAAAGGCGCATTCTCTTAATTTTGACAAGGCTAATCCATTTATATTTTTTGATCGTGGCATTCCAGATACTTACGCCTATTTACAAGCCGATGGAATCAACATTGCTGATTGGAAAAAACAAGCCGCTCCCTTTACTTATGATCATGTTTTTTTGTTGGCTCCTTGGCGGGAAATATACCACACCGACAGAGAACGTATGGAACCGTTTGCCTCAGCAGAAAAATATTATCTTCATATCAAACACGTCTATGAAGGACTTCAATATCCAACCCACTTGGTTCCTAAAGATACACCCAACAGGCGTGTTGATTATATCCTAAATCAATTGAAGCGGCATGGATAAGCAGCAATTTTTAAAAAAATATTGGGGACATGATCAATTTAGACCCCATCAAGAAAGCGTCATAGATGCTGTTTTGTCTCACAACGATTGTTTGGCTGTTTTGCCTACCGGAGCAGGAAAATCATTGTGCTATCAACTTCCCGCTTTAATGCAAGAGGGCGTAACCATAGTGGTTTCACCACTAATTGCCTTAATGCAAGACCAAGTGCAGCACCTCACCAAAAGAGGCATTAAGGCCTTACACTTTTCTGAAGCCACATCAAAACATGACCTTTCTCGATTAATTGAAAATGCAAAATTTGGGGGCTACAAATTGATTTATCTAGCTCCCGAGCGTATTCAAAATGAAAATTTTTTAGCCCAAATTAAATCGTTAAACGTGAGTTGCATTGCGGTGGATGAGGCTCATTGTATTTCGGAATGGGGCATCGATTTTAGACCTGCATACCGCAACATTGATGTACTAAAAAAACAGTTTCCAGAGGCAGTGGTTTTGGCTCTAACGGCGTCGGCTACAAGCAACGTAAAAAAAGACATTGAAGAAAACCTTGGTTTACGAAATCCACTGCGAGTGAACGGTTCTTTTTTGCGTAAAAACATAGCCTATCAAATTGTGGAGACAGAAGATAAGTGGAACACTCTATATCAACTCTTAACGTTTTTAAATGGTGGTGCTATTGTGTATTGTGAAACACGATTACAAACCACACAACTCAGTCAATGGCTAGAACAAAAAGGCATTAAAGCCACTGCTTTTCACGGTAAAATGACGCCCCAAGAAAAATCAAAAAATTTGCGCGGATGGCAGGAGAATAACATTAGGGTGATGGTGGCCACAAGTGCTTTTGGAATGGGAATTGACAAAGCAGATGTTCGATTAGTGATTCATTTTTCTCCTCCTGACAGTTTGGAGCGCTATTATCAAGAAACAGGAAGAGCTGGACGCGATGGCAAACCGGCAAAAACCTTTTTGCTTTTGCACCAAAGTGATTTTAAAACCCTCACAAAGCAAGCCGAAACAAATTATCCTCCCGCTGAAACATATAGAGCGGTTTATAAAAACCTATGTAACTTTTTTTATGTCAGCAAGGGGAGTTTGCCGCAGGAATTTTTCTCCCTTTCTTTAGAGACATTTTGCAGTACATACGGTATACCATCAAAAAAAGTGCTTCAATGCCTCTCCGATTTTGAACAGACAGGAATACTCCGGCTTTTTCCCTCCGAGGTAAAAAAATGGAACGTAAAAACCACCCATACTGGTTCAAGCCTTCTCTCTTTTTTTGATTCTGAAAGCCCCTTTACACCTTTATTAGAAACCTTATTGAGAAAATTTTCATATTTCCCCGAACAGGAAATAACATTTGATCCAAAAACCCTTTCACAGTCCACCGCATATGATATAGCAACCCTTAATGCACTATTCATTCAATTAAACAAAATGGACATCCTACAATTTCAAAACGATGAATCTGCAATGCAACTTCAGTTTTTGGTGCCTCGCGAAGATGAGCATACATTATATCCAATATTGAAATTTCTCAAAATTAAAAAGAGACTCAAACAAGAGCGGGTTGAAAAAATGATTTCTTTTTTAAAAAATTCTCAATCCTGTTTACGCAATCAAATGTTGGCTTATTTTGATGAAAAGCAAAAAACACCCTGCAAAGAATGTTCTGCACAAAGTTGCGCTCCGCTTGACAACATTACCCCCATACAGGAACAAAACCTGCTGCTTCTTTTAAAAGAGGGTCCTATGTCAATTGGAGCCATTAAAGAAAAACTCTTTATTTTTCCACGCGCATTGGCCACGCTCACCGAAAAATTAATTGCAGAAGAAAAGATTATACTTACAACAAACCAACAACTTAGGTTACATCAATGAAAGGTTTAAAAATTATTTTTTATGGCACTCCAGAATTTGCTGTGCATCAACTGGATTATTTATACCAACAAAAGTTTACCATAGCTGCAGTGGTTACAGCCACCGATAAACCCTCAGGACGAGGAAAAAAACTTCAAATGAGTGCTGTTAAAAAATATGCACTAGAGAAACAGTTGCCCCTATTGCAACCCGATAATTTAAAAGCACCCGCTTTTGAAGCAGAAATAAAAAAACAGGCACCCGATTGCCAAGTGGTAGTAGCTTTTCGAATGCTGCCTAAAAATATATGGTCGCTATCACGTTTAGGAACCATTAACCTTCATGCATCACTTCTGCCCAACTACAGAGGGGCGGCACCAATCAATTGGGTTATAAAGCATGGTGAGCAATATAGTGGCTTAACCACTTTTCTAATTGATGAGCAAATTGATACGGGGGCGGTGTTGTTGCAAGAAAAAATCGAGTTGCATGAAGAAGAAACCGCCGGAAGTCTTCACGATCGGCTAGCAGCATTAGGTGGGCCTTTATTGCACAAAACAATTACACAACTAAATGAGGGAGCGCTGCGCCCCATTAGACAAAAACTTATAGGGAATGAAAAGAGGGCGCCCAAACTAAACAAAGAAAACCTTCGCATCAATTGGGAAGATCCATTACTGTTCATTGCACAACACATTAGAGCCATGAGTCCCTATCCAGGTGCATGGACAATTTTTGTTGATGCAAATGGACAAGAACAAATGCTTAAAATCTTTACCGCAAAAGTCAAACTGCAGAAACACGACAAAACCCCTTTTCAAATTTTGGTTGTGGGCCGAGAAATGATGATTACTACCCCCGAAGGATATTTAATTTGTGAAGAAGTGCAACTGCCCAACAAGAAAAAAATGACCGCTAGCGCACTCCTCAACGGCTATGTATTTACCGAAAACACACGCGTTTACTAGTCTTTTTGTTTACGATTATCAACAATTGGGGTGATTTATCAACAAAAACGTGTATTTACGGGGCTTTTTCTTTGGACTTTGCCGAAAGCCCATAAATTTGTTTGTATCTAAAATTTAAAAATAATTTATTATGAACAAAACAGAAATTATCGATGCAATGGCAGCTGATGCTGGCATCTCTAAAGCTGCGGCAAAAAAAGCTCTAGAAGCATTTTTAGGAGGCGTTCAATCAACGCTTAAAAAAGGAGGACGTGTTTCTCTTGTAGGATTTGGTTCTTGGTCTGTATCTAAAAGATCAGCTAGAGAAGGAAGAAACCCTCAAACTGGTGCAACAATTAAAATTGCTGCCAAAAATGTGGTGAAGTTTAAAGCAGGAGCTGAATTATCTGGTTCTGTAAACTAATTTACATTCAATAAAAAATTAAAGCTCCTTTACAGGGGCTTTTTTTATCTTAAAAAGTTCTCCAAACAACATGAAACCGGGACAGTTACTTATTGCCTTACCCAGCATTATTGGAGATCTTCATTTTCATCGTGCCATAATCTATTTAGTAGAATGCAATGCCGAAAGCACCTTTGGTTTTGTTGTCAACAAAAAACTGGACTATCATTTAAATGATGTTGTGGAAGGCCTAAAGCCAACCATCCCTCTTTATTTTGGCGGACCCGTGGAACCCGATAATTTGTATTATATACACACCCTTGGGGATGAAATCCCTAAAAGCCTCCCCATTAACAACAAATATTTTTGGAGTGGTGATTTTGAAATGGTGATTCAATTGCTGAACGAAAAACCTCACATGGCCAAAGAGTTTCGTTTTTTTTTGGGTTATGCAGGATGGGAAGAAAATCAATTGGAAAATGAATTGAATTCAGAAGCATGGCACCTGAGCGAAAATAACTATGTTCCTAACCTATTGCAACAACCCACAAAAACGATGTGGCGAGAAGAAATGGTTAGATTGGGTGGAAAATACATCATTTGGGCCAATGCGCCAGACAACCCTAATTCAAATTGAGAGCCACGGAGGCCAAAAAATCAGTATAAAACCGCTTTGATTTGTCGCTTTTAAAAGTTGTTTTGCGGTACTGGGAAATGTTTTTTAAGCCCTTTTCTAAACTAAACACAAAAACCTCTTCTGCCCCTTGCAAATCAAAAGGACTGCTGTCTTTTTCTATCACGGAAAATTGAGTGTTTTTTGTCAAAAAATCAATTAAAACTTTTCGGAAAACAAAATTCTGAGCACCACTCGCTAAGGTTGGGGTTACAATTTGTTGATTGAATACCCAGAATAAACTCCCATGAATAGTTTCTACTAATTGTTTTTGATCGTTCAACAACAACAAATCATCGTAGTCATTTTCCTTTGCAAAAGCACTAGCCATTTTTCGAATGGGTGCATTAAGTATGCTTTGGTTTGCTAAAAATCCAGAGGACAAAAAAGCTTCGCGATATATATCTACTTCATAAGAAGTATGTGACGGGTTTGCAGTTAATGACACAACCTTTTCGAAACGAATTACAAAAGCTGTAGCCCCCCCCTGTTCTAATACAAAATGAAAGTGAAACAATGTGTTTTGTTCTTTTGGCACTTTGAAAAACGAAAATAATTTCTGAACCTCGGATAGAAGATATTCTGGTGTGTAAGCAACTGGAATGGGAAAACGCATGCGGCGCAAAGCAGCCATCATCCTAAAATAGTGTTGTTCCCAAAAGAGAAAATGACCAGCCTCATAGCGAATGCTTTCGGATACCACTATAGATTTTAAGAAAGGTTCTAGAATTTCAGGTGCACAATCCGATAAAGAAGCTACGCAGCTTCCATTACAATTATATCCGGACATATTATGTTGACCCTAAAACTTGTTTTAAATCTGAAATGAGATTATTCCAAAGCATTTGAGATTCTTCCATCTCGTCTTCTTCGGCAAAGTCAGTAACTATAAGGGATACGTCTTTTGTAATTTCATCAACCACGATTTCAAATTGAAAATAATGATCTTGATCTTCTTCCCATTGAAAGCGAATACTCTTATCAGCTTTTAATGAAAGTAACAACGCTTCTTCTTCTGAGTCATCCCACAAAAAAGTAAAGTTTTCACCTCTAGAATTTACATCGTCTGCAAACCATTCTGAAAGTCCCGATGGGGTTGATAAATATTGGAACAACAACTGCGGTGAGGCATGAAAATCATATTCTATGGAGTATTGTTTTTTTGTACTCATGGCTAATCACTTTGAAATGCCCAATATATTGAAAAATGTTTAGGCAAAACATTATTTTAAAAATATTTTAAATGAGCCACATTATGTTTTTATATTTGCAACCCAATGGCGAGGTAGCTCAGCCGGTTAGAGCGTCGGATTCATAACCCGGAGGTCGGGAGTTCAAGTCTCCCTCTCGCTACACTAAGGTCTTCATTTGAAGGCCTTTTTTTATAGGGTAATATATTGATTGACAGTACTATCCTGACAACTATCCATAACTAAACTTAAACATAAAAGACACTAAAATCTGTCTGTAA
>CAZTYX010000087.1:0-6527 GCA_964617385.1 uncultured Flavobacteriaceae bacterium | reverse complement strand
TACTAATAATGACAGAAAAAGGAACAGTTAAAAAATCTAGTTTTAAGGATTTTGAATCGAATTACAAATCCTTACAATCAAAAAAACTAAAATACGAAGAAATGGTTGTTTCTGTAAAAACGGTTGTTGTAATAATTTTGATAGAAAGGTGAACGGTAATGAAGTCCCGCATAGCCATTGTAGTAAGGGTTGTAGAAAGGACTATAAAAAGGATCGTAAAATGGACTAAATCCATTCCACCAAGGATTGTAAAAACGGCTTCTGAAGCTGTAACCAAAATAGGGATTATAACCATAGAAAAAAGGATCATAGCCAAAACCAAAACTGTTGAATCCCCATCCAAAATTAGAAAATCCAAAACCGAAGGCAGGTCTATTGTTAAAAATATACACATCAGTTCCGGTAATTTGACCGCCCCATGGAATTTGTTGTGTAGGTTGATTGGCCGCTGTTTCAGGATTTATATAGCTGTCAGGATCAGTAAAATAGACCGCATCGTCAGATGTAGAGCTATAAGTGTCACCCATGTTTTGAAAATATTGTTTGTAATATTTTCCATTGCTAGCTTCTGTTTTTGGGACAACCCGCACAGGGTCTCCATAAATACCATCGCTGGGGTAGTAGGTTGCATTTTGATAGCCAGCACAATTAACGAGAAGCAATCCAAATGCAAAGGCGGTTGAGGCAAAAAAGAAAAATTTAATTTTTGGAGTTCTCATAATCAGCTGTTTTGCGAAAATGTATGCTAAAAAGTTTAGTTTTGCATCCAGATTCATATTTATAACAATATAATGGCAAATTCTATGCCAAAAAAATAATGGCAAAAAAACTTACAAAACAAACGGAAGATTATTCAAAATGGTATAACGAATTGGTAATTAAAGCTGATTTGGCAGAAAATGCAGCCGTGAGAGGCTGTATGGTTATTAAACCTTACGGTTATTCGATTTGGGAAAAAATGCAAGCCGAGTTGGATAAAATGTTTAAGGAAACTGGACATCAAAACGCCTATTTCCCCTTGTTTGTCCCAAAGAGTTTGTTTGAGGCCGAAGAAAAAAATGCAGAAGGTTTTGCAAAAGAATGTGCTATCGTGACACACTACCGTTTGCAAAACGATCCTGAAAAACCTGGCAAATTAATGGTTGATCCCAAAGCCAAACTGGAAGAGGAATTGGTCGTGCGTCCCACCAGTGAGGCTGTTATATGGAACACCTATAAAAATTGGATTCAATCATACAGAGACCTTCCCATATTGCTCAATCAATGGGCTAATGTGGTGCGTTGGGAAATGCGAACCCGTTTGTTTTTGCGCACGGCTGAATTTTTATGGCAAGAAGGGCATACTGCGCATGCCACCAAAGAAGAGGCATTAGAAGAAACCAAAACCATCAATTCTATTTACGCCCGTTTTGTAGAAGACTATATGGCTATTCCTGTTATACAGGGTATTAAAACAGAAAGTGAACGTTTTGCAGGAGCAGTTGAAACATATTGCATAGAAGCCCTAATGCAAGACGGAAAGGCATTGCAAGCGGGTACCTCCCATTTTTTAGGGCAAAATTTTGCCAAAGCATTTGATGTAAAATATGCTAACAAAGAGGGACAAAATGAATATGTATGGGCGAGCTCTTGGGGGGTTTCCACTCGTTTGGTTGGGGCTTTAATTATGACGCATGGAGATGATAATGGTCTTGTTATTCCACCTAATTTAGCACCAATTCAAGTGATCATAGTTCCTATTTTTAAAGATGAGCAACAACAACAAGCCATTGCTGCTGTGGCCACTAAACTCCAAAAGGAGCTACAACAAAACAATATCCGAGTGAAATTTGACAACAGAGACAATGTCACCCCCGGTTTTAAATTTAACGATTATGAACTCAAAGGAGTGCCCTTGCGAATTGCCATAGGTCCCAAAGATTTAGAAAAGGGCAGCGTGGAAGTGGCGCGACGAGACACCTTTGAAAAAACATTCATTGCCCAAGAAGAAGTAGTGGATTGGGTGCAAACCACCTTACCACAAATGCAAACAGAAATGTTTGAACGGGCCAAACAGCGACGTGATGCTCACATTACCCCTGTTGACGATTATGTCACTTTTAAAAGCCTATTGGAAGAGAAAGGTGGGTTTTTGTCTGCACATTGGGATGGTACCGCCGAAACAGAAGAAAAAATTAAAAAAGAAACCAAAGCTACCATTCGCTGTATTCCTTTAGATCAACCCTTAGAGAAAGGAAGCTGTATCTATTCTGGAAAGCCCTCCACACAGAGGGTTCTTTTTGCAAAGGCGTACTAATTTTGGGCGCCTTAAAAATGTGTGCTAGGTTAATTTTAAAATAGGTTGTGTAATAATATTTTTAAACTTACATTTGCGCACGAAAATTTATGGCCCGTTCGTCTATCGGTTAGGACGCCAGGTTTTCATCCTGGAAAGAGGGGTTCGACTCCCCTACGGGCTACGATTTAAATAATAATTATGGCAAATCATAAATCTGCATTAAAGCGCATTCGATCTAACAACAAAAAACGTTTGCGCAACCGCTTCCAACACAAAACAACTCGAAATGCGATTCGCAAGTTGCGAGACATGACCAACAAAAAAGAAGCGGCTAAAGCTTTTCCAGAAGTGGTGTCTCTTATAGATAAGCTTTCTAAAAAGAATATTATTCATGCAAATAAGGCGGCCAATTTAAAATCTAAATTAGCCAAGCATGTAAGCGCGCTTTAAATCAGTTTTTAATCTTATTTCAAAGGCTTCCCCATGGAAGCCTTTTTTTGTTGGTTCTTTTTCTTTATTTTTAAAAGAATATGCCCCATTAATTGATAAAAAGAAATAGATACATGACATTTAAACATTCCATAATTATAGGTATTGGTTTGCTCACATTGGGTGCATGTCAATCCAAAACGGCTCCTGTTAAAAAAAACATTTTGTTGATATGTGTGGATGATTTGCGCCCCGAAATAAAAAGCTTTGGCGTAGATTATATAAATTCCCCTCACATTGATGGTTTGGCTGAAATGGGCATGCGTTTCAAGCGTCATTTTGTCAATGCACCCAGTTGTGGTCCATCGCGTTATACCTTACTTACAGGAAAATATGGCCCACCGGGCAACAATGCTCTTTTTTTAAGAGCAGCTAACATGCGAAAAAACCAAGGCAAAATAGATCCTAGTTTGCCTGAGTGGTTCAAGACCCATGGCTATACAACAGTTTCTGTGGGAAAGGTTTCGCATCATCCAGGAGGTAGAGGAGGAGCCGATTGGAACGATAGTACTGTAATAGAAATGCCAGGAGCCTGGGACAAACACCTTTTGCCTGTCGGTCCATGGGAACATCCCAGAGGAGTGATGCACGGCTTAGCACAAGGAGAAATTAGAAATGAAGCTGGCGAAATGGATGTTTTTCAACATTTTGAAGGTAATGACAATAGCTACCCTGATGGAGCGATTGCTGCAGAAGCCGTTTCGCAATTAAAGCAACTAGCAACAGCCCAATCTCCATTTTTGTTGGCAGTGGGTATCATTAAGCCCCACTTGCCTTTTGGGGCACCAAAAGCTTATTATGATCTATATGCAGGTGTTAATCTTCCTGAAATTAAATACCCTGAAAAACCCAAAGGGAAGACCACTTGGCATTCCTCTGGTGAGTTTATGAAATATAACCGTTGGGGAAAAGATCCCAATACTGATGCAGAATTTGCGAGTGAAGTACGTCGGCATTATGCAGCTGCAGTAAGTTATGCCGATGCCCAAGTAGGAAAGATTTTAGAAGCACTTAAGCAAAGTGGTGCAGATAAAAATACTATTGTTGTGTTGTGGGGTGATCACGGATGGCATCTCGGAGAACATGGCATTTGGGGAAAACACAGTCTGTTTGAAGAAGCCCTACACGCACCATTAATTATTTATGATCCAGAAATGAAAAACAAAGGCGCACAAACAGAAGCTTTGGTGGAAACTCTTGATCTTTTTCCCACCTTATGTGACTTGGCTGCCATTGATGCTCCTTCGTTTGTTGAAGGCGTTTCTTTAAAGGGCATTTTAGATAATCCTAACCAAATGGGACACAGTGCTGTGGCCTATACAAATCAAGCAACCACTCTACGCACAGAAACGCATCGTATGGTGGTGCATAAAGAGGGGCAGGTAGAACTATATGACCATAGGAGTACAGCAAAAGAAACGCATAATGTTGCTGATCAATTTCCAGAAATTGTGTTGGAATTAAAGAAAGTGTTAAAAGCTAAACTCACTCGCTAATTCGAGTAGATTGAGCGCTATTGATTCATCGAAATCAAAAACTCTTCATTACTCTGAGTACGTTTAAAGCGATCGTTTATAAATTCCATGGCCTCTACAGGATTCATATCAGCAAGATATTTTCGCATAATCCACATGCGCTGGATCGTATTCTCATCTAGTAACAAATCATCTCTTCGTGTACTGGAAGAAATTAAGTCAATGGCAGGGAATATTCGGCGGTTGGCAATTCTTCGATCCAACTGCAATTCCATATTTCCAGTTCCTTTAAATTCTTCAAAAATAACCTCATCCATTTTAGAGCCCGTTTCGGTTAATGCCGTGGCAATTATAGAGAGTGAACCACCGCCTTCAATATTTCGAGCAGCTCCAAAAAAGCGTTTGGGTTTGTGAAGGGCATTGGCATCTACACCACCACTAAGAATTTTCCCAGAGGCAGGCTGAACAGTATTATAGGCCCGTGCCAATCGGGTGATAGAATCCAAAAGAATCACCACATCATGTCCACATTCTACAAGACGTTTGGCTTTTTCAAGCACAATATTAGCCACTTTTACATGTCGGTCAGCGGGCTCATCAAAAGTAGAGGCCACCACTTCACCGTCCACATTGCGTTGCATGTCAGTCACCTCTTCAGGACGTTCATCAATTAATAAAATCAGTTGATACACCTCTGGGTGATTGGCTGCAATGGCGTTGGCAATATCTTTAAGTAACATGGTTTTACCCGTTTTCGGTTGCGATACAATCATGCCGCGCTGTCCTTTTCCGATTGGAGAAAACAAATCCATGATGCGTGTGGATATGGTACTGTTTTTATCGGCCAGGTTAAATTTTTCTTGTGGAAAAAGGGGGGTTAAATGTTCAAATGAAACACGATCACGAACCAATTTGGGGTCTAGACCATTGATAAAATCTACTTTGATGAGGGGAAAATATTTTTCGCCTTCTTTGGGTGGACGTACTGTTCCTAAAACAGTATCCCCTGTTTTTAATCCAAAAAGACGTATTTGTGATTGAGACACATAAACATCATCTGGAGAAGACAAGTAATTATAGTCAGAAGAACGTAAAAAACCATACCCTTCGGACATGATTTCGAGCACTCCTTCAGTAGTTACAATACCATCAAATTCAAAATCAGGTTCTCTGTATCGGTTTCTTGGGTCCTTATTGTGATTGACCTCTCCCTTAAATTTTTTATTCTTATGTTTCCCATTTCCGTTGGAACGATTTTCCTGAAAACCATTGTTTCCTTTAGATTCTTTGGCGGGAGGAGGCGTATTTTTTCTAACGGGTTGAATGGGTTTTATTTTTAGTGTTTTTTCTGTTTTCTCTTCCCTTGGGGTTGGAGCTTCGTTTTTAGGCTCAGTGGTTTGGGGGTTAGAGGCAATGAAATCTATGATTTGATAAATCAAATCCATTTTTTTTAAACCTGTGATGCGTTTCACACCAATTGATTTTGCAATTTCTTGCAATTCAGGAAGCTTTTTGGTTTTAAGCGTCGCTATTTCGTACATAAAAAACTAATAATGAATAATGAAATTAAAATTGGGAGGGGTAAAGATTCAGATTTTCCAGAAGTATGAAGCAATATTACAATTTTTATTCTAAAAAAATACAATTTTAAAAAAAACTTAATTTTGTAAAAAAATCATAATGATTCAACGCCTACAGTCCCTTCATTTGCTTATTGTTTTATTGCTTTCAGCAACCCTTTTGTACGGATCGCAATCAGACCTTATCCCAACTGTATTTTCCCAAAATTTCGGCTTTCTTTTGAGTCCAATAGTAGCGTTAATAGCACTTTTTCTATACAACAAGCGGCCCATTCAAGCACTTGTATGCCTATTGTTAATCGGACTTCAATTGGTACAATTAGGGTTTTATGTGCCTCATTTTAAACGCACTCATTCTTGGGGATGGACTGAAGCTGTATTGTTATTATCGTTCTTAAATGTGATTTTTGCTGCATGGGCACGTCGCCTTATTCGAAAAGATGAAGCCTTAGTCCGATCAATTGACCGCATTCGATAGTGCGCCCCTTAGGCCTATTTCGATCACTTCCAAATGTTCTATTTTTCCAGCATCCAATGTGAATCGCAGCATGGTTCTTATTTTATGAAAACCAGAAATACCTGCCGCTCCTGGATTTATATGTAAGTGTTTCCTTTTCTGGTCATGCATTACCTTAAGAATGTGCGAGTGACCACAAATAAACACGTTTGGGTGGTGTTCTGCAATGAGTGTTTTTGCACGGGGCA
>CAZTYX010000086.1:0-6816 GCA_964617385.1 uncultured Flavobacteriaceae bacterium | reverse complement strand
TTTTTGGAACAGGATTGGTGCGCACTCCCACCGATTTTGGAGTGCAAGGCAGTTTGCCAAGTCACCATGATCTATTGGACTGGTTGGCTGTGGATTTCCGGACGCAAGGGTGGGATATAAAGCGCCTTTTAAAGACGATCGTGCTTTCAAAAACCTATCAGCAAAGTTCAAAACCCAATCCTATATTAGATGAAAAGGATCCCACCAATAGATTTCTTGCTCGAGCCCATTCCTATCGTTTGCCGGCCGAAATGATTCGAGATAACGCCTTGGCCGTCAGTGGTCTGTTGGTGGAAACGATTGGGGGTCCAAGTGTAAAGCCTTACCAACCACCAGGTCTTTGGAAAGAAAAAAATACGTTTTCGTACGTCTTATTTGAATATAAAAAAACAGGAGGTGATAGTCTTTATCGTCGCGGTATGTATACTTTTATCAAAAGGGGGTCGCCACCACCTTCCATGATTACTTTTGACGCCATCTCAAGAGAAGTTTGTACCGTAAAACGGGAAAACACTTCTACGCCCTTGCAGGCCTTGGTGTTGTTAAATGACACACAATATGTTGAAGCCGCCCGTTTTTTAGCCCAGCGCCTCAAAGAAGAAGCCCCCTCAAATGTGGATGAACAAATCAACAAAGGGTTTCGTTTGGTGACTTCACGTTTTCCAAAACCGAGTGAGCTGGCGGTATTAAAATCACAATACAATCGTCAATTAGACTACTATAATAAACATCCAAAAGAAGTTCAAAAACTACTTCAAGTAGGAGATAAAGTGGCCAATGCAAAGCTAAACAGTACAGAGTTAAGTGCCTTGACTATGGTGGCCAATACCTTACTCAATCACACCGAAAGTTATTATAAACGCTAAAGTATGAACTGCAATCATCACAAAGCCAACAAAAACTACAGCCGTAGGGATTTTTTAACCAAAACAACATTGGGACTGGGTGCATTGTCTTTAGGCAGTTTAATGAGTCCCACCAATGCTTTTGGACAATCCACTTTTTTAAGTGAAAACAATTTGCGTTTGCCACATTTTGTCCCCAAAGCGAAAAGGGTCATATACCTTTTTCAAAGTGGGGCCCCCTCTCAATTGGATTTATTTGATTACAAACCAGAGTTAAATAAACGCAACGGACAAGAATTACCCAAAAGCATTTTGGGTAATCAGCGGCTTACGGGAATGACCGCAGGGCAAACTTCTTTTCCCCTAGCGGGATCGCACTTTCAGTTTAAACAACATGGACAAAGTGGCGCTTGGATGAGTGATTTGATGCCTCATACCTCTAAAATTGCAGATGAATTGTGTTTTATTAAATCAATGCATACCGAAGCCATAAACCACGATCCAGCCGTTTCTTTGATTCAAACAGGCTCACAACTTCCAGGGCGCCCTTCTATAGGGGCTTGGCTTAGCTATGGTTTGGGGTCAGACAATAAAAATTTACCTGAATTTGTGGTGCTCATCACCAAAGACAAATATGGGCAACCGCTCTATTCGCGTGCTTGGGGTAATGGGTTTTTACCTTCCCAACACCAAGGGGTGCAATTTCGAGCGGGGAAAGACCCCGTGTTATATCTAGACAACCCCCCTGGGGTGACGCGCGATTTACGCAGAGAACAATTGGAAGATTTGAAAAAACTGCACCAAATAAATCATGATGACGTGGGCGATCCTGAAATTTTATCGCGCATGGCACAATATGAAATGGCCTTCAGAATGCAAACCTCTGTGCCTGAGGTGATGGATGTTTCCAAAGAACCCGATTATATTTTTGACCTCTATGGAGAGGACAGCCGAACGCCTGGAACCTTTGCGGCCAATTGTTTGTTGGCACGCAAATTGGCCGAAAAAGACGTGAAATTTATTCAACTTTATCACCAAGGTTGGGATCATCATGGCAACTTGCCCAATGAGATTAGAAAGCAATGCAAAGAAACTGATCAAGCCACAGCAGGTCTTATTCAAGATTTGAAACAACGGGGTTTGCTCGAGGATACCCTCGTGATTTGGGGAGGAGAATTTGGGCGTACCAACTATTCCCAAGGCATGCTCACTGAAACCAACTATGCCCGAGATCATCACCCCAGATGTTTCACCATTTTTATGGCAGGTGCGGGGATTAAAAAAGGAATAACATTGGGTGCTACGGATGAATTTGGGTATAATATTACCGAACGACCTGTGCATGTGCATGATTTTCAGGCCACCCTATTGCATCTTTTAGGTCTTGATCATGAGCGCCTCACATTCAAATACCAAGGCCGTAGATTCAGACTTACGGATGTTCATGGAAACCTTGTGAATGAAATTTTAACATAACTATATGAAAACATCTAGAAGAACTTTTATAAAAAACACGAGCGTACTTTCAAGCGCTGCCTTACTTCCAAATTTTATGTCATCCAATATATTTCATTCCAATCAAGAAAGCGATCTTGTGGGGCATGGTGATTTTACTTATCGCGTAGATAAAAAATGGGGCATACAAAACCCCTCTCAATATCCGGTAAACGACTGTCATGAAATGGCTTTTGATAAAAAAAACCGATTGTTCATGACCACCACCCACCCAAAAAACAATATTTTGGTGTATGATCGCTCTGGTAAAATTTTAGATGCTTGGGGCACTGAATTTCCTGGCGCACATGGGCTCACACTTTGGGAAGAAGGCGATACAGAGTATCTTTTTATTACTGATCCAGACAGCCACAAGGTTTGTAAAACCACCTTAAAAGGGCAAATTTTATTTACCCTAACCGCCCCTAAAGAAGTTCCTGAATATACTTCCCCCGATTTGTTTAAACCTACTGAAACAACTGTTGCATCCAATGGAGATATTTATGTGGCGGATGGCTATGGCCTCGATTTTATAATACAATATGATGCTAAAGGAAACTATATTCGCCATTTTGGTGGCCACGGTAAAGGGCAAGATCAATTTGAATGTTGCCATGGAGTTTTAATCGACACGAGAACTCCTAACAAAGACGAATTATTAATTACTTCACGCTCGGCCAATGAATTTAAGCGTTTCACCCTAGACGGCAAACATATAGAAACCATCTCTTTGCCGGGTTGTTGGATTTGTCGCCCTGTGATTAAAGGAGATGAACTTTACTTTGCCGTTATCGTGACCAAAGATTGGAATGTTTTTGATGGAATGTTGGCGGTGTTAGATAAAAACAATAAAGTGGTGTCGCTGCCGGGGGGGAGTGCACCGCTCTATCGAGAGGGGACTTTGGCGCCACCCAGCTATGATCAAAAAACTTTTTTCAATCCACATGATGTGTGCGTTGATGATGACTTGAATCTCTATGTGCCTCAATGGAATTCCAATAAAACCTACCCACTCAAGTTGACTCGGGTTTAGATTTTTATGCACTATTTAATTGCCCTTGATGTATTAGGAAAATGGCATCCACTTTGGGTGCATTTGCCTATTGGTTTTGTACTATTTGTTCTCCTTACAAGCTTTTTTTTTCAAAAGAGTAGTGCTTTAGGCGTTCATCGCATCATTCAATGGGGTTGGGGCCTAAGCTTTCTTAGCGCCTTCATAGCTGCCTTTTTAGGGTGGCGGCTTTCCCTATCCAATCACTACTTTCCCGAGGCGTTAGACAAACACGCTCTTTGGGGATGGCTTTTGGTAGGCATTACATTTTGCTGCTGGCTTTTACATACTTCCATGCTAAAACGTTATGCGCAATTTAGACCCTTTGCTTACGGTTTGTCCATTCTTTTTTTGATCTTGGCAGGCCATTTTGGTGGCAATCTCACCCACGGTCAAAACTATTTATTTCAAGCCTCATCTGAGAAAACCAGTTTGGGAGTAGAGGCTCCATTGGCAAAACGTTCGGCAGATTCTATTTGGGTATATGAAGATCTGATTCAGCCCATTTTTGACAGCAAATGTGTGGCTTGTCACAATGCCGAACAATCTTTTGGCAATCTCAATTTGAAAGAAGGAGCTTTTTTGGCAGAAGAAACAAAAAAGGCCGATTGGGTAGCGTCTAAAAACCCTTATAAAAGCAGTTTGTTTAAACGAGTGGTATTGCCTCAAGACCACCCCAAATTTATGCCGCCCAGTGGCACCCCACTCACTTTTGATGAATTGTTACTTTTAGAGTGGTGGATTGTTAATGGTGCCGAACAAAAACAGTCGCTTTCAGCCCTAGAAAAAACGTCAAATTTAAAAGCCGTTTTAGAACGGAATTTTAAAATTTCAAGTAAAGAATTGGCCTGGTTTGAGAAATCCACATTACCTCCCTTAAGCCAAGAACAACAGTTAGGTTTAGAGCAAAGCAACTTTCATTGGCGCTATTTGGCAGCCAACAATTCTTTTATAGAAGTGCGCTATTTAGGTCCAAAAATGGAACCCGAAGCGTTGGCTGTTTTAGCCACTGTAAAAGAGCACACCACTTGGTTAAACCTTTCAAATGTGGAGCTTAGTGATGCTCAAATGGAAATCCTAGCCAAGTTTCCTAACCTCAGTCGGTTGCAATTGCAAAAAAACCCTATTACCGAAAATGGACTTACCCATTTGAAAACATTAACCCATTTAGAAAATCTTACATTATACGAAACAGCGCTTTCTGAGGAAGCCCTCCCAATCTTATCTGCTTTTCCTGCCTTGCGTTTACTCTCGCTTTGGAACACAAATATTTCTCCTACAAGTATCGATCGTTTTAAAAAACAAAATCCAAAAATTGAAGTGGTTAGCCATTAAAGATTAAAGGGAAGCCAATTCCTTTTTTATAGGTAAAATAAAATATATGTTATATTTATAGTGAATATAACATAATGAAGCATAAGGCAAAATTTTCACTTCAATTTGATTTCTTCATCTATGGCTTAATTATCCTTAACATTGTTGCCATGGTGTTGGAATCTCATGTTTCAGTTAAAACACGTTACGAAAACTTTTTTTCCACTTTTGAACTTTTTTCCATTGTAGTTTTTTCGTTCGAATACCTCTATCGAATAGTAGTTTATTATAGAGCCGAAGGTTGGCGTGGGCTTTTTGGTTATATGTTTAGTTTTTTTGGGTTGATAGACCTCATTTCAATCTTACCGTTTTATCTCAAACAATTCATAGCCATAGACGGTCGCTTTTTCCGAATTTTACGCCTCTTCCGACTCACTCGCATTTTTAAATTGGGGAGAGAAAGCAAATCCTTAAAATTATTTATAAAGGCTTTGTCCTCGGTACGAAATGAATTAAAATTCACCCTTTTTCTTTCTATTTTAACCATACTCTTTTCGGCCTCAGCCATCTATTTTTTAGAAAACGAAGCGCAACCAGAAGTGTTTTCTAGCATCACAGCATCCATTTGGTGGGCTACTGTTTCTTTAGCAACGGTGGGATATGGTGATATCATTCCTATTACAGTGGGCGGTAAAATTTTTGCTTCAGTCATTTCATTGGTTGGTATTGGAGTGGTGGCCATTCCCACGGGAATTATCAGTGCGGCATTTGTGGAAGAAATCATACACTCTAAAAAGAAATAAACCTTTATTTTTCTTTAAAAAGGGCCACAAAAAGACTGCCGTATAAAGAATGAATTAAACTGGACATTGCGGCTGGTATGGCCACAGCTGCTTGACTAAAATTTTCTCGCGCCAACACTACACCCAAACCAGAATTTTGCATGCCCACTTCTATGGCAATGGTTTTAGCTACCCTAAGATTTTTAAAAAAGGCATAGCACAATAGAAAGCCCAATATAAAGCCTAGCAAATGCAATACCATAAGGGCCAATACCAATTGTAATCCTGACGATAGAATGATGCTTTTACCTTGTCCAATTATGCTGGCCACGATAAGGGTAATTAAAAGCACTGCTGATGGAGGAGCAATAGGTGTTACTTTTTTGGTGGCTTTTGGAAAAAAGCGATTGAGAACAACACCCAAAGACACAGGCAATAAAACCACTTTTAAAGTACTCATAAAAAGCCCCATCGCATCCACAGCCACCGTATTTCCAGACAAACTTGAAGTGAGCAAGGGCGTAGCAATAATGGCTAATAAAGTAGATAGTGCAGTCATACTCACCGAAAGTGCCACATGGGCATTAGCTAAATAGGCAATTACATTGGAGGCGGTACCGCCAGGACAACACGAAACCAAAATCAAACCAACGGCAAAATAGGGTGGGAGTTGAAAAATATAACCCAAGCTCCAGCCTAAAAAGGGCATGATGCTAAATTGAAGTATCAGTCCTAAAAGTGCCCATTTTGGTGTTTTTCCTACAGTTTTAAATTCATCCCATTGCAAGGTGAGCCCCATACTCAACATGATGCCCCCCAGTCCAAAGGTGATTAAGGGTCCTCTAAACCACGTAAACAATGGCGGATGAATTAAGGCAAGGGCTGCTGCAAATGCCACTAAAAAAGGGAAGGAGGTAGTTATTTTTTTTAAAAGCAATGGGAGTAACGTTAGGGGTTAAAAATAATAATAAATTTATTGTTTATTTTTGAGCTTTAGCTTTGAAATCCATCTCGATGACTTCCACATTCCAATTTTTACACTTTTTAAGTATCGTTTTTTTATTGTCGTGTAGCAAAGACACAGCCAACGCATTGGACAATGAGGAAACCGTTTTAGAAAACCTAATTACACAAGCCGTTTTTGAAAAGACCAATGCGGTTAGAAAAGAAAAAGGATTGACGGCCCTTTCGCGCGATGAAGAAATGGATGTGTTAAGTAAATTACATAGTGATAATATGGTTGAACACAATTTTTTTGCCCACGAAGATCACGAAGGGGCTTCGCCCTCCGATCGTGCAGACGCTTTAAATTACAGTTGGTCGGCCATTG
>CAZTYX010000085.1:0-6833 GCA_964617385.1 uncultured Flavobacteriaceae bacterium | reverse complement strand
CACTATGGGGAGAATCATTTTTTCATTAAGAATTCCAAAGGCATTAGGGTTGTTTAGCGTAATCCCATAACTTAAATTTTTATCTAAAAATCCTTCGTTTTGTAATAATTCTGCATTGGTATAGGTGTGTTGATAGAGATACCCATTGATATGAAAAGCCTGTTGTTTAAAGTGCCAAATTCCTTCTTCAATCACGTTTTGTTGTCCGTTATTTTCAAGATAAATATTGCCTCTAAAACCACCTCCGCCGCCGGTGTCTATGACTCTAACAGCCAGGGTGTTTTCTCCTTCTTGCAATAAGTTTTGGGGTATGCTGTAGCGCACTTCACTGCAGCAATTCCACGATTGCCCAATCAAAACACCATTGAGAAAGGTTTGATTCCAATCGTCTACACCCCCTTCGTAAACCAGTTCGTATGCCCCAGAATTTTGTGGGGAAAACTCAAATTTTTTACGATACCATACCACGCCATCATCACCCCATTTGTTGTTATTAAATAAAGATTCAAAGGGGAGAATCATTTGGCCGGAGGTAATGTCTTTGGCATTTTTTAGATGAATGCCAGTCCACTCCTCCGTGTTTAAATCAACTTGTGCAAAACCATTGTCGTTTAAATCTAAGGTTTGAAAACCGAGTGTATCATTGGGTTGTGGCAATGGTACTGCGGTTTTTCCTAAAAAGGCGGCATTGCGATTTTTGATGGAGTCGTTGTGGCGTAAATTCACACTTTTTAATTTTTCATAACCACCAAGAGCCAGCAACTCTTCCACCGCCTGGCGGGTCATTTGGTGTTTAGCAAGTTCTTCCAACCGCATCCAAGCCTCCACACGCGTGCCTCCCCAGCTGCTGTTGATGATGCCTACAGGCACCCCAAGGGATTGATGAATTTCACGAGCAAAGAAATAGCCCACAGCACTAAACGTTTTAATACGTTCCGATTGCGCAACTTGCCATTCCACGTTTTCAATTTTTGTTCCTGACAAATCGCGTGGTACAGAAAACATTCGAATGGCATCGAAATTGGCATTCGCAATTTCTTCCTCTTGATTGTTAATACGATTGCCTAAAGTCCATTGCATATTGGATTGACCAGAGGCCAGCCAAACCTCACCAATCATCACATCTTTTAAAATAAATTGTTGTTGGGCAGACTCGATTTGCAATTCATGTGGACCTCCAAAGGCAGGTGTTTCTAGCATGGCCATCCATTTTCCTTGGGCGTCTGTTTTAGCTTCAACGGATTTTCCCCAAGAACCTTTAATGCTCACGGTGGCACCGGGCTCTGCTGTTCCCCAAACAGGAACGGTTTCCGTTTGCTGTAGTACCATGTGGTCTGTAAATAGTGGTGCAAGTGTTAATGGAGCTGGAGTGGAACAAGCCCAAAGGCTTATTGTGATACTCAAAAGAAGTATCCATGATCGAATTGATGCCATAATGTCAAAAATTTTTAATGAAGATAAAGCTAATAAAATTAACCAAATCAAAGGGGGGCATGTCTGTTAAGGACTAAAAAATTCTTCCTCTGAAATTATCGTAAAATTGCCTTCCATGGAAGCATCATAAAAGAAAGTGAATGTGTGTTTTTCTCCAAAGTTGACTACTGTTTTTTGTTTGTCTTCATAAAAAAATTCTTTGGATTTATATTGTACATAAATCCGTTCAATGGGAAGATTTTCAAACAAAAATTCTTCATTATTGCGGATATAAATATGGGAGATGTATTTTTTGTATTGATCGCGAATACAAACGATTATATCGTGATCAACGGTATTGATTACCAACAGAGAGGCATTCGAACTCTCATTAACAACATCTGGTGGAAATCGATGGGCAAAGGTTTTGTCTCCCGTTTTTCCTCTTTGAGCATAAAGCGTCAAGGGCAACACTATTAATAAGAATAAAGTACAAAAATTTTTCATTGCGGGCTTTTTTAAAATACTTATGGTACTTTAAAGATACGAAAAAAATTAGGCGATAAAAGGGTTTTCTAACGGTTAAGCCAATAGGTCATTTTCAAGTTAATGCTCCGGTAGCGGGGCATGAGTTGGGGTAGGGTAAAGTAGTTGTTATTATAGACAATGTATAGATCTGATAGTGGAGCAAAACGCCATTGCAAACGCGAATTGAACCCTAAGTTTTCCGATTGTGAGCTGAATTGTATTAGAGTTGACCAAAAGAGATTTTTACTAAACGTAAAATCAAATTTAGGCCCCACCAGCCACAACTTGCTAGTGGGTTGATTGGGTAGTTGCGTGATGTGGTCATAGTTCAATTTTAGGGTTGTTACCAATCGGGGTTGAAGCCTTAGCCCCACATTGTTGGTCATGGAATATTTTAAACCGCCATAAAACAGGCCGTAGCTTTGGGTGCTTTGAAAAGTGAGTTTTCGTTTTCGGTCTGACTGAAGTGATAAACGCACATGATTGGAATGATAGTAGCCTTCTCCAGGCAAAGGGTTTTCTGGATGTATGCCGGTGGGGTCAAACGCATTGGTTAGAAATTCATTGCGATCAAAATAGGAGAGACCTAAAACCGTTTGGTTTTTAAAATTGATTTCAAAGGTAGATCTCAGGGTGCGTTCTAAGAGTTTGTTGTTAAGGTCGGGCTTGGTCCACAACCAAAGGTTTTGTCGTAGTTCATAAAAATTAACGGCTCCTTTTTTGGGATAAAAGAAGTGGGCATATTCAGGAACAGTTTTAATAACCCCTTTACGTCTAAGCAAGCCTAAATCAATTCTAAAATCGTCACCCAAATAGTCCATTTCAAAGGCAAATCTGTTTTTTCGGGTTTCCCGTTCCAGCACAAAGCCACTGCTGAGGTTGTCGTTTCCTTGTTCTGGACTTTGTGAATAATAAAAAAAGAAACGGCCTTTCCAGAGGTTGTCCATGGTGTTTAGGTCATATTCTACCCCCCCCATCCGATTGTATTGATCTGCTTTATCAAGAAAGGAATAGCTTTTGGTGGCTTCTCGGTTAATAAACAAAAACTTAAGCCGCGAGCGGCTAAATACATTTTTTTGTAAGGATAATACCGTATTGTTTTGTGCGGCAATTTCGTTGGCAACATCTTCATCAGTGAGCATGTTTAAAAAACCAATACGCCATTTGTTGTTTAGTTTTCCGCTCAAACGGGCGCCGGCAATAATACGGTTTTCAATGGTGTTTCCGTTCTTGTCTTTAGCCACCCCAATGCGCCGGGTTAAAAAAGGAGTCACCATTCGGGCGGCACCAAAGTTGGAAAACAAATCGCTGTTTTGTAGAAAGAACTGTCTTTTTTCTGGCAGCACTATCTCAAATTGTGTGAGGTTAATAATTTCATCATCCACTTCAACCTGAGAAAAATCAGGGTTTAGGGTTAAGTCTAAATTAAGCCCGTTTCCAATGGGCACTTTCACATCCCCTCCAGTGGTTAGACGTCTTTGTTTTGTTTCTTCTGGAAATTGTTTGTCGGCCAGTGTATTCACATAAGGTATAATAGACAGGGGGGTGTTTGATTTTCCCAAAGGGCGATCAAATTCCAGCGTGCCCATAAACGCTAAATTAAAATCTTTGTAAACCCGCGGAATGTAGGCCCAAGTGGTTCGAACCCCTAACTGGGTGTCAAACCGAAAAAAGTTAAAACGCCATGTGGTACTATTTTCCGGAAAGTTTAGAGAGGCCAGGGGAATGCGCATTTCAATGATAAAATAGCCGTCATAAATGCCGCCCTCCACGTCAAATTTAACATCCCAATTTCGGTTAATGTCAGTTTGTGCTTCTCCCACGCCCCCATTGGAGATAAGCAAATCACTTTTCACACCAAAAGGATTGGAGCCAAACATATAGGCCGTGTTGCCGTCGCTATAAGTATCAAAAGTAAAATTGATTTTATCTGAAGCGGCGCCGCTAAAATCTCTACGCAAAGAGGGGGTTATGTATTGATCGGAACCGCTATAGGCTTTGCAGAGCAAATAAATATTCTGGTCATCAAAAAGTACTCTAAGCGTGGTGGGATGTTCCACATTGGTTGAATTGATTGGAAAATGTTGCCAACCCAACTCCGTTTCGGTGGCAGTGGCCCACACCGCTTCTTCTTTTCCATCAATTTTGATGGTCTCTTGGGTGTAGCGGGCTTGCAGATGAGGTTTTTCTTCTTGGGCAATTCCCCACATTCCGAGCAGCGTAGAAATAACTAAAAAGATTTTAAAAACCCGTTTTTGATTAAATAGCGTTAACGTTAACGGTGTTATGGAAAAAAATTTCCAAAGGAGCGGTTTTGTTGCTGTTTGTTTCAATGCAAAAAGGCAATTGATAATTTATCGAAGGTAATTATTAAATTAATACAAAGCAGCGTAGTAAGCCATAAAAAATCCCCCCAAGCGGGGGGATTTGTTCCACAAGTCTGTTTAAAATCGAAATTTAAACAATAGCTTTTCCGCCACGAATGCGGGTACTAATGCGGATGGCATCTTCTACTGGGTAAATAAAAATTTTCCCATCACCCACATTGCCTTCCGAGGCATGGTCTAGGATGACGTCCACACATTTTTCTAAATTTTCGTCGCTAATCACACAAATGATCATGATGCGGTTTTGTAAGATAAGCGATTGTTCGGTTCCTCTATAGCGCTCAGAATAGCTTTTCTGAAGCCCCGTACCTTTAACGGGCACTGCTGTTAAACAAGGAATTTCGGCTTTTTTAAGGCCTTTTTGAACCGCTTTTAACTTGGAGGGTCTTATGATTGCTTCTACTCTTTTCATGGGTAAATTATTTGTTTTTAATTACGTTCTTTATTCAAATGTGGTGTATGACTCTACGCCAAAACTAACCGCATCAATTCCAGCTGTTTCTTCTGCACGAGATCCTCTGATGCCAATCGTTTTCTTTAGAAGGATCATCAATACAAAGGTGAGGCCAAAAGAAAAAGCAGCAATGGTTAAAACGCCAATCAGTTGGGTTACGAAAAGGGATGCACCACCCCCAAAAAACAAACCGCCTTCGGCGGCAAAAAGCCCCACAGCTAGAGTGCCAAAAAAACCATTCACGCCGTGTACGGCAATGGCGCCCACAGGATCGTCAATTTTCAAACGATCAACAAAAATAACGGCTATGTCCACTAAAACGCCAGCAATCAAACCGATGATAATGGCCGAATGCGAATCCACCACATTACAGCCAGCTGTGATGGCCACCAAACCGGCTAACACTCCATTGATGGTCATAGTAATATCAATTTGACCATAACGATAATAGGTATAAACCATGGTTGCAATGGCACCAGCAGCTGAAGCCAAAAAAGTGTTGGTTACTACGGTTCCGATGAGTTCCCAGTTGCCCACGGCGCCCAAAGTGGAGCCAGGGTTAAATCCAAACCATCCAAACCAAAGAATGAATCCACCTACTGCCGCAAGGGGCAGGTTGTGTCCAGGAATGGGATTGGCTTCTCCGTCTTCATTATATTTTCCAATACGCGGACCAAGCACAATAGCTGCAGCCAGTGCAGCAAATCCACCCATGGCGTGTACGGCGGCAGAACCTGCAAAATCGTTAAAACCTCTAGCGGCTAACCAGCCATTGGGGTTCCATACCCAGTTGGCAACAATAGGATAGAGGATGGCACAAAAGCAGATCACAAAAAGGGCATAAGCCCAAACTTTCATTCGCTCAGCAACGGCTCCCGAAACAATTGAGATGGCTGCAATGGAAAACCCAAGTTGAATGAACCAAAAGAGGTGATTTGAAATGCTTAAATCCAAGCCTAGGTCATGGTCCATAATGCCAAAATCAATAGCGAACCAGCCGTTGGAAGCCCCATAGGCAATGCCAAAGCCAACCGCAAAAAAGGCAATTCCACCAAATACGACGTCTATAATCACTTTGGCGATGATGCTCATGGCATTTTTGGCGCGCACAAAGCCTGCTTCTAAAAGGGCAAAACCGCCCTCCATTAAAAAAATAATTGCTGCACATAGCGCCACCCAAACCGTATTTATGGCTTCGGTATATTCGGGCATAGCTGATTGTGCAAGTGTGTTTGCATCCATGTTTTGTTTGTTTTAAATAAGTATAGTTTTGGTAGCCCAAAAACCGTGGTTTTTTTAACGATTTAAGTGCTATGCCGGCCAAAATAGAACAATCAAAAAGCCTAGACAAGCTGTTAGGGCACGCTCTTTTTGAGTTTGTTAAATTCACAAAATGAGGGACTTATAATTAAATTTTCCCAAAAATGAAGTGGGGTATAATGATAAATTGATAAAATCCGTCGGGTCAGAATGTACTTGATTAGGATCCTTTTTTTACCCAATAATAATTCACTGTTGCCAATGCCCCAAGGAGAATAAAAAGAGTTAAATCAAGTCTAAAAGCGAGGAAATTTTGAGGCAAAATATTTAATTGAGATAAGATAAAAATCCCTAAAGCTAGTGCAGATGTATAGATCATAAAATTCCCGACGGGCTTTGCACTAAACAAACCCAATAAAATGAGGGGACCCATTAAAGCAGTGCCTGAAAAACTCAATCGCGCTAACAATACCAATTGATCTGAGCTAAAAACAGAGAAGAAAAGTGCCGCCAATGCAAAGAAAATGATGGTGATTCGAACGGGCTTAAGATTGTTTTTGAGGTTTAGAATGCCTCTTATCTCATTACCTAACGCAAACAACTGCGAATCTGAGGTAGACATGGCTGCGGCAAAGAGCCCAATAATGGTGAAAGCTGCAATGGGATTGGGTTGTTCTTCTAAGAGGACCTTACTCAAAAAGGTGGCTGTGTTGTCTGTTTGATAGTTTATGGCGCCATAAAGGCCAATGACGATGGTGGGTAAAATAACGAGCATGGCAAAGGTTCCTACT
>CAZTYX010000084.1:0-6840 GCA_964617385.1 uncultured Flavobacteriaceae bacterium | reverse complement strand
TTTGAAGCACCACCATCTACCTTCAAAGAGGTGAAAGTTGTATCAGCATCTTTTTCCATTTCAATAATTATATCTCTTGTGCGTAAAGCAATGGCCTCAAGGGCAGCACGTGCCAAATGTCCTTTTTGAGTGCCTCGTGTTATGCCTACAATGGTGCCCGTGGCTTCTGGATCCCAATAGGGCGCCCCTAAACCAGATAGCGCAGGCACAAAAGTTATACCGCCATTTGATTCAACAGAGGCGGCAAGCGCTTCAATTTCTGAGGCTTGATTGATAATTTGCAATTGATCACGTAGCCACTGTACTAAAGCACCTGCAGTAAAAATACTGCCTTCTAATGCATAGGTTACTTCTCCATTCAACTGATAACCAATGGTAGTAAGCATTTTGTTTTTGGAAGCTACAGCTTTATTGCCAGTGATCATAATACAAAAGCATCCCGTGCCATAGGTGTTTTTTACGTCTCCTTCTGCCACACACATCTGTCCAAAAAGAGCGGCTTGTTGATCACCAGCAATGCCACTGATTGGAATTTCGCGTCCAAAAAGTGTTGCTTTGGTATTCCCCACTTTTTCTGAGCACGAAACCACATTAGGCAATACTGATTTTGGAATGTCAAGTAGATTCAGCAATTCTTCGTCCCACTCAAGGGAGTGAATATTAAACAGTAGGGTTCTACTGGCATTGGTCACATCAGTGACGTGCACAGCACCATTTGTTAAATTCCAAATGAGCCAACTGTCTATAGTGCCAAAAGCCAATTCACCTCGTTCGGCAGCCTCTCGTAGGTGGGGATTTTCATCTAAAATCCATTTGATTTTTGTGCCTGAAAAATAAGCGTCAAGAACCAATCCAGTTTTTTCGTAAAAGGTGGTGGTGTGGTTGCTTAATTGTTCACAAATAAAAGCGGTTCTGCGGTCTTGCCACACGATGGCTTTATGTACAGGTTTACCTGTTTTTCGATCCCAAAGCACGGTGGTTTCTCTTTGATTGGTAATGCCAATTGCAGCTATGGCAGCAGGGCCAATGTTAGGCTGTTCAACGGCCTCTTTGATCGCTTTTAGTTGGGTTTCCCAAATTTCGACAGCATCGTGTTCCACCCATCCTTCTTTCGGAAAATATTGCGGAAATTCGTGTTGTGCCAGTGCCACTGTTTCTCCTTTTTCATTAAAAACAATGGCACGAGAGCTGGTGGTGCCAGCATCAATGGCTAAAATATATTGTTGCATTTGCGGTGTTGTTTAACAGTCTATGAAATGAGATTTCCTTCCTCATCCCAAACAGCAGTATCATTTCTTTTAGATGGATCAGCAAATTTATTTTCCCAATCGGCATAAGAAAAACCGTGTTCTTTTAACACATCATCGGGCACTCCATCCCAAACGTTGGGCTGATTGCCTTGATAACCTAATTCTTTAATGCCCACAGCAGAAGTAAAATAGCCTGTAACCACCAAATTTCGCATGAGTGTGAAAAAAGCAACTTCTTGTTTTTGTTGTTTAGCTTCTGGATCTGGATAGGCCATGCCATCCAAGGTTTGCAATTGTTGCTCTTCTGTGCACTGCATAAAAGGGGTTCCGTATTGCTGATTGCAATGGTGATCTAAGCCCATGAGCCCGCCTCTAATACTGGTTTGAAGCGAAGGAAAATCTTTCGACATAAATTCGATGAATTGGGGTACTTCTGCCTCCTCAATGGTGCCCTCAGGCGTGGGAGGAAGAATGAGATTTGCCAGCCGCGTGATGGTGTTTATTTCATCATTATCATAAAATTGTTGAGATAGGAGATTTTCATCATATGCTGCTTCTTGTGGGGTGCGTCCATATTGATATTTCCATACGGCGGCTTTTACTGTTTCTGCAGGTGCCGAAATACAGCTTTCAAGCGCCAAACTTCCCACCATACCTCCTAAAAATATTGAACGGATACTTTCTCTTCTGTCCATAATTTAGATATTTTGTTTTTTTAATTCTTGAATAATAAATTCTGAAGTTCTCCACGAGAGTGCTAGGATGGTCCATGTTGGGTTTTTGTCAGCTTGTGAGACAAAGGGTCCTGCATCTACCACAAACACATTATTGGCATCGTGGAGTTGTTCAAATTCATTTACAACAGATTTTTTAGGATCTGATCCCATTCGAGTGGTACCCACTTCATGGATAATACGCCCTGGATTTAGTAAACCATAATCTTTATCGGCTCCAGGCTTTTCACCCAATACGATGCCACCCATGTTGTGAATAATTTCTTCAAAAGTGTTGTGCATATGTCGGGCTTGTTTTCGTTCATAGTCTGACCATTTGTAGTTGAATCGTAATACAGGAATACCAAATTCATCCACGGTGGTGGGATCAATTTCACAATAGTTGTCAATGCTAGCAATTGATTCTCCACGACCCGACATGCCCATTACTGCGCCATAATATTTTCGGACATCGCTACGCAAACTATTGCCATAGCCCCCCACTTTTAAACCTAAATATTCATTGAGGCTGTTGGGGTTAAACCCAAAACCATAACTAGGCATGCCCAAACCGCCCCACACTTCAATGTGGTAGCCTCTAGGGAAATCAAGTTTTTTATTATCCAACCACCATGGGGAATATAAATGCATACCTCCAACGCCGTCTTCGTTATAGATTTTTCTGTTCATTAAATCTGGAACGAAGGCCATGCGGTCAGAACCGGTGGAATCATGTACATATTTTCCCACCATATTGCTGCTGTTACCCAATCCGTTGGGGTGCGCTTTACTTTTTGAGTTTAACAAAATACGAGCTGTGCTACAAGCCGAGGCCGCCAGCACCACCACCTTTGCTTTTAGGCTGTATTCTTTTCGGTCTTCTTTGTTGATAAACAATACGCCAGTGGCTTTGCCTTCTTCATTAACACTCACCTCGCGAACCATGCTATTGACATAAAGATCTACTTGCCCTTTTGATTTTTGTGCGGGGAAAATGAGACATGATCCGGCAGAAAAGTCACCATACACAGAACAAGAACGACTGCATTGGTTGCAATAGAAACAAACCCCTCTTTCATCATTTATCCTTTTGGTGAGAATGGAAAGCCGAGAGGGCATTACTTTTACGCCTGATTTTTCGGCGCCTTTTTTGTAATATAACTCATGTAAACGCGGTTTTGGTGGGGGCAAGAAGAAACCATCGGGTTCGTTGTAGATGTTTTCTTTTGAGCCAAAAACGCCAATAAGTTTATCAACTTTATCGTAATAAGGCTTAATGTCTTCATAACCAATAGGCCAATTATCTCCTAAGCCATCGCGGTCTTTTCCTTTAAAATCTCGGGGGCCAAAGCGCAGTGAAATTCTACCCCAGTGGTTGGTTCTTCCACCTAACATTCTGGAGCGAAACCAATCAAATTGGGTGTCGCCCACTTGTGTGTAAGGTTCTCCCTCAATTTCCCATCCGCCGTAGGCCATGTCGAATTCTCCAAAGGCACGGGTGGTTCCAGCACCTCTTCTGGGAGATTCATACGGCCATTTTAATTGTGTTTGTTGTTCTGGATTGGCTGGATCAAAAAAGGGTCCAGCTTCAACCACGGCCACATGTAAACCAGCATCGGCTAAAATTTTGGTGGACATACCTCCTCCAGCACCCGATCCAACAACAATGACATCGTAAGTCTTTTGATCTTCAATAATTTGCATAAGATTGCTATTTAAAACGATTTAATTAGGTCAATTAATTTTAGATTGGCTTCTTAATTTTCTAAATATAAAGTGAAAAATTTGGATGCGCAACGAACACACCATTTGGAATTGTAAATTTGTTAAAAAAACAAGACAAAATGCAAATTGAAGTTTGTGCCTCATCTTTGCTTTCGGTTGCCCATGCCAAACGTGCTGGTGCCCATCGTGTAGAATTATGTTCAGAATTGGGTTTGGGTGGGCTAACACCTTCCTATGGAATGATAAAACAAGCGCTTTTGCTCGATCTTCCATTGCATGTGCTCATTCGTCCTCGGAGTGGTCACTTTACCTATTCGGAAGATGAAATTAAAATGATGTATGATGATATTGTTGCCTGTAAAGAATTGGGTTGTGCCGGAGTAGTTGTTGGCGCATTAACACAATCTTTCGAATTGGCGCAAGACGTTTTAGCCCAAATGGTTGCTCTTTCCGGCGCTATGCACATCACTTTTCATCGTGCATTTGATCTTGTGAAAAACTGTCAAGAAAGCTTGAAAATCCTTGTTGATTTAGGCTTTAATAGGATATTGACATCGGGTCAAAAAAACACAGCGTTAGAAGGTGTGGCGTTACTCAAACAGTTGTTGGTTTGGAGTGAAAACCAAATCGAAATTATGCCAGGTGGGGGAATCAATTTCGAAAATGCTCTTTTATTTAAGCAAGCTGGTTTTGAGCACTTGCATTTTTCTGGGTTTAAAGCGCAACCCACAATACCGCCACCCACACATTTAACAACTTCTTTTTCTTTTTTAGAGCAACCCTTTGGACATTCCGATTTTGGGGTGCTAAAAAAAATTATTAATTCTTTATCAGCTTGAATTATTTAAACAGTATGGCCACGCCACCTAATGCAGTGAAGAGTAAAATCAGTTTTCGATAATTATCGTTTTCTATTTTTTTTACAATTTGGACGCCCACAAGAAAACCCAAAACTACAAAGGGCAGGAGGGTGGCACTGGTAGCAAATGAAGATTCATTGATGGTTTTCCAAGCCAACATATGAAAGGGTACTTTAAACACATTGATGATAAAAAAGAGCCATGCAGCGGTGCCAATAAATTCGTTTTTTGGGAGCCGCATGGCTAAAAAATAAATATTGGCAAAGGCACCTGCCAAATTTCCAATCATTGTTGTGAAGCCGGCTAAGACACCCATTAAGCTAGAAAATGACCAATGTGTGGGCACGGTTTTTCGCTTTTTTTGTTCCCAATAATACATCATTAAGACGCTACCCAAAATAATGATCACCATACCATAGGTAAACGCTTTTTCTGATATGGCTTGACCGCCTAGCACGCCCACTAAAACGCCTAAAATCATCCAAGGGAGTAGTTTTTTTATATAGTGCCATTTCACGTGCCTTTTATAATAGGAGACGGCCATAATGTCTCCACAAATAAGTAGTGGCATCATTATGCCGGTTGAGTTTTTAGCGCCATAGGCTAAAGCCAATCCGGTGACAATTAAGGCTGCTATGCCTTTAATGCCCGCTTTAGAAATACCCAATAAAAAAGCACTGCTGGCTGCAAGAAAAAAGGCATTACTAAAAAAAGAAAGATTATTAGCAATCATGTGTGCAAAGATAGTTCTATTCGATAAAACCTCAGAGCATTAGAAGCCGATGTATTTTGTGCATCTTTGTAAAAATTTAATTCTTGAATTACAAAGCATCAATTCGTTACATGCTGCTTAGCACACTGTCTTTTGCAGTGATGAATGCCTTGATTAAATATTTGGTGCATTATCATGTTTTTCAATTGGTGTTTTGGCGTGGCTTGGGCACCCTTTGCATCGTATTTCTATTATTAAAAAGAAAACAAATTTCGTTGTGGGGGAACCAAAGAGGTTTGTTAATTGCTCGCGGTGTTGTGGGCACCACTTCTATGTTTTTATTCTTTTTAGGAATACACTATATGACCATTGGAAGCGCCGTAACCTTACGCTATTTAGCACCTCTTTTTGTGGCAATAATTTCGGTAGTGTTATATAAAAAGGCATTATTGCCCATGCAATGGGTATTTATAGGCATAGCTTTTATTGGAGTATATTTCATCAAGGGTTTTGACTCCTCGGCCCAACTTTTTGGGGTGGTCATTGTTCTTTTTTCAGCACTATTTTCAGCCGGGGTTTACTTATTATTATCCAAAATTGGTCAGGGAGATCATCCTCTAGTAGTAGTTTTTTATTTTATGCTCATTGCCACACTTTTAGGCGGTTTTGGCAGTATGTTTTATGGTATTCCACTCCGATCAGAAGATTTGCCTGTGCTGGCATTGCTTGGTATTGTAGGTTATTTTGGTCAAATTTTCATGACTCGTGCCTTTCAAAATGGACCGGCTGCTCAAATTGCCCCGTTTAAATATGTGGAGGTTGTCTTTACGCTCAGCATTGGCATATTTTATTTTCAAGAAACTTATCGTTTTTTTCACTTGGTGGGCACACTTTTGATTATTCTGGGATTGGTTTTAAACATGCGTTATACTGCTTTGCAGGCAAAGAAGAATTCTTAATAAAATTTTGTCTTAGATTCCTTTCAGTCCATCTATATTATACTTTGTGGTTGTATCAGAAATTATGGAATTGTTTTTTTGCAGCGAGCGGGAGACTTGAACTCCCGACCTCCGGTTTGTAAACCCACGCTCTAAATGGCTGTACTCAATAATAAAAGGGTTTGTTGTATTTCATCCTAACAGTTAGAATCAACGGTAAGTCACTGTTGGGAATTAAAGAAGAAAGCCCGTAATGAATTTTGGGTAAAGTACTGAAAAACTGTTAATAGCGGTTTTTCTAAAATACAGACTTTGGTACATTGACATACGCCCAATAGATTAATAAGAATTGAAGGGGTATTCTTAACCAAAGAATCCAGGGAGATATTCCAAGACTATTAGGGGGGAAAAGCATATTTATATGGACTATTAAAAACACCATTAGCATCGCAATTATCCCCCAGAGGGCAAGACTTCTCGTTTGAGGAAAAAGAACGCCTATGCCTAAAAGAATTTCAGCAACTCCGCTTAAATAAATCAACAAATCATGGGCTGGTAAGAACTTGGGCATAAAGGGCCTATAAAAACCCGTATTGGTAAAATGAAGGATGCCAAGGATAGTGTATAGTATCCCCATAATGT
>CAZTYX010000083.1:0-6911 GCA_964617385.1 uncultured Flavobacteriaceae bacterium | reverse complement strand
GGGAGTCATATTCTTTTTGGAAACGTTTCTTATCATTGAGCAGCAGTGTGTCTGAAAAAATGTTGTTGCTGTGATTTAGGGTTAAAAAATCGGTGGTGGGCTGAATAACCTGTCCGCCAAAGAACACCGCCGTTTTAGACCTCGTTTTAGGATTTGAACAACTGCCCAAAATGAGTGAAATGACCAATAAACTTAATACGGCTCTCATGCTTCAAAAATACAGTTTTTCTCCACGCAGTGCATAGAAGTTGATTCAAAAAAAGACCTTCTGCTTTAGGGGGAAATGTGTAAGTTTGCATCGCGAATAAAAAATTATGTTATCAGTATCAAATCTCTCCGTTCAATTCGGAAAACGTGTATTGTTTGACGAAGTAAACACCAGTTTTGTCAAAGGAAATTGTTATGGTATTATTGGAGCCAATGGAGCTGGAAAATCCACATTTTTAAAAATTCTCTCTGGGGCACAAGAGCCCAATTCTGGGAATGTTTCTTTAGAAAATGGAAAACGCATGTCGGTTTTAGAACAGAATCACAATGCTTATGATGCTTATCCTGTGCTAGAAACTGTGATGCGGGGTAATAAAAACCTTTTTGAAATTAAGGCCGAAATGGAAAGTCTATATGCCAAACCCGATTTTTCTGATGCCGATGGTGAGCGCGTGGGCGTTTTGCAGGTACAATTTGAAGAAATGGACGGATGGAATGCCGAAAGTGAAGCCGCTAGTTTATTGTCTAACTTGGGCATAGGTGAAGATTTGCACTTCAAAACCATGAGCGATTTAGATGGTAAACAAAAGGTGCGTGTACTTTTGGCACAAGCCCTTTTTGGTCAGCCCGATGTATTGATCATGGACGAGCCCACCAACGATCTAGATTATGAGACCATTGTTTGGCTAGAACAATTTTTAGCCGATTACGACAATACAGTAATTGTGGTGTCTCACGACCGTCATTTTTTAGACAGTGTGTGCACGCATATTTCTGACATTGATTTTGGAAAAATTACCCACTATTCAGGCAATTATACTTTTTGGTATCAATCGAGCCAATTGGCAGCAAGACAAAGGGCTCAACAAAACAAAAAAGCCGAAGAGAAAAAGAAGGAATTGCAAGAGTTTATTGCTCGATTTTCTGCAAACGTAGCCAAATCAAAGCAGGCCACTTCAAGAAAAAAAATGATCGATAAACTAAATATTGAAGATATTAAACCATCTAGCAGACGTTATCCAGCCATTATTTTTGAACAAGAACGTGAAGCGGGAGATCAAATTTTAAATATTGAAAATTTAGCTTACAGTCTAGAGGGAAGTGTTTTGTTTTCTAACATTCACTTGAACTTGGCCAAGGGAGACAAATTGATTGTGCATTCTAAAGACAGTAGGGCCGTAACCGCATTTTATGATATAGTCAATGGGCAACTATCGCCCGATCAAGGTAAGGTAGAATGGGGTGTGACCACCAACCACGCTTATTTGCCTCT
Source organism: uncultured Flavobacteriaceae bacterium (assembly GCA_964617385.1). GTDB lineage: Bacteria > Bacteroidota > Bacteroidia > Flavobacteriales > Flavobacteriaceae > JADHMP01. Next base: position 5,431 of record CAZTYX010000083.1, on the reverse strand, counting down.
AGATCATGATGCTTTTTTTGAAAGTGGTTTGTCTCTCGTCGATTGGTTGCGTCAATACGCCAAAACAGAAGAAGAGCGCGAAGAAGTATTTATTCGTGGGTTTTTGGGGAAAATGTTATTTAGTGGCGATGAAGCTTTAAAAACCTGTAATGTACTTTCAGGAGGTGAAAAAGTGCGCTGTATGCTTTCAAAAATGATGATGGAACGAGGCAATGTGCTTCTTTTTGATGAACCAACCAACCATTTAGATTTGGAATCTATTACAGGGCTAAACAATGCCTTGAATCAATTTAAGGGTACCTTACTCTGCAGCACTAGTGATCATGCTTTTTCACAATCTCTAGGTACTCGTATTTTGGAGCTCACGCCTCAAGGATGCATTGACCGCCTAATGCCCTTTGATGAATACATGAATGATGCATCCATCAAAGAACTTCGGAATAAAATGTATGCCTCTTAAGTAAAGATAAAGTAAGTGCTTATTACAATAAGCGTAATAACCACACCCACCGTTTTCACATATGGCCAAGGCGTAATATCTACCTGTTTTGTGTATAGTTGAACATAGGCCTCTTTGCGTGGCCAAATTTTTCCAATGGTTAACATCAATAGCACATTAAATGTAAAGAGAATGGCCATCACGTGTAAATAATGTGGGTAGGTTCCTCCTTGAGCTATGACATAATCTTTAAGGAAAAACTGACTGATCGTATAGAGGATAGATCCTGTAAGTATGGCAATTTTTGCCGCTGAAGCGGGCACATATCGAGTGAGGTATCCCACCAAAATGATGGTGAGTATAGGGATTGAATAACAGCCGTTAATTTCTTGTAAATAGCCAAACAAGCCCTCTGGAGCATTGGCAATGGTGGGAGCAATCAACATGGAGAATAACGCCAAAACAATACCAAATCGTTTTCCTGCACGAACCACCTGAGCTTCATCGGCGTCTTTTTTTATGTATTGTTTATAGATGTCTAAACCAAAAAGTGTAACCGAACTGTTCAAGGCAGAATTAAACGAACTTAATATAGCACCAAAAAGTACCGCAGCAAAAAAACCTAACAGCGCAGGAGGAAGGACTTTATTAACAAGTAATCCGTAGGATTGATCTTGTGTACCATCAGCCAAACTGCCACCAAAAATTTGATAGGCGATTATCCCAGGCAGCACTACAATTAGTGGTCCTAGAATTTTAACAAAGGCAGCTAAGAGCAATCCCTTTTGACCTTCTTTTAAGTTTTTAGCAGCCAACGCTCGTTGAATTATGGCTTGGTTGGTGCCCCAATAAAATAGTTGAACTAAAATCATTCCTGTAAACAGCGTACTAAAAGGAATAGCAGAATCTGGGCCGCCTTTGGCAATAAATTTATCGGGGTTATTGGCATAAATCACTTCTAGGCCTTGCATTATGCTGCCTTCTCCAACATACAGCAATCCAAAAAAGGGAACCATCATACCTCCAATCAACAATCCAGCAGCATTGACAGTATCTGATACAGCCACAGCTTTTAGTCCACCAAAAATGGCATATAATGAGCCTATCAAACCGATCGACCATACGGTTATATACAGTGCCGTGGTTTGATCTACCCCCATGAGTGTGGTTAAATCAAACATGCCAATTAGTGCAATAGCCCCAGAATAAAGCACAATGGGAAGGAGTACAATCATATACCCACTCAAAAATAAGCCAGAGGCTATGGACTTGGTGGTGGTGTCATACCGTCTTTCTAAAAATTGAGGCACGGTTGTTAGTCCTCCTTTTAAATAACGCGGCAGCAGCAATAGGGCTGCAACCACCATCGTAATGGCAGCCAATGTTTCCCAGGCCATTACCAAAATACCTTCACTAAATGCCGATCCGTTGAGCCCCACCAGCTGTTCCGTAGAAAGATTGGTGAGTAAAAGTGAGCCAGCAATGACAACACCAGTTAAACTTCTTCCTCCTAAAAAATAGCCGTCTTGAGTTTTTTCATTGGTTGATCGGGTGGCAAAGTAGGATATAATTCCAACTAGGGCCGTAAAAAGAATAAAGATCAAAAATTGCATGAATGAAGTCTAAATTAATTGGTTTATTTGGACTTCAAAGTAAGAAAAAAAACTAAATGTCTAACGTATCGATTAATTTGAGTGCCTCGCTTTCTTTGGCTTTGGGCACAAAAACTTCTTGGGTATTAGGAATGCTTCCAAAACCAGCCAGTCGCGCTGATTCTGAGCGATCTTTAATCAAAGGAAAAATTTGATGTTCTTCCAATAAAGAAACAATAGCAATTACTGTGACAGTAGATCCAGTGTAGATTTTGATAAAATTATCAGGCATGGATATTTGGCTTAGGCTTTATTGTATTTGCTGTTCCAAATAGCGGGATTGAAATTCTTTCCAAGAGCAAAACCATAAAACAAAACAATGGAGGCCACAGCTTTAAACATAAAAAAGAGGAGCATCCAATAGGTGGTGCCGTCGGGCTGTTTCGTAAACAAATTGAGAGGGGTCAATTCGGTGGCTAAAAAACTAAGTCCAAGAATTAATAAAAGTAAATTCCATATGTTTTTAAATGGCCACATTCGAATACGTCTAAGGGGTTTCAAGTCATTGCCCCATTTGTGAATCAAATAAAAATAATCATTTCCTAAAGGCACAAAAAGCAGCGGATCATCGGTACTTTCCAAACGAAACAGGGCAGAAGGCGCCATAATTTTTAAATCTGTTAAGGAGGTGTTATGTGTCTCCTCTAAAGCCTTGATTTTGGTTATTGCCTCCTTGGGTAGGGGGCTTTTGAAAAAGTGTAAATCTAAAAATCGCAAACGATAATTAATACATACTTTTTGAATGCTTGAAAGGTGATAAATCCGATGGGTTTCAAGCAAGTCTAAATCAAAATGATTCGCTTTTGTAATGCTGTGAGCGGCTAACAACGCTTCCAATGAAACATCTTTAGCTGTTGCTTCGGTTTTTTGCAAAACCATTTCAATATTAGTGGGAGGGAAAAATTTCAGCTGCATAGTCCTTGTCATTTAATCCCAAAAATACAAGCTTCTTCTAAAATCCGCAAATTCTATCGCAATTCGGCTTGTAATTCTTTTTCTAACGCTTCACGAATGCGCTGTAAAGCTTTGTCGATTTGTTTATCGGTGAGTGTTTTTTGTTTATCTCGGAACGAAAACCGTACCCCATAAGATTTCTTTCCCTTAGGAAGTCCTTTGCCTTCATAAACATCAAAAAGAGAAATGTTTTCAAGGATTTTCTTTTCTGTTTGAAAGGCCAATTGTTCAATTTTATCAAAGCTCACCTCTGGATTTAAAAGCAATGCAAAATCGCGTGTAGCAATAGGAAACTTAGAAATTTCTTCGAACTGTAGCGGTGAAGCAAAGGCCAAGTTTCGGAGTATGTCCCATTCCAATTCAGCAAAATAAAGGGGCTGATCCAAATCAAATTTTGAGGTGAGTGCCCTGTTAACTTGCCCTAAATGCCCTAGTTTTTTGCCGTTACTCTCATATTGCAACAGATGATCAAAGTTATCGTGTTCTGTTCTTGAAGCGGTTACTTCCTTGATGCCTAGCGCACCAAAAATTTCTTCTACAGCAGTTTTTAAAAAGAAAAAGGGTGCTGCATCTTGTGTTACATTCCAATGTTCTTTGAAAGGAGCACCCGCAAGGGTAATACTTAATCGTTTCGATTCAACAAAATCTTCAGCCGATTTATGGTAACACGTCCCAAATTCAAATAATTTGATTTGGTTTTGTTGACGCTTCAAGTTAAAAGCAGCTACTTCAACGGCATTATAAATGAGCGATTGGCGCATCATTGACAGCTCTTGCCCTAAGGGATTAAGCAATTGCACGGGAGTGAGGCCTTCTTCTTGAAAGTCGGGTGAACTCAATGAATTGGTTAATGTTTCATAATAGCCCATACCACAGAGCAGTTGACTAATTTGATTTTCTAATTTGTGATGATTTTTCCAATTGTAGGTGGCTTGCGTATGAAATCGCAAGGGTGCTTCAGGCACTTTGTTATAGCCATATACCCTCAAAATCTCTTCAATCACATCGGCGGGGCGCGTCACGTCCACACGATAGCTGGGAACGGAAAGCGCAACACCTTCTTCAGTAACCCCATTAATTTCAATCTCCAGGGCATTTAAAATGGTGGTAAGCGTTTCTTTGGGAAATGTAAATCCTAACGTGTCATTTAATAGCGCATATGACAAAAACAATGAAATAGGCTCTGGCACTTTTTTAACCTCTTGTTGAATCGCGCTGCTAATGGTGCCGCCTGCATACTTCTTAATTAACAAGGCTGCTCGTTTAAGGGCATAAATCCCCAAGGTAGGGTCTACACCGCGTTCAAATCGAAAAGAAGCGTCGGTGTTTAAAGCATGCCGCTTTGCTGTTTTACGGATGCTAACTGGATCAAAATAGGCGCTTTCTAAAAAAATGTTTTGGGTACTCTCTTCAATACCAGATTCACTACCACCAAAAACACCAGCAATACACAAAGGTTTTTGTGCGTCGCAAATCATTAAATCTTCTTTATCTAATTTTCGTTCTTGACCGTCAAGTGTAATAAATGGGGTGTTGTTGGCAGTAGTTTTAACCACAATTTTTTCGTTGATTTTATCAGCGTCAAAACCATGCAAGGGTTGTCCCAATTCAAACATCACATAATTGGTTGTGTCAATCACAATGTTTTTTGGATTGATGCCCAGTGCTTTTAAACGATGTTGCATCCAATCTGGCGAAGGCCCCATAGAGAGATTGCTCATGGTGACTCCATAATATTGAGGGGCTAAATGTCCTGCTTCAACGGCTATTGTAATGGGCTTTTGATTGTTGTCTACGTGAAATGAACTCACTTCAGGTGTAGTCCATTCAAAGGGAATGGCATTAGCAATGCATGCGGCTTTTAAATCTCGGGCAACACCAAAATGGCTCATTGCATCAGCGCGGTTTGGGGTCAATCCAATTTCAAAAACGGTATCGGTTACAATATCAAAAACCTCATGACAAGGGGTTCCCACTTTTATTTTTTTGTCTAAAACAACAATACCTTCATGACTGGTGCCAATACCCAACTCATCTTCGGCACAGATCATGCCCATGCTCACTTCTCCCCGTATTTTTCCTTTACTTATTTTAAAAGGCTCGTTGGCGTTACCATAAAGGGTAGTGCCCACGGTGGCTACTGCCACTTTTTGGCCTTGAGCCACATTAGGAGCTCCACACACAATTTGAACTGGTTCTGCATTGGGTTCTAGTAGCACTTTTGTGACTTTGAGACGATCTGCTTTAGGATGTTGTTCACAAGAGATAACTTCTCCAACGACTACACCGACCAATTTATTTTTTACAGATTCATAGGTTTCAACACCTTCGACTTCAAGGCCTAAATCAGTGAGTAATGTAGCAATTTCATCAACAGATAAATTTG
>CAZTYX010000082.1:0-7147 GCA_964617385.1 uncultured Flavobacteriaceae bacterium | reverse complement strand
AAAAGGTTCAGGATGACTTTCAAAAAAATGCAGCATTTCAACTTGATTATTTTCATATTGCCGATGCAGAAACACTAATTCCTACCCAAAAAATGAGAATTGGAAAACAATATCGCGCTTTTATCGCTGCCACTCTCAATCAAATTAGATTGATTGATAATATGCCCATAAACAAAATATAAAGTACCTTTGGCGCATGCTAATAGAGGTGGTAAAATCTAAAATTCATCGCGTCACCGTAACAGGTGCCGATCTTAATTATATGGGTAGTATTACCATTGATAAAGAGCTTATTGATGCCGCCAACTTGGTGGTGGGCGAAAAAGTTCAGGTGGTGAACATCAACAACGGTGCCCGATTGGAAACTTATGTTATTGAAGGCGCTCCAGGGTCTGGGGAAGTAACACTCAATGGCCCCGCTGCCCGATTGGTTCAAAAAGGAGACATTGTAATTATTATTAGCTATGCCCAAATGGATTTTGAAGCGGCCAAATCATTTACCCCTACAATGCTCTTCCCCAACGAACAAACCAACAAACTCCAATAGACATTGAAGACACTGAAAGCCGTTTTGAAAGTGGTGATCCCTTTGGCTGTTGGTTTCTTTTTTATTTATCTCTCCTTTGAAAACACTACGGCCGAAGACCGTAAACGAATTGTGGGCTATGTGCAAAATGCCGACTGGCGTTTTTTGTTATTGTCGGTTGTTTTTGCCTCGTTAAGCCATCTTTCACGCGCCTACCGATGGCTATATATGCTTAAACCCATGGGGTATAACCCTCAGTTTTACAACAGTGTTTTAGCCGTTTTAATTGCCTATTTGGCCAATTTGGGCGTGCCTCGGTCAGGAGAAGTGCTACGCGCCACTACCCTCGCCAGCTATGAAAAGGTTCCCTTTGAGAAAAGTTTTGGAACCATCATCACCGAACGCTTGATTGATCTTGTGATGCTCCTTCTTTTTATTGCTATTGCCCTAGGTCTTCAGTTTGATTTAATCTATACTTTTATATCCCAAAAAGAATTAAATGGTTCTCTAGTAGCAGGAGGCCTCGTGATGGCTCTACTCTTCTTTTTTTGGTTCAAATATCTTTTTAAGAACAGTCAACACAAGCTCATTCAAAAACTAAAAAAAATTGTTAGCGGTCTATTAGAAGGAGTTCTATCTGTTAAAAAGATGCCTAACAAAGGGCTTTTTATTGCCCATACGCTATTTATTTGGCTGATGTATTTGGCCATGTTTTATGTGGTAAAATGGTGTTTGCCTGAAACCGCTCACCTTTCCCTGGCCGCGCTCATGCCAGCCTTTGTTGTGGGAGGACTCACGATTTCTGCCACCAATGGCGGCATTGGCATCTATCCCTATGCAGTGGGCATGGTCCTGGCGGGCTATGATATTTCAACCGATGTGGGCCTCGCTTTTGGGTGGATTATGTGGAGCGCACAAACGGCAATGATTCTCTTTTTTGGAGGTCTTTCGTTTTTTGTCTTACCTTTAATGAACCGCAAAAAAGCATAAGCGTTTCTTTGATGGCTAAAATTAAAAAAGCCTTTTTTTGTCAGAATTGTGGCACTCAATTTGTGAAGTGGCAAGGCCAATGTAGTGCCTGCAAAGAATGGAATACCTTAGTAGAAGAAGTGCTGCAAACAGAAAGCAAATCTACTTGGGAAACGGCACTCACAAAAAAGGAAAACAGTCTTCCAACAACAATTGCCTCCATTGACCTAGAACAACTCCCCCGAATACAAATGCCCGATGCCGAATTCAACCGCGTATTAGGTGGCGGACTCGTGCCAGGTGCCGTAGTACTTTTGGGAGGCGAACCTGGCATAGGAAAATCAACACTTTTGCTTCAACTGGCGCTGCAACTACAAAAAAAAATCTTGTATGTGTCTGGGGAAGAAAGCCCTCAACAAATAAAACGAAGGGCACAACGTTTGTCGGCAGATGCAGAACACTGCTATATCTACAGTGAAACCCAAACCCAACAGCTGTTTGAACAACTTAAAAAAATAAACCCCGATTGTCTTATTATCGATTCTATTCAAACGCTACACACCCAACACATAGAAAGTGCTCCGGGTAGTGTTTCTCAAATTAGAGGATGCACCAATGAATTGATTCGGTTTGCTAAAGCCACCCACACGCCTGTTATTTTAGTGGGTCATATCACAAAAGATGGCGCTCTTGCAGGACCCAAAATTTTGGAACATATGGTGGATACAGTCCTGCTTTTTGAGGGCGATCGGAATCATTTATATCGCATTTTAAGGGTTCAAAAAAACAGGTTTGGCGCCACTTCTGAAATAGGATTATATGAAATGCAAAACAATGGCCTACGGCCGGTTTCTAACCCTAGCGAATTGTTGATTTCAGAAAAAGAGGGCCCCTTAAGTGGTCATGCCATTGCCGTGATGATTGAAGGATTGCGACCCTTGCTCATCGAAATTCAGGCGTTGGTGAGCTCTGCTGTCTATGGCACTCCGCAACGCAGCAGCACAGGGTTTAATAGCAAACGCCTCAATATGTTATTGGCTGTGTTAGAAAAACGCGCCGGTTTTGCCTTGGGCACCAAAGATGTGTTCATTAACATCACCGGAGGACTTGCCATTGAAGACCCTGCCACCGATTTATGTGTGGTGGCTGCTATTTTGTCTAGCTATCATGACCTGCCCCTTCCCGAAGGCTTGTGTTTTGCCGCTGAGGTAGGCCTTTCTGGTGAAATTCGACCTGTTCCCAAAATTGAACAACGCATTATGGAAGCACAAAAATTAGGATTCCAGCAAATTGTAATTTCCAAGTTTTCTAAAATGGCCCCTTTAGACCAAACCATCGAAGTTCTTCCTTTTTCCAATATTACTTCTGTGGTGGCACATCTTTTTGGTTAAGTTCTATCGCCAAACGTTTCCCTTTGTATTATCTTTACGTAAAACACAAATTGGACTGAAATGGATGCCATAATTAAAAAATTTTTGCAGCAGGTTGAACTGCGCAACCAAAATGAACCCGAATTTCTTCAGGCTGTTACTGAGGTGGCAGAATCTGTGATTCCCTACATTGTAAAAAATGATATTTATTACGGACAAAATATCTTGTTGCGTATGGTGGAACCCGAGCGTGTGGTTTCTTTTCGTGTGGCTTGGATAGACGATAACGAAGAAATTCAAGTAAACCGTGGCTATCGCATCGAAATGAATTCTGCCATTGGCCCTTATAAAGGCGGTTTGCGTTTCCATCCAAGCGTTAATTTGAGTGTGCTTAAATTTTTGGCTTTTGAACAAATTTTTAAAAACAGTCTCACCACCCTACCCATGGGCGGAGGCAAAGGGGGGTCAGATTTTGACCCCAAAGGGCGGTCAGATACCGAAGTGATGCGTTTTTGTCAAAGCTTTATGACTGAACTCTTTAGACACATTGGCCCCAACCGCGATATTCCCGCCGGAGATATTGGCGTGGGCAGTAGAGAAATTGGCTACCTTTTTGGACAATATAAGCGTCTAAAAAATGAATTTACAGGAGTACTCACAGGCAAAGGTGTGAGTTGGGGAGGCTCCCTCATACGCCCGGAAGCCACAGGCTATGGCGTGGTTTATTTTACCCAACAAATGATAGAAAATGCTGGTAAAAACTTAAAGGGGCAAAAAGTGGTCATTTCAGGATCGGGCAACGTAGCTCAATATGCTGCTGAAAAAGCCGTCCAATTAGGGGCAAAGGTATTGACCCTTTCGGATTCTTCCGGCTATATTTTTGACGCTGAAGGCATAAACGAAGAGAAATTAAAATTTATTATGCACCTAAAAAACGTAACGCGAGGGCGCATAAGTGAATATATAAAAACCTACCCAAAAGCTTCGTTTCATGCCAACAAAAGACCTTGGGAAGTGCCCTGTGATATTGCTTTGCCCTGTGCCACACAAAACGAATTGCAGCAAAAAGACGCTGAAACCTTGGTCAAAAACGGTTGTTTTGCTGTGGGAGAAGGAGCCAACATGCCTTCCACGCCGGAGGCCATCCATACCTTTATGGAACATCGGGTGCTTTTTGCTCCCGGAAAAGCTTCCAATGCCGGTGGTGTGGCCGTATCGGGCTTAGAAATGGCCCAAAACTCACTGCGCTATAGTTGGACACGAGAAGAAGTGGATGATCGACTCAAAAAAATCATGCAAGACATTCATCAATCTTGCACTCAATATGGCACCGAAAAGGGCTATGTAAATTATGTTAAGGGAGCCAATATTGCAGGCTTTGTGAAAGTGGCCGACGCCATGCTGGCGCAGGGCGTTGTTTAAACCAAAAAAATTTGGAAACCACTGAAGCAGTAGTGATACATACTTTAAAGTATGGCGACAGTAGTTTAATTGCCCATTGCTATACCAAACGCTATGGACAACAGACCTATATGCTTAAAGGCATTTTGAAATCCAGACGCAAAGGACTGCTTCAAAAATCACATTTTCAGCCCCTGACTTTGTTAGAAATGATTGCAGCTCCTCAACCTGAGGACCGCCTTGGATTTATTAAAGAAGCTAGAGTTTTATATCCCTTTCAAAAACTGCCTTTTGCTATTCACAAAAGTACACTGGCGCTTTTTTTGTCTGAAATATTATTTGAAGTCTTGCAAGAAGAACCCGAAGCTAATCCCGCACTGTTCGCTTTTTTAAAACAAAGCGTGATTGCATTAGACCAAGAAGAATCTATTGGCGCTTTTCATCTCCTTTTTTTAATGCAACTGTCCCAATTTATTGGGTTTTATCCACTAATTGAAAATAAAGAGCACCCCTATTTTGATTTAAAAAACGGATCAACCACCAATCAAATGCCCGCTCAATACTACATTGAAGGGCCATTAAAAAGTTTATGGGTGACCCTTTGCGGCATGAAATTTGATGAACTTAGCCATATTCATATTTCTAAATCAGACAAAAAAAAGCTTTTAGAACAACTGCTTGTCTATTATCAATTACACCTTCAAAATTTTAAATTGCCAAAGTCAATTTCCGTTCTCCATGAAGTGTTTCAATAAACTTATTGGCTTTTTATTTTTGCTATTGGCGTTAAGCTTTCAGCAGAGCTCGGGACAATTTATAAAAGTGATCGATAAAGAAACGGCCATGCCGTTGGAGGGTGCTGTTTTGTCTGATGCTTTATATAGCCTGCAAAAAACGACCGACAGTTTGGGAATTGTAACACTAAAAGGTTTTGAAAATACTGGGCCGCTACAAGTTTCTTCTTATGGTTATAAAACACAAACATTTCTTGAACAAGTGGGCGTCAAAGACACCTTGTTGCTTTCTTTACAACCAGAAGAGCAGCAATTGGAAGAAATCATTTTATCTGTGGCGCGAAGTGAATCCAAAAGAAACCAAATAGCCGAACAAGTATCGGTCATTACTGCAAACAATATTGCCTTTGAACAGCCGGCCACTGGAGCCGATTTATTGTCTATGAGTGCTGGTGTGCGTTTACAAAAAACCCAAGGAGGTGGAGGCAGCCCCGTCTTGCGTGGATTTGAAGCCAATCGAGTACTATTGGTAATTGATGGGGTGCGGCTCAACAATGCCATATATAGAACCGGTCATTTGCAAAACGCCATCACGGTAAATCCGCACAACATAGAGCGAGTTGAGGTGATTTTTGGTTCTTCATCGGTGGGATATGGTTCTGATGCTTTGGGCGGCGTAGTACATTACTATACCAAAACACCACTCATCAATAGTGAGCAAAAAATAAAAACTTCTTTTTCCTCCCATTTTAATTCAGCCAATTGGGGCACCAACAATAACGCCACTACCGAAGTGAGTTTTGCCAAATGGGCCAGTTTAACCAGTCTAAGTTATTCTAATTTTGGTGATATTCGGATGGGGAAAAACAGATCGCATGGCTATGATAACTGGGGGTTAACACCCTTTTATTCTGACAATACCAATGCCTATTATAACCCTACCCCCATGCGAAATGAGAATCCCAATGTCCAAAAAAACACGGGTTATAGTCAAATCGATTTATTACAAAAATTGGTGTTGCAATTGCCACAACAAAAACAATTGCAAGTGAACCTTCAATATTCCACCTCCTCCAATATTGATCGCTATGACAAACTCAACGAAATCCGTGGGGGTAGTTTGCGCTATGCCCAATGGTATTATGGCCCTCAAAAGCGGTTCTTGTTGGCCCCTCAATTGAAGCTCTTCCCAGAAAAGAAATTCATGCAAAAGGGGCGTTTGATACTGGCCTATCAAAACGTTAAAGAATCTCGTATCAGTAGGGAGTTTAAAACCAAAACCAAAAAATTTCAAGAAGAAACCGTTAATGTTTTTAGTTTAAATGGCGATTTTGATTTTAATTTAGGTGCGCGGCATCAATTTTCGTATGGATTTGAGGGAGCCTATAATGACATCTATTCGCTCGCCTACGAACGCGAATTGCAGTTGCAAGGAAATTCAATTGCAGACTATAGCTACCGCTATGCTCTACCCTCTCGCTATCCTAGTGCAGGAAGTTATTATGCCACACTGGCAGCCTATGCTAACTGGATTTGGGACATCAGTGAAAAGCTTTCTTTAAACGCTGGGTTGCGCCTCACCTATACCGATATGGAAGCCCGTTGGAAAGAAACCAACAACGTAAATAGTTTGCTCAACCAAGCAGCACTAAATTCTAATGCCCTCACAGAAACCTTGGCGCTGATCTATCGTCCTAAAAAACAACTGCAATGGAATGTTCTGTTTTCCAGTGGTTTTAGAAGTCCAAACATAGACGATATTGGAAAAATTCGAGAAAATAAAGGCACCCTTGTTGTGCCTAATTCCTTCTTAAATCCCGAATATTCCTACAATTTTGATATCGGTTTTATAAAAAGCAACACTTCCCGAAACAACTATTTTTCAATCCGTGGATTTACGACCCTTATCTCACGCCACATCACCCGATCGAACTACACTATTTTTGCTGATAAAACGACTGAAGACCTCAATACAATTCTGTATAATGGGAATGAAGTAATCACCATTTCAAACAAAAATTTAGGCAACCGCTTTTTATATGGCGGCACCATTGAAGGAGCTTATACATTCAATGAATCGCTATCTTTTCAATCCCATTGCACACTAACCAAAGGAGATTTAAATAGTCCCTATGGCCCACTGCCCT
>CAZTYX010000081.1:0-7176 GCA_964617385.1 uncultured Flavobacteriaceae bacterium | reverse complement strand
ATCTTGATGCCTTCTCTCAAGGCTGGAAGTAAGTCTTCTTGATCCACTAGGTAGGATACTGAACCCAGCGTGGCAGCGTCATAAAGGAGCACTCCTTCTAAAGTAGAGATACTATACTTAAATTTTGTCATGTCGCCTTTGGAAGGAAGGTTGGAGGCGTTTAGGTTTTTTGTTTTATAACGGTACCAAAAACCCTTTGTGCTGGACAGGTAAGAATTTTCTTTTTCGGATTCCATCACCTTTGCCATTCGTTTTTGTTCTGCAGCTAAAAGTAGTTTGTTTCGCTGAGCTGATTCTTGTAAAAAGGCATTAGTACTTTTGTTGAGTGGTTTTCGAGCTTTTGGCATTTGGCACCCAATTGCCAAATACAACAATACCCAAACTGTTTTTAGAATTCCTTTAAAATTCATTTTTTACTTCTTGTATGGCAGTAATTAAATCGTTTTCGGTATCAATCATGCTTTTTTCAGAAACGCCACCGGCAGCATTGAGATGCCCTCCACCATTAAAATATTTTCGAGCAAATTCATTCACTGAAAAAGCCCCTTTCGATCGGAATGACATTCTGATTTTTCCTTCGCCTTCATTTTCAATTAAAATCACAGCCATTTGAATATCTTTTAGGCTTAGACCATAATTTACAAAACCTTCTGTGTCGCCTTTTCTGAAATTACAAGCGTTGAGTGTGGCTTGATTTAGAGTCATATATACCACTGGCACACCTTCAATTTTTTTCATGTTGGATAGGGTAATGCCCAAAAGTTTTAAACGATCAAAAGAAGAAGTATCATAAATCTTTTGGTGAATGGCTGTATTTTCTGCCCCCACTTCAATTAAGGTGGCAATGGTTTTGTGGGTGCTGGCTGTTGTGGCGGGATATTTAAATGAACCTGTGTCGGTCATTATACCCGTATATAAACAATTGGCAATGGCTGGCGACAATCCTTTTGGGTCTAAAGCATAAACCACTTCAAAAACCATTTCGCAAGTTGAACTCATGTCTTTATCAGAATAACTGAGCTGGGCAAAGTCTTCAGGGTTTTCATGATGGTCTATCATTACAATGGGCACTCGGGTTTGTACCACAATGGGGGTAAGTCCGTCAATGCGGGAAAGGTCATTGAAATCGAGAGTAAAGATAAGGGTGGCCGCTTCAAGTATGGAGCGTGCTTGTTCAGGGTTTTCAGTGAATTTAACAATATGCTCTTGTCCGGGCAGCCATTCCAAAAAAGAAGGATAGTCATTGGGGGATACCACGGTGGCTTCGTGTCCTTTAGCGTTTAAAAAATGATAAAGGGCTAAGGTGCTACCCAACGCATCGCCATCGGGATTTTTATGTGGAATTATGGCACACTTCTGTGGCGTTGATAACAGTATAGAAAGGGATGAGATAAAATTAGATTTCATTCGCACGAAGATATTAAATTCAATTGTGTTATCCCTATTCATTAGGGGCTAAATAAACCTATGGATATAAGGCTTCCATATTAATTCCGTAGTTTTGAAAAAAAACAAAATGTCAAAAAGAACATTTACTATGATTAAGCCCGATGCCGTTGAAAAAGGATATGTGGGTTCTATTTTAGAAAAAATTACGGCGGCAGGATTTCGAATTAAGGCTTTAAAAATGACCCAAATGACCACGCATGAGGCTCAACAATTTTATGCGGTTCACAGAGAACGTCCATTTTTCAACGATTTAGTGGCTTTTATGACCCGTGGACCCATTGTTGCTGCTGCGCTCGAAAAAGATAATGCAGTGGCCGACTTCAGAACCTTAATCGGAGCCACTAACCCAGAAGAAGCCGCTCCTGGAACGCTTCGAAAACTATATGCCACCTCGATGAGTGAAAATGCAGTGCATGGTTCGGATAGTGATATAAACGCTGCCCTTGAGATTGCGTTTCACTTTGCCGCCAAAGAGCAGTTTTAACGAAAGATTAAATCGGTGATTACAGTTTCACCCAATTCTTCGTTTAGTTTTTCAACAATTTTTTCACGGGCATAGAGCAATTCATTTTTTAGGGCTGCCGATCGTAAATCAACATATAAGCGTTTGCCAACTAAATCTACTTGAGTAGTGTAGGCTTGCACATTTTTACCCATCACATTCTCCCATGCCGCCACAAGGCGCACCTTTGTCAGTCCTTTTTTTAAGGGTTTTTGGTGTGTAAAATCCTGCAGAACACGGGCTAATTTTTGTGGTTCAAAGTCCTTTTTGTATGCCTTCATTTTAGGGACGCTTGTAGTGATAGCGATTGTTATTATGAAACAATATTAATTTTGTTGAGTCAAGATACATAATTTGCTCCGACCAAGAATCCCAGGGAGTTTCAAATTGTAAGATCGGTTTTTCTTTTGGCTGTATTAGGGTGAATGCTGTTTGATCTGTAGAGGTAGCATAGGTGCCATCAAATTTTGGGGCCACTTTTTTTCGGAAGCCATTGTTTTGTTCAAGTTGATAAAAGTCATATAGGGGTTGTCCCACTTTAGGGACAAAACGTTCTCCTTGATGTTCCACAAAATCAATTTCCCAGTAACCAGAAAGCCATTTCATTTCTATGGGGTTTGAAGCACAGCCCAACACTAAAACGAGTGCGAAAAACCAAAAAACAACTTTGGGTTTTTGTTTCATAATGCAAAAATTTCAAAATCGGCCTGCGCCTTTTTAAGTGCTGCTGTGGTGCGTTTTTGATGGGTGTCTGACAGAAATATTTGTCCAAAATCGGTGGTATTGGTCAGTTCAATAATTTTAGAAACCCGTTGTTCGTCTAATTTGTCAAAGGCATCGTCAAAAAGAATGAATGGCGACTGCCCCGTTTTGGCCTTTAGATAATCAAACTGAGCCAATTTTAAAGCGATTAAAAAGGTTTTTTGCTGCCCCTGAGAACCAAATTTTTTGATTGGTCTTTCATCAATTAAAAAGGCTAAATCGTCTTTATGAATTCCTTTAGATGTGTATTGGAGTCGCTTGTCGTGGGAGAGTGAACCTTCCAAAAGGGAGGCCATATTTTGCTGATGCAAATCACTACTGTATACTACTCCAACCGTTTCTTGAGCGCCACAAATAAATGCATAGCGGGTGCTAAAGAGGGGTAGAAAAGCTTCAATAAATTCATTTCGAGCTGTGTAAAGCGGAAGGCTAAGCATGGCCAACTGATGGTCATATACGCTTAAGGTTTTTTCATCAAACGTATGGTTTAGGGCGAAATATTTTAGCAACGCATTGCGCTGGCTAAGCACTTTTTGATATTCTAAAAGCTGCCTTAAAAATTCAGGATTGGTTTGACCAATGATACCATCCATAAATTTTCTTCGAATTTGGCTGCCTTCCACAATCAAATCACGATCCATAGGAGAAATCATCACAGTGGGAATTAAACCAATATGATCCGCCAACTTTTCATACCGTTTGTCATTTCGTTTCAGTTGTTTTTGTTCTCCTTTTTTAAAGCTGCAAATGATTTTTTCTTCCCGATTGTTGCGTTCAAAGCGTCCCTCAATGGCATAAAAATCATTTTCAAAACGGATGTTTTGGGAAGCGTTTGGATTGAAAAAACTCTTTCCAAAAGCCAACTGATATATGGCGTCTAAAACATTCGATTTTCCAATGCCATTGGGTCCAATAAAACAAGATACTTTCTTTTGAAATGCAAATGTTTTGGCTTCAAAGTTTTTGAAGTTGGTGAGATGTAATTGTTTCAACAACATGCCCTCAAAAATAAGAAGATGTTTCCTTTTGCTAATAGTTTTTAGGTTTATTTTTCAACTTAAAAAAGGGCTAGTGGCAAGGTGTTTTTCTTCTTTTTTTTTAACGTATAAAAACCGCGGTTTTATTTCTGTTTAGATGATACCCAGAATCTTTTTTGAAATAAAATAAAAAGACTAATTTTGGGCACCTTAAAATTATAACATGGCAACATATAAAAAACGAGGCGCAAAAAAATCTCAAACGCATCTAGATAGCAAGGTCGATATGCCAGAAAGCACAACGGCCGAAGTTTTTGAAACCCTAGACACTTCTGCATCAAAAGCCGAAGCGGTCATATCGAAATACCAAAATCTAATTTTGGTTGTTGTGGGTGTTGTTGCTGCGGGCGTACTTTCCTACCTAGGGTATGATCGTTTTGTGATTGTTCCAAAGCATCAAGAAGCGGTGAGTGAACTCAATCAAGCTCAGTTTTATTTTGATCTTGCTGTGAATAGTGTTGAAGGTGATTCACTTTATGTCCGAGCACTTAAGGGAGGCGAAGGTAAGTATGGTTTTTTAGACATCATCGAAAATTATAAAGGTACCCCTGCAGCAAAATTGGCAACCTACAGTGCTGGAATGGCTTATCTCAACCTCAAACAATATGACCAAGCAATTGCTTTTCTGGATCAATTCAAAACCGATGATATTCTTTTAAGCGCTTTATCGCAAGGCGCCATTGGTGATGCTTTTGCTCAGATTGATCAAAAAGACGAAGCTTTTGAATATTATGTTAAAGCGGCTGAAGTGAGTGAAAATCTTTTTAGTACGCCTAAATACCTCTTTAAAGCCGCCATGATTGGTGCAGAGATAGGTAAAGAAAAACAAGCCCTTTCCTTTCTAAAACGCATCGAGAAAGACTACCCCGAGGCCCCCGAGGCAGCCAATGTGGCCATTCAAATTGGGCGCTTGGAAATGGCTCAACAATAGCAGTTGTATGGCAACAGCCCATAAAAACCTTTCTGACTTTGATGCATCAACCGTTCCCTCAGGGAAAGATAAAACGTTTTATTTGGTGGTTTCAGAGTGGAATGAAACTATAACAGAAGCCCTTTACGAAGGTGCAGTTGCCGTTTTAGAGTCGTTTGATGTAGCTCCTAAAAACATTATTCGATGGTCTGTGCCAGGGAGTTTTGAATTGATTTATGGTGCCAAAAAGGCCCAAAAACAAAAACCCGATGCAGTGATTGCTATTGGCAGTGTTATTCAAGGTGAAACCCCCCATTTTGATTTTATTTGCCAAGCTGTAGCGCAAGGCATTAAAGACTTAAATGTACAGTCGGACCCACCCGTTATATTTTGCGTTCTAACCGACCTTACTCTTGCCCAAGCACAAGCCCGTAGTGGTGGTAAGCACGGTAATAAAGGTAGTGAAGCAGCTGTTGCAGCCCTCAAAATGGCAGCCCTTTAACCCAATACTAAAAAGAGCAACGAACAATTAAGGAAACGGTTTTTTGTTTTCTTATATTCTTGTACATTTGAGCGTCATGTTTCGAGTCAACCTTTTTAAACTTCGCAAAAACAAAAGATACAATTATACTCCCCGCTATTACCAGGGGAAGTCGGAGGGTAATTTATATGATTTTGACTCAAAGTTTTCGAAATACAGAGAAACCTATAATGCCAATGATTTTGGGCAACAATGGCAAGAAGCGCGAATGCAAATGCGCACCCGAAGAAACAGGGTGATTTCACTGCGTCTATTGCTCATCATTTTGGCTTTGGTCTTTTTGAGCCTTTATATTTTAGATTTCGATTTGTCTATCTTCTATCCAAACTCTTGAATGGCGAATAGAATTGCTCTTTTACCGGATCATGTGGCCAATCAAATTGCTGCAGGAGAAGTTATTCAAAGACCAGCTTCCGTGGTCAAGGAATTGTTAGAAAATGCTGTGGATGCAAAAGCCACACAAATTCAACTCATCATAAAAGACGCTGGCAAAACGCTTATTCAAGTGGTTGATAATGGGGTGGGAATGTCCACCACCGATATCCGAATGGCTTTTGAACGCCATGCCACCTCAAAAATAAAAGTGGCGGAAGATCTTTTTCAATTAAACACCAAAGGTTTTCGTGGAGAGGCATTAGCCTCTATTGCTGCCATTGCCCATGTGGAAACCCATTCGAGACCGGCCGACGAAGCATTGGCTCATCTGCTAAAAATTGAAGGGAGTAAAGTGGTTGAACAAACCCTAACTGCTGCTCCAGAAGGAACTTCTATTGCTGTTCGAAATTTGTTTTATAACATTCCTGCCCGACGAAATTTTCTGAAATCAAACAACGTAGAGTTGCGACACATTATTGATGAATTTCACCGGGTGGCTTTGGCACATCCCGAATTGGAATTTTCATTTTTTCAAAATGGAGCAGAACTTTTTCATTTGCCAAAAGCAACACTAAGAAAGCGAATTGTGGGTATTTTTGGAACCAAATGGGATGCACATTTGGTACCCATTGAAGAAGAAACAACACTGGCACGGGTGGAAGGATTTGTGTTGAAACCTAGCTTTTCAAAAAAAACCCGAGGGCAACAATTTTTTTCGTGAACCGACGGTTTATTAAAAGTTCCTTTTTGCATCACGCCGTTTCGGCAGCTTTTGAGGGTTTGCTTCAATCAGATCATCATCCAGGGTATGTTTTGTTTTTAGAGGTAAATCCTGAAACTATCGACATCAATATACACCCTACCAAAACCGAAATTAAATTTGAAGACGAACAAAGTCTCTACGCCATTTTACGGTCGGCAATCAAACACAGTTTGGGAATTTTCCAGGTGCAACCCTTGTTAGATTTTAATCGCGATGCCAATTTAGATGTACCCTATACCTATAAAGATCGACCTGCTTTAACACCAACCATAGAAATTGACGCTAAATTCAATCCTTTTAGCAACACGAGAATACAACCTAAGCCGGCTCAAAACGCCCCATGGGAAGCCCTTTTTTCACAGGCAGAAACCATAGAAAGTAATCCAGATGCTACCACCTTAGATCTCCAAATGACTACTACACCCAAGGTGTTCCAACTTTTTTCAAAATATTTGGTTTGTGCACTTCCGTCAGGTCTTTTGCTTATTGATCAAACCCGGGCACATCAAAGGGTTTTGTATGAACAATTTTTAACCTTAATCACTGCTCAAAAAGGTGCCAGCCAACAGCTTTTGTTTCCTATTGAAGTGTTATTAGATCAAGAACAAATAAATCATTTTCAAGAAGTTAAAGACATACTTTTACAAATTGGCTTTCAGTGGAATCCAATCGAAAATAACCTGATCGAAATCACTGGTGCTCCTAATTTGGTGGCTCAGGAGGAGGTACAAAACGTGTTTGAAGAAGCCTTATTGCCGTTGGCCTATGAACAAGAAAGTCCCTCTATGAGTTTGGCGGATACGATGGCAAAAAAAATGGCGATGGCCCTTGCCGTTA
>CAZTYX010000080.1:0-7232 GCA_964617385.1 uncultured Flavobacteriaceae bacterium | reverse complement strand
GTTTGATTCTTGAAAAACTAGAAATTCTTTCCTATTTCCAAACCTTGGTAGACGGTAATCACGTGCAAAAAGGCAAACCCGATCCAGAGGTGTTTCTCCTAGGAAGTCAAAATTTGAGTGTTGCTCCAGAAAAATGTTTGGTTATTGAAGATTCCCTTGCAGGGGTTGAAGCAGGTCAACGTGCCCAAATGAAAACCCTTGCCATTGGAGATGCCCAACAATTTCAAAAAGCTGATTTTTGCTATTCTTCCTTAGATGAAGTGAATCCTGCTCCATTTTTTGCCCTCCTTGCACAATAAAAAAAATGATTAAAGAATCTTACATAGCACATCCTTGGAAAATTATTGAAAAGGAATTTCAACCCGAAAATGTGTTGGCTTCAGAAAGCCTTTTTAGCTTGGGGAATGGGTTTATGGGACAACGCAATAACTTTGAAGAAACATATAGTGGGGCCCATTTTCAAGGCAGCTATATTGGTGGGGTATATTATCCCGATAAAACCAAAGTGGGTTGGTGGAAAAATGGCTATCCCGAATTTTTTGCTAAAGTTTTAAATGCACCCAGCTGGATTGGTATTCAAATCAAGGTAAACGACCAAGAACTCGATTTAAATCAATGTGTTTCCATAGATCAATTTGAACGAGAATTGGATATGCAACGTGGAATTTATACCCGATCTTTTACAGCCACTTTGCCCGATCATAACCAAATTCGTGTAAAAGCAACGCGCTTTTTGTCTATGGAGTTGCCCTCTCTTGGGGTAATACATTATGAGATTGAAGCGCTCAAAAACCCATGTGATATACAAATTACTTCCGTCGTTTCTGGGGCGGTAAAAAATCAAGATTCCAATTGGAATGATCCTTTTTGGACCCACAGCGATTTTGTAGTAGAGGACTCCTTTTTGGGGTTGCGCTCCCAAACAATAAAAACAAATTTTGACATTTTTACGTTTGCCCAAACCCATTTTTTGGATGAAAATAATCAGCAATTAGAAATAGCACATACCAATACCCATGAAGGTCATACCCTTGGCTATCAATTTAATTATCCCTTAGCGCCAGGAAAAAGTTGTGCAGTGTTAAAATTTGGTGGCTATGTTAAGGTAGACGAACTATCGGCCGAAGCTGCACTGACCAAGACCAAAGCGGTGACAAATGAAGCTGCCACTTTAGGCATAGAAAAATTGATGGCTATGCAAGAAATGGCTTGGACCAAAATTTGGGAAACCGCCGATATTTCTATTGAAGGAGACGTCAAGGCTCAGCAAGCCATTCGCTACAATATTTTTCAACTCAATCAAACCTATAATGGTAAAGACCCTAGTTTGAATATTGGTCCAAAAGGCTTTACAGGTGAAAAATACGGGGGGAGCACCTATTGGGACACCGAAGCCTATTGTCTACCCTTTTATATGGCCACCAAACCCCATCAAGTAGCACTCAATTTGTTGGCCTACCGCTACAATCAATTGCCACAAGCCATAGACAATGCTGCAAAATTAGGATTTGATAGTGGGGCGGCACTTTATCCTATGGTGACCATGAACGGAGAAGAATGCCATAACGAATGGGAAATAACTTTTGAAGAAATTCACCGCAATACGGCTATCGCATTTGCCATATATAATTATGAGCGCTACACAGGCGAGACCCAATTTACAAACACAAAGGGCATTGAGGTGCTTATAGCCATTGCGCGTTTTTGGCAACAACGAGTAAGTTTTTCAACCCCACGGCAACAGTATGTTATTTTGGGTGTTACCGGCCCCAATGAATACGAAAATAATGTAAACAACAATTGGTATACCAATTATGGCGCCAAGTGGTGTATGGAATATGCCGCAACTGTTTTTGAGCGATTACAACAAACTGACCTGAAAATGGCCATTCAAATCGAACATAAAACAAAGTTGAGCGCCAAAGAAATTGAAGTGTGGAAATCCACAGCAGCAAACCTTTATTTGCCCCAGGATGAAGAAAAGAAAATTTTTCTTCAACAAGATGGGTTTTTAGACAAAGAGTTGCAGACCGTGGAGGCACTTCAGGCAGCCGAAAGACCGATTAATCAGCATTGGTCTTGGGACCGTATCTTACGATCGCCCTACATCAAACAAGCCGATGTATTGCAAGGGTTTTACTTTTTTGGGTCCGATTTTTCTAAAGAAAGTCTGCAGTCAAATTTTGAATTCTATGAGCCCTACACGGTACATGAATCTTCTCTTTCTCCATGCATTCATGCTGTTTTGGCCGCTCGTTTAGGCAAAATAGAACAGGCCTACGCCTTTTATTTACGCACCGCTCGTTTAGATCTTGACGACTATAATAACGAAGTGCATGAAGGTTTGCATATTACCAGTATGGCAGGCACTTGGCTTAGCATTGTGGAAGGGTTTGGTGGCTTGCGCGTTTTAGATGGTGTATTGCATTTTAATCCACAATTGCCCGCAGCTTGGAAAAGTCTTGCCTTTAAAATCAATTATAGAGGAAATACCATTGGCGTGAAAATAGATGCTGAGGGTATACATCTTTCCAACCCAAAAAAGATTCCAATCGTAATTGAGCAACCCATTTAAGTAAAGTTAATGCGTAAACATTTTAAAAAAAGGAATCAGTTATGCTTAACATCATATTTAATTTGAAAAACGTCTAAATACATAACGTCTAAAACCGCCTACATCCTAAAATTATTTTAAATTTATTTATATGAAATTCACTCCTGTTCTCTTATTAATCGCAATGCTTTTAATCTCCTTGCATTGCGAAAGCCCAAAGCCTCAACCTCAAAAACCTATTGAAAAAACCGATCAAGAAACGGTCTATAATCCCATTGCTCCACTCACCAAAGAAGCCATTGCGCAAGGAGTCCTTTATCAAGCCAACATTCGTCAATATTCAAATGAAGGCACATTTAATGCCTTTGCTGCCGATTTGCCCAAATTGAAGAAAATGGGAGTGAAATTTTTGTGGTTAATGCCCATTAACCCCATTTCTACGACTCGAAGTAAAGGCCCTTTGGGAAGCTATTATGCTGTTTCCGATTATACTAAAGTGAATCCAGAATTTGGCACCTTAGACGATTTCAAGGCCCTTGTAAAAAAGGCACATCATTTAGGAATTTATGTGGTTATTGATTGGGTGCCTGGCCACACTGGATGGGACCACCACTGGATAAAAGAACACGATGATTTTTATGTGAAAAACCGCAATGGTGAGATTATTGACCCTATCAATTATCAAACCGGACAATCGTATGGATGGACCGATGTGGCCGATTTAAACTATGATAATCAAGAAATGCGGGAAGCCATGCGTCAAGCCATGTTGTATTGGGTCAAAGAATGTGATATTGATGGGTTTAGAATAGATCAAGCCTATGCCGTTCCAGTGCCTTTTTATGAAAAAACATTTGCCGCTCTAAAGGCCATTAAGCCTGTGTTTATTTTAGCCGAAACGGATATTTATCACCCTGGTGGTTTGCCCTTGGTGGAAAAATTTGACGCTACCTATGATTGGCCAGGACACCACTTGTCTAAAGAAATTGCCCAAGGCAAAAAACCACTTTGGGAATGGGATCGTCATTTTAGAAATCTATTACGTCGCTATGGCACAGAAAACATTGTAGTTCATTTTGTGACCAACCACGATGAGAACTCCTGGAACGGTACCGTTAAAGAAAGCTATGGTGCTGCCGGTGCAGCCTTTATGGCACTCAATTTTACAGTGCCTGGTATGCCCTTAATTTATAGTGGGCAAGAATATGACTTGGATAAAAGACTCTTGTTTTTTGAAAAAGATAGTTTCCCGAAAGTGGCCGGCGAAACCATGAAATTATTACAGCAATTGGGACAGCTTAAAAACAATCATCCAGCTTTGGCTGCTGGCGAAAATGCCGGTTCTTTCACCCGCCTAAAAAGTTCTAGAGACGACCAAGTGTTTGCTTTTCAACGAGAAAAAGAGGGCGATACCGTTATGGTGATTGCCAACCTCTCAAAAAATTATGCCCAATTCACAATGTCGGTAAACGGGACCTATAAACGCTTTGATAATCAAAAAAAGAAAGTGCTTTCAGAAAGCTATCAATATGACATGAAACCCTGGGAAGTCTGGATTTTAACGAATCCTTAAACACCGCTTGTGAGCTGTTTCAGAATATGTATCTTTAATGAAGATTCTTATTTGATGAGATTAAATTCTTCCATATTGATTGTTTTATTTTCGCTCTTATTTATGATTCAAAGTTGCACCCCCCCAAAAGCACCCTTAGTGTTTGGCCATCGAGGCGCACGAGGGCATGTTGCCGAAAACACCCTTCCTTCCATTGCAAAGGCCTTAGATTTGGGTGTAGACGGCATCGAAATTGATGTTTTTCAATGTGCTTCTGGAGAACTGGTGGTGTTTCACGATCAAACATTGGAAAAATTGACCAATGCCACTGGTTTAATAGAACAATTGGATTTAGACTCAATTCAAAAAATAGAGGTGCTGGGTGGTTATACGATCCCTACCCTTTCAGAGGTGTTAGAATTTATTAATGGTCAAGTGGTTTTAAATATTGAATTAAAAGGCTCCCGCACAGCATTGTTGACCGATGCGCTTTTGCAAGACTATTTTGAACGCGGGTCATGGCAACCCAATCAAGTTCTGATTTCGAGTTTTAATTGGGAAGAATTGCAGCTTTTTTATGAAAAAAATAAAACGGTTCCCATCGCGGTTCTCACCGAAGACGATCCTTTGGACGCCATTCCCACTGCCTTGGCCCTTGAAGCGGTGGCCATCAATCCAAATCATAAAGCCTTAAATGAAGCCAACGTAAAAAAAATTAAAGCAGCTGGTTTGCAGTTATACCCTTGGACCGTAAATGAACCTGAAGACATTGAAAAAATGTATGCTTTGGGTGTTGATGCGATCATAACGGATTTTCCAGAACGAGTCAACGGCATTCGTTAAATATGATCTACTCCTTTAATTGATAATCAGCCAGTAGGCCAAGAAAAAGTTACCCTTTAATTTAAAATTACGATAGCCCCATTGAGCAGGGTAGCAAAACTCACCCAGGCCAAGTAGGGATAGAGCATAAAAGCAGCGGTGCGGTCCACCAGTCGAAACCAGTGCAAGCTGCGTTCAATGAGTACTAACAGGACTAAAATAACCAATAAAGCCCCCAAAGGTTGCCGAAGGCCAAAAAAGACTAAGGACCAAAGACCATTAAAAAGCAGTTGTGCACCATAGTGATAGAGGGCTGTTTTTCCCCATTTATGATGTTGCGCTTTTAGCCAAACCCGAGCAGCTGCCCATCCCATAAGAAAATAGAGGAGGGTCCATACAGGGGCAAATACAAAGTTAGGGGGATTAAAAAAGGGTTTATTTAATTGGGAATACCAGCCTTCAATGGAGGTTTGTGTTACCTGTCCGGCAAGTCCCCCCACGGCAAAAGCTAGGGTGATGGACAAAAAATATATCCCCAATGTTTGTTTTTTAAATCTTGCCCTCATCCCGTAAAGCTAAACGAAAAAAAAGGTTTCACAAAGCGAAGCCTACACTTTCCTGAAGAATCCAGTATCTTTGCTGCATGGATGTATCCCAATTCAAAGCAGTGCCACTAAAGGTGCTTTCAACCCAGTTCACTTGGGAGGCGCCAAGCAATATAGCTCTAGTAAAATATTGGGGAAAGCATGGCGAACAATTGCCTAAAAATGCGTCGTTGAGTTTTACCCTTTCAAAATGTGTTTCTAAAACTCAAATAGAAATTACACCATGCAAATCGAGGCAAACCCCTTCTTTTGAATTTTATTTTGAAGGACAACCCAAACCCCATTTCAATGGTAAAATTGAAGGTTTTTTAAATCGTATAACCCCTTATTGCCCGTGGTTGTTAGACCATCATTTGAAAATTGACAGTCAAAATTCTTTTCCACACAGCAGCGGTATTGCCTCTTCGGCCTCCGCCATGGCTGCTTTGGCATCGGGGTTAGTGGCAGTAGAAAACTTGTCTGAAGAGCCAGCACAACGCAAGGCATCCTTTTTGGCCCGTTTGGGTTCTGGAAGTGCGGCTCGGAGCATTGCAGGACCAATGATGGTTTGGGGCGCTTCTCCCGCAGTTCCGACCAGCAATGACCTCTTTGCTATTTCCCTTTCAGAAGATCATTATCATCCTGTTTTTAAAACCTTTAGAGATACTATTCTATTAATCGATCAAGGACAAAAACAGGTGTCCAGTACACAAGGACATCAATTGATGGAAAACCACCCCTTTGCTGCTGCACGCTGGCCCCAAGCAGATCAACATATGAATGCCCTTTTAAAAGCGATTAAAGAAGGTGATTTAGATCGATTTATGACTTTGGTTGAGGCAGAAGCTTTAAGTCTTCATGCACTTATGATGACGGCTTCTCCAAGCTTTATTTTGATGCATCCCAACACTTTGGCTGTTATACAGAAGGTTTGGGCTTTTAGAAAAGAAAGTGAATTGCCCCTGTGTTTTACGCTTGATGCGGGTGCCAATGTACATTTGCTTTATCCAGATGCAACAGCCAATCAAATTGAAGCTTGGATAGAAAGTGAATTAAGTGTTTTTTGTGAGAACGGAAAGATGATTCACGATCGGGTTGGAACCGGCGCCAAAAAAGTGTAATTTTGTAAGGCTATGAAAGGTCCATTGTTTTTTGCTAAGATTTTACTCTTTGGAGAGTATGGTATTATTAAAGATTCCAAAGGCTTATCCATTCCATATAATTACTACAGAGGCGCTTTAAAAACAACAGAGCATCCTACTCAAGAACAAAAAGCTTCGCACCAAAAATTAAAAACCTTTGCGGAATACTTAAAAACGCTGGATAGTCAACTCATTTCATTTGACAGAGACCAATTAGAAAAAGATCTATCCCAAAACTTATATTTTGATAGCAGCATACCTCAAGGCTATGGGGTGGGCAGCAGTGGCGCACTGGTTGCTTCTTTTTACGATCGCTATGCGTACAATAAAATTACGGTTCTAGAAAACCTAACAAAAGAAAAACTGCAGCAACTCAAAACCATTTTTGCTCAAATGGAATCTTTTTTTCATGGCAAATCCTCTGGTTTAGACCCACTCAACAGTTATTTGAGTTTGCCCATACTCATAAATTCAAAAGAGCACATTGAAACAACAGGCATTCCTTCTCAAAATCCAGCGGGTAAAGGAGCGGTTTTTTTAATTGATAGTGGTGTTATGGGTGAAACAGCACCCATGGT
>CAZTYX010000079.1:7024-7282 GCA_964617385.1 uncultured Flavobacteriaceae bacterium | reverse complement strand
CACCCAAGGAGGCATATCTTCTTTTGGTGCCCCCTAATACGCGGATCGTAAGCACTTCTTTAGCACCCGTATTGTCTGCTACTTTTAATCGACTTTCTTGTTGTACCATGATTACTTAGCTCTTTCTATAATTTCAACCAATCGCCAGCATTTTGATTTGCTCATTGGTTTTGTTTCCATGATTTTTACGGTGTCACCAATGTTGCAGTCGTTTGCTTCATCATGCACCATATATTTTTTGGTCTTCAAGACAAATTT
>CAZTYX010000079.1:3390-7014 GCA_964617385.1 uncultured Flavobacteriaceae bacterium | reverse complement strand
GATGCTTCACCCGTTTTACCTCGGCAACTACAGCAGACTTTTCCATTTTATTACTGGTCACAATGCCGATACGCTCTTTTCTTAAATTTCTTTCCATAAGACTTACGCTTGTTTATTTGAAAGGGCCGTTTTTAGACGTGCTAACGTTCTTCGGGCGGCTCTAATTTGCAATGGATTTTCGAGTGGAGAAACGGCATGGGTCAATTTTAGATCCGTTAATTGCTTTTCCACCTCATCAATTTTTGTTTGCAGTGCCTCTGCTTCCATTAATTTTATTTCTGACTGTTTCATAGGCTTTTTTTAGGCCGCAAAATCGCGAGCCACTACAAATTTGGTTTTAACAGGCAATTTTTGAGCAGCCAAGCGCAATGCTTCTTTGGCTACATCGTGGGGCACTCCGCCCACTTCAAACAATATGCGACCGGCTTTGGCCACTGCCACAAAATATTCTGGCGCTCCTTTTCCTTTTCCCATACGCACCTCAAGAGGCTTTTTGGTGATGGGTTTGTCTGGAAATATTTTAATCCAAAGTTGTCCTTCACGTTTCATATAACGCGTGGCGGCTATACGCGCAGCTTCAATTTGTCTAGACGTAATAAATACAGAATCTAGCGCTTTGATGCCAAACATGCCGTTGGAAAGTTGATGCCCACGTTGGGAAAGGCCTTTCATGCGGCCTTTCTGGGTTTTGCGATATTTTGTCTTTTTGGGTTGTAACATAATTTCTCTGTACTACCTGATTACTATTATTTTCTTCTGCGTTGGCGGTTTCCTTTTCCACCTGCATTGCGTCCGTTGTTGTTTCCACCACCGGATTTATTACTCATGCCCACTAAGGGAGACAATTCTCTTTTACCGTATACCTCGCCTTTCATGATCCATACTTTAATACCCAAACGACCATATGTGGTGTGGGCTTCTACTAATGCATAATCAATATCGGCACG
Organism: uncultured Flavobacteriaceae bacterium; assembly: GCA_964617385.1. Classification (GTDB taxonomy): domain Bacteria; phylum Bacteroidota; class Bacteroidia; order Flavobacteriales; family Flavobacteriaceae; genus JADHMP01. The sequence goes on along the minus strand of CAZTYX010000079.1, from coordinate 6,067 downwards.
GAAAGTAGACAATGGAATACGACCCTCCTTATACGATTCTGAACGCGCCATTTCAGCACCGTTTAATCGACCTGAAATCTGCACTTTAATTCCTTCTGCATTCATACGAATTGCCGCGGCAATAGCCATTTTAATAGCACGTCTATATGAAATTCTACTTTCAATTTGACGGGCAATGCTGGCGCCTACCAATTGAGCATCCAATTCAGGGCGCTTAATTTCGTGAATGTTAATTTGTACTTCTTTGTTGGTAATCTTACGCAACTCTTCTTTTAACTTGTCAACCTCTTGACCGGCTTTCCCGATAATAATTCCAGGACGGGCAGTGGTGATTGTTACGGTAATAATTTTTAAAGTGCGCTCAATAATCACATTGGAAACACTAGCTTTAGAAAGACGTGCGTGCACATACTTTCTAATTTTATCATCTTCGGCTAGTTTATCGCCATAGTTATTCCCTCCATACCAGTTGGAGTCCCATCCTCTAATGATGCCTAAGCGATTTCCGATTGGATTGGTTTTTTGTCCCATAGTTATGCTTCAATTGTATTAGATTCCAACACCAACGTTACATGGTTGGAACGTTTTCTTATGCGATGTGCACGGCCTTGAGGTGCCGGACGAAGACGCTTTAACATTTTTCCGCCGTCAACACGAATTTCTTTCACAAACAAATTGGCCTTTTCAATGTCTTCTGATTCATTTTTGCTTTGCCAATTTGAAATGGCAGAAAGCAATAATTTCTCTAAACGACGAGAGGCTTCTTTAGGGCTAAATTTCAAAATGGAAAGGGCCTTGTCTATTTGCTCTCCACGCACCTGGTCGGCAACCAAACGCATTTTTCTAGGTGAAGTAGGGCAATTATTCAACTTGGCAAAAGCCGTGTTTTTTTTCGCCTCCTTTATTTGTTCTGCCGTTTGTCTTTTACGATTTCCCATGATGCGATCTTATTTTTTTCCTTTATTCTTAGCCCCAGCATGCCCTCTAAATGAGCGTGTTGGTGAGAATTCGCCCAATTTGTGTCCCACCATATTTTCAGTCACATAAACGGGTACAAATGTTTTTCCGTTATGCACTCCAATGGTTTGTCCCACAAAATCGGGAGTGATCAAAGAAGCACGAGACCATGTTTTAATCACCGTTTTTTTGTTCTCTTCAACATTTTTCATCACTTTCTTTTCAAGGCTGTGATGTACAAAGGGTCCTTTTTTTAATGAACGAGCCATGCGTTAATTATTTTTTTCTACGTTCAACAATGAACTTATTACTTGCTTTCGTTTTTGATCGTGTGCGATATCCTTTTGCAGGCAATCCTTTTTTAGATCTTGGATGTCCTCCAGAGGCACGACCTTCTCCACCACCCATGGGGTGATCTACAGGGTTCATAGCCACAGGTCGTGTTCGGGGTCTTCTGCCCAACCAACGAGAGCGCCCTGCTTTTCCAGACACCAACAATTGGTGGTCTGAGTTTGATACGGCACCAATGGTAGCCAAACAGGTGACTAACACCATGCGAGTTTCTCCAGAAGGCAATTTGATGGTTGCATATTTTCCATCACGAGCCATTAATTGAGCAAAAGCACCAGCACTTCGTGCCATTGCAGCTCCTTTTCCAGGGGCCAATTCAATACAAGAAATAATGGTACCTAATGGAATATCGGATAAATAAAGGGCATTGCCAATTTCAGGCGCAGCGCTTCTTCCTGAAGACACTTTCTGACCTACTTGAAGGCCATTTTGTGCAATGATATAGCGTTTTTCACCGTCCTTATATTGCAACAAGGCGATGAAAGCGGAACGGTTAGGGTCGTATTGAATACTGAGTACCTCAGCCGTTACATCAAATTTATTTCGTTTAAAATCGATAATACGATAGCGTCTTTTGTGTCCTCCACCACGATGGCTTACGGTCATTTTCCCTTTGTTATTTCTTCCTCCAGAGGATTTTAAAGGGGCTAAAAGACTTTTCTCCGGCTTGGAAGTCGTAATGGCATCAAAACCATTTACCACGCGAAAGCGCTGTGCAGGAGTTATCGGTTTAAGTTTTCTTACTGACATCTAGCGTGGCTTTAAAGGTTACTATAAAAATCAATGGCATCTCCTTCAACCACTTGCACAACAGCACGCTTGGTGGCATTGGTTTTTCCAGATTGTACCCCGGTTTTTGTATATTTTACTTTGCGCTCTGGCCCATAGTTGAGTGTGCGCACTTTGGCAACCGTCACATTATAGGTGTTTTCAACCGCCGTTTTTATTTCTAATTTGTTGGCTCTAGGATCCACAAAAAAAGTGTAGCAATTTGAGAGTTCGCTCCCACGAGTTGCTTTTTCTGTGATGATCGGTTTAATTAAAACTTTCATAATTAACGATTCAAAAGTGATTCAATAGCAGCAACAGAACTCTCAGAAAGAATTAAGGTATTAGCATTTGAAATGCTGTAAGTGCTTAATTCAGAGTTATTTACAACTTGAGATTTTTCTAAATTGCGCGACGACAAATATACATTTTTATTCGATTCTCCCAACACGTGCAGGGTTTTTTTGCCTTGCAGTCCAAGGGCGTTCAAAATAGCAGTGTATTGTTTGGTTTTTGGTGCATCCATTTGGAAGTCTTCCAAAATGTAAATCGCTTTTTCTTGTGCCTTAATGCTCAAGGCTGATTTACGGGCCAAACGCTT
>CAZTYX010000079.1:0-3290 GCA_964617385.1 uncultured Flavobacteriaceae bacterium | reverse complement strand
AAATCGCTTTTTCTTGTGCCTTAATGCTCAAGGCTGATTTACGGGCCAAACGCTTCACTTTTTTGTTTACCTTTTGGTTATAGCTTCTAGGTGTTGGGCCAAAAACACGACCTCCTCCTCGAAACAAGGGGTTTTTGATACTACCCGCACGAGCAGTTCCTGTACCCTTTTGCTTTTTAATCTTGCGTGTACTTCCAGCAATTTGCCCTCTTTCTTTGGCTTTGTGTGTTCCTTGTCTCTTGTTGGCAAGGTGTTGCTTCACGTCCAAATAGATGGCATGCGAATTGGGCTCGATGCCAAACACCTCTGGATTGAGTTTCACTTTCTTTCCAGTGGTTTTTCCTTCTGTTGTATAGATCTGTAATTCCATTATTTCTCTACAATTACGTAAGCGTTTTTATGACCTGGCACACACCCCTTAACCACAAGGAGGTTTTTCTCAGGCACAACTTTAACTACTCTTAAGTTTTCAACTTTCACGCGATCCGTTCCCATTCTTCCCGCCATACGCATGCCTTTAAAAACACGAGCAGGATAAGAAGCGGCTCCAATAGAACCAGGGGCACGCAAACGGTTGTGTTGACCGTGCGTAGATTGTCCCACACCACCAAAACCATGGCGTTTCACAACCCCTTGAAAACCTTTCCCTTTGGAGGTTCCGGTCACATCCACAAATTCTCCTTCAGTGAAGTGTTCCACTGTGAGTGTATCACCCAATTGGTGCGCTGTTTCAAAATTTTGGAATTCAACAACTTTTTTCTTGGGCGCTGTGTTGGCCTTTTTAAAATGGCCTTGAGCTGCCTTTGAAGAGCGTTTTACTGCCTTGTCATCGAAACCGAGTTGCAACGCATCATAGCCGTCAACCGCTTTGGTTCTGACTTGGGTAACCACGCATGGCCCTACCTCTAAAACGGTACAAGGAACGTTTTTTCCTTGCGCGTCATAAAGACTGGTCATACCGATTTTTTTTCCTATTAACCCAGACATTTATTTATGTATTTATAATTAAACTTTAATTTCAACTTCTACACCGCTGGGTAACTCCAACTTCATCAAGGCGTCAATCGTCTTAGATGAAGAACTGTAGATATCCAACAAGCGTTTGTATGAGCACAACTTAAATTGCTCTCTTGATTTTTTGTTTACGTGGGGCGAACGCAATACCGTAAATATTTTTTTGTGCGTGGGTAAGGGAATGGGACCCGTTACTACCGCACCAGTTGTTTTCACGGTCTTAACAATCTTATCGGCAGACTTGTCCACCAAGTTGTGATCGTATGATTTTAATTTGATTCTAATTTTTTGACTCATTTGACGAAACCTTAAGCGTTTTGTTTTCCTTTTATATCAGCAATCACCGCATCAGAAATGTTCTGAGGCGTTTCTGCATAGTGTGAAAATTCCATAGTTGATGTGGCTCTTCCTGAAGAAAGGGTTCGCAAAGCAGTCACATAACCAAACATTTCTGAAAGAGGCACTTCGGCTTTAACCACTTTAGACCCAGCACGATCATCCATTGAGTTCACTTGACCACGACGGCGGTTTAAGTCTCCCACAATGTCTCCCATGTTTTCTTCTGGTGTGAGCACTTCCAATTTCATGATGGGCTCCATAATTACAGCACGGGCTGCTCGGGCAGATTCTTTAAACCCAAGTTTAGCGGCCAATTCAAACGAAAGGGAATCTGAATCCACGGGGTGGAACGATCCGTCTTTCAACGTAATTTTCATGGCATCAATTTCGAAACCAGCAAGAGGACCATTTTTCATGGCCTCAGCAAATCCTTTTTGTACTGAAGGAATATATTCTTTTGGAACATTACCCCCTTTAATCTCATTAACAAATTCTAGTCCGGTTTTTCCTTCCGCTGCAGGTTCAATCGTGAATACGATATCGGCAAATTTACCACGACCACCTGTTTGTTTTTTGTAAACCTCACGGTGATCGGCAGTGGCTGTAAGGGCTTCTTTATATTCCACTTGAGGTTGCCCTTGGTTCACCTCCACTTTAAATTCACGCTTTAAACGGTCTACAATAATATCTAAGTGTAACTCGCCCATTCCAGAGATAATGGTTTGCCCTGAAGCTTCGTCCGTTTTCACTTGAAAAGTAGGATCTTCTTCGGCCAATTTTCCTAAAGCCATACCGAGTTTATCTACATCGGCTTTGGTTTTGGGTTCCACAGCAATACCGATTACGGGATCGGGGAATTCCATACTTTCTAGAACGATAGGTGCATTTTCGGCTGAAAGCGTGTCACCTGTTTTTATGTCTTTAAAACCAACAGCTGCTCCAATATCACCCGCTTCGATATAATCGATAGAGTTTTGTTTGTTGGAGTGCATTTGATAAATTCTAGAAATACGCTCTTTGTTGCCGCTGCGGTTGTTTAGTACATAAGAACCAGCATCCAATCGACCTGAATAGGCACGGAAAAAAGCCAATCGACCCACAAAGGGATCGGTAGCAATTTTAAATGCAAGAGCGGCAAATGGGTCTTGTACAGAGGGCTTGCGTGAAATTTCAGCATCTGTTTTGGGATCGGTGCCCACAATGGCTTCTTTATCTTCTGGTGAAGGCAAGTAGCGACAAACAGCATCTAATAAAAATTGTACGCCTTTGTTTTTAAATGAAGACCCACAAATCATAGGGATGATGCTCATGTCTTGTGTGGCTGCACGCAAAGCATTATGAATTTCATCGGGACTAATACTGTCTGGATCTTCGAAGAATTTTTCTAAGAGTGCCTCGTCATATTCAGCAACCGCTTCAATAAGTTGTCCGCGGAGTTGCTCCACTTCGTCTTTTAAATCATCGGGCACAGGCATTTCGTCATAGGTAGATCCGAAATTATCTTCGTGCCAAACAATCGCTTTGTTGGTTACTAAATCAACAATGCCTTTAAAATCTTCTTCATCACCAATGTTGAGCACTAAAGGCACAGCGTTCGATTTAAGCATCTCACGCACCTGAGTACACACATTGAGGAAGTTGGCTCCCTGGCGGTCCATTTTGTTGACAAACCCAATACGTGGCACTTTATAATTATCGGCCAAACGCCAGTTGGTTTCCGATTGAGGCTCCACACCGTCTACGGCAGAAAATAAAAAAACCAATCCATCGAGAACGCGTAAGGATCGGTTTACTTCCACTGTAAAATCTACGTGGCCGGGGGTATCAATAATATTAAAATGAAAAGGTTGGGAATCGGCGGTGGGTTTGCCTTGATCTGATGGGAAGTTCCACGTACAAGTGGTGGCGGCAGAAGTTATGGTAATTCCTCGCTCTTG
>CAZTYX010000078.1:0-7289 GCA_964617385.1 uncultured Flavobacteriaceae bacterium | reverse complement strand
CTGGGCTCCAATCGCTTATATTTTTAAATTTTTTTAGGTCTTGGGGGCGGTAATATTCTTTCATAGGAAATGGTTAATTTATTTTACAATCTAAAAAAAAATTATTTGTTTTGTTTTAGAAATAAGCTTAATACTATCGCTGTGCCTCAAATTTATTTTTTTATCTATATTTTGAATGATTAAAAATAACCGTGATGCCTATCTTTTTATCATTTTTATTTTTAATAGTCCAAGATTTGGAATCGTCCTTTTCTGATTCAGCAAAAAGTGCTTTTGCAGATTATTTGCCCTTGCTTGTTTCCAATGTGTTGGTGATTGGTTTTTTCCTTTTTTTTCAGCGCAACTCCGATCAGGTTAAATCCCAATATAAAAATCATATTGCCGAATTGGAGGCACAATCATTACAGGCGCAAATGAATCCTCACTTCATATACAATGCCATCAATGGAGTACAAAGTATTATGATTTTAAAAGGAGAGCGCGAATCCAATCGGTATATTGGAATGTTGTCAAAATTGTTACGATTTACTCTTGAAATGAGTAATAGAAAAGGCATCACCTTAGAAGATGAAATAGAATATCTCACCTCTTATATAGAACTTCAAAACATGCGATTGGACCAAAAAATCACTTACGATTTTCATTTAACCCTCAAGCGTCCGACAGAACATTATATTATACCCCCTATGCTGCTTCAACCCATAGTGGAAAATGCCATCATACATGGCATTTCGCCGCTGGAGGAAAAGGGACAAGTAGATGTGCGCATCACCGAGAAAAAAACCTTTCTGGAAGTGTTGGTAGAAGACAACGGCATTGGTCGCAAGACCTCTCAAAAAAGCAATATGCATTTCGTTGCCTCCCGAAATAAAGAGGTCGCTGTGCAAACTCCATTGCGCTTGCAGGGGGGCAAAGGCAAATGCAAAAAAGCATCAGCCAAAGTTGATTTGGGACCATGATTGTAAGTATAATTACTTAATAAGCAGTAATATACAAAAAAAGACTTAATATAAACCAGCCCTTCGTAGCAAAGCCTCAGGGTCTGGGGCTTTACCTCTAAATCGCTGATAGAGGGTCATTGGGTGTTCTGTACCTCCTTTAGATAAAATATGGGCAGCAAAATTTTGGGCCGTTTCTGGATTAAATACCCCTTTTTCTAGAAATAATTCAAACGCATCAGCATCTAATACTTCTGCCCATTTGTAGCTGTAGTAGCCCGCTGCATAGCCTCCTTGAAAAATATGGGAAAAGGCTGTGCTCATACAGTTTGTAGGCTCGTCCTTTGTGAATTGAACCTTTTTTAATACTGCTGCTTCATGGGTTTTTACATTGTCGATTCCAACACTTTCTTTGCCGTGATAGGATAGGTCTAAAAAGCCAAATCCAAGTTGTCTTAAAGTTAGTAGACCTTGTTGAAATTGGGCCGCCTTTTTAATTTTGTCTACATAGTCTTGAGGGAGGATTTCTCCACTCTCATAATGCTTGGCAAATAAGGCGATGGCCTCGGGTTGATAGCACCAATTTTCCATAATCTGACTAGGCAGTTCTACAAAATCCCAATACACGTTGGTGCCACTCAAACCACTATAAGTAGTGCGTGCTAACATGCCATGCAAAGCGTGACCAAATTCGTGAAATAAGGTCGTTACTTCTTGAAAAGTTAACAGTGAGGGTTTGGTTTTGGTGGGTCTTGAAAAATTGCATACAATTGAAACATGCGGTCGTTGCTCCTTTTTTTGTGGGCGATAAGATGTCATCCAAGCGCCATTGCGTTTGCCGGGCCGCGGAAATAAATCAGTATACAAGAGGGCGCAAAATCCCTGTCCTTCTTGGCTCACTTCATAGACGGTCACTTCTTTGTGATAGCCTGGAATTTTTGGACTGGCTTTAAATTGAAGTCCATACAATTTATAAACAATGGCAAATAGTCCTTCCAGCACCTGATTAAGAGGTAGATAAGGTTTTAGCAATTGTTCGTCAAGTTGAAATAATTTTTGCTTAAGCTTTTCACCCACAAAGGCCGTATCCCATTTTTCGAGGTTCTTTAACCCCATTTGAGTTCCAAATTCTTCAAGTGCCTGCCATTCTTTTTTTGCTGCAGGAAGTGCTTTTTGATATAATTCTTCTAAAAAGTGACGCACTTCTTCTTCCGATTTTGCCATACGCTCTTCCAGCACAAAGGCAGCATGAGAAGCATAGCCCAAAAGGGCGGCGCGTTCTTTTCGCAAGTGAATGATTTTTTTAATGTTTTCAAGATTGTTATGTGCATTGTCTTGAAAACCTCGTTGCCCAAATGCCAAGGCCATCTTTTTGCGAAGGGCACGGTTTTCGGAATAGGTCATAAAAGGCATATAACTGGGATAATCGAGGGTAAAAACCCATCCCTTTTGTTTTTTTTGCTCGGCTGTTGCTGCAGCCATTTCAATTACATTTTCGGGAAGCCCTTTTAAATCCTTTTCTTTTGTGAGGTGTAAAGAATATGCTTGAGTATCAGCTAACACATTTTCGCCAAAACGCAAACTGAGTTGTGCCAAATTGGTGTCCAGTTCTCTAAGTACCTCTTTTTCACTGTCAGACAGGAGTGCGCCATTGCGAACAAAACCTTTGTATTCTTTTTCTAAAAGGGTATTTTGTTCGGGACTCAGGAGCGATCTGTCAACGGTTTCATAAACCGTCTTAATGCGTTTAAAAAGGGCCTCATTCAATCGAACATCATTCTGAAATTGAGTAAGTAAAGGAGCTGCTTCTTGTGCCACCTGTTGAAGTGCTGGTGACGTTTCAGCACTGTTTAAATTAAAAAGGATGCTGCTGATGCGAGACACCAATGCGCCGCTATTATCTAAACACTCTATCGTGTTTTCAAAGGTGGGGCACTCTTTTTGTTCCACCAAAACATCAATTTCTTTGAGAGCCGTTTGAATGCTAGCTTTAAGGGCTGGAATAAAATGTTTGGGTTCAATGCGGTCAAATGGAGCAGCCTCATGAGGTCTATCAAAGGGTAGGAGTAGGGGATTTTTCATTAAAAATTATGCCTTTAATTGATTATTACCTTGAGTTACTTTTTCTTTAAGTTCGTTTTTATAGGTCAACATTTTTTGAAGGAGTTCATCGCTATGGCTGGCCAAAATTTGAAGGGCAAGCAAACCGGCGTTTTGAGCACCGTTTAGGGCTACAGTGGCCACAGGAACACCCCCGGGCATTTGTAAAATAGAGAGGATTGAATCCCATCCGTCTATAGAATTTCTAGATTTGATGGGAACACCAATAACTGGTAGTGGGCTGACTGCTGCAATCATTCCTGGCAAATGAGCCGCACCACCAGCACCTGCAATAATCACTTTAAGTCCCTTTTCATGGGCTGTTTTGCCATAATCAAGCATGTGTTCTGGTGTTCTGTGGGCCGAAACAATTTCGACTTCTACTGCCACATTAAATGATTTGATAATATCAATCGCCTCTTGCATTACTGGCAGATCTGATTGACTTCCCATAATAATTCCTACTGTTGCCATATTTTTATTTTGCTATTACTTCAATTGTTTCTTTTACTTGCTCTGCCATTTTACGAGCCACCTCCAAAGATTGGTTCACAATGGTAACATGCCCCATTTTTCGAAACGGTCGGGTTTGTTTTTTACCATAAAGATGAGGGGTTACGCCCTCAATCGCAAGGATTTGATCCATATTTTTATAAATCACGTCTCCTTCGTAACCTTCTTTTCCCACCAAATTGACCATTACGCCCGCCACTTTGTTGTGTGTGGCGCCTAGCGGTAAATCCAAAAGTGCTCTTATGTGTTGCTCAAATTGAGAAGTGTAGGCAGCTTCAATGGAATAATGTCCACTGTTGTGGGGGCGTGGTGCCACCTCATTCACTAACAATTCTCCTTCAGGGGTTAAAAACATTTCTACAGCCAGCAGCCCTACATGCTTAAACGCAAGAGACACTTTTTTTGCTAACGTCTCTGCAGCGTTTAATATCTCGGGCGAAACCCGTGCTGGGGAAAGCACATATTCTACTTGATTTGCTTCTGGATGAAATTCCATTTCGACAGCTGGATAAAGCGCCATAGCTCCCGAGGGATTCCGACACACAATCACACTAAGTTCTTGTGCTATCACCACTTTTTCTTCGGCTAAACAAGCACCTTCAGGTAACTTTTCAAGGTCTTGATTGGATCGAATGAATTTAACGCCATAGCCATCATAGCCCAAGGTGGCTGCTTTCCAAATGAATGGAAACGAAACGCTACCCCGAGCAATGGCTGATTTTAGGGCCTCAATAGATTCAAATGTATCAAAGCGAGCCGTCGGAATTTGATGCTCTTGATAAAATAATTTTTGAGTGCATTTGTTTTGAATGGTTTTTAATACACTGCTTTGTGGATATACTGCAATCCCTTTTTTTTCCAAAGCCATAAGGGCTTCCACATTCACATTTTCGATTTCAAAAGTTAAGCAGTCTACTCCTAGACCAAAAGCATAAACGGTGTCATAATCCATTAAGTCGCCTTCTTGAAAGCGATGCGCTCCAATTTTTGCTGGGGCCTCAGCAGAAGGATCCAAAACGGCTGTGGCTATGTCCCATTTTTTGGTAACATCCAGCAGCATTTTACCCAGTTGTCCACCGCCTAAAATGCCAATTGTTTTGTTTGTGGAAAAAAAAGCCATTCAATTCTTTATGCAAAAATACATATAAGTTTTTGGGAATGGAAAAATGCGAAGCAAATTGGATATCTTTGTTACCTAAAAAATTTTTCATGTTAAATATTGTATTGTTCGGAAAACCTGGTGCTGGAAAAGGAACCCAAGCCGCATTTTTAAAAAATAAATACCAACTCGTTCATTTATCCACCGGCGATTTGTTTCGAAAAAACATACAAGAAGAAACGGCGTTAGGCCTATTAGCCAAAAGCTATATGGACAAAGGCGATTTGGTGCCCGATCAAGTGACTATTGACATGCTGGAGGCGGCCGTTAAAGAATATCCACAAGCCAAAGGTTTTATTTTTGATGGTTTTCCGCGAACACAGGCGCAGGCCGAAGCATTGGATGCATTTTTGGAAGGTTTGACCATGCAAATTAAAGCCACAATTGCTTTAGAGGCAGCGGATGATTTGTTGATTGAGCGTTTGCTGGAACGTGGAAAAACTTCTGGCAGAACCGATGATCAAGATGAAGAAAAAATTCGAAATCGCTTTGAAGAATACGAGCGTAAAACAGCACCCGTTAAACAATATTATGAGGGGCAAAAAAAATTCCATGCAATAAATGGAATTGGAACCATTTCTGAAATAACGGAACGCTTAAGCACTTTGATCGAGCGTTTATGACCGAAGGAAATTTTGTGGATTATGTCAAACTCACCGTCCGTTCTGGCAATGGGGGGAAGGGTTCTGCACATTTACACAGAGAAAAATATGTAGCTAAGGGTGGTCCCGATGGAGGTGATGGCGGTCGAGGAGGACATGTGATTGTAAGAGCCAATACCAATTTATGGACCCTCTATAGCTTTAAATTTAAAAAACACTTTCATGCAGGTCATGGAGGTGATGGCAGTAAAAACAGAAGTAGTGGCCTGCAGGGTGAAGATGTGATTGTTGAAGTGCCCCTGGGCACAGTGGTGCGTAAAACCAGCACACAAGAAATTTTATTTGAAATTACCGCTGAAAACGACGAACAGATTCTGCTAGAAGGCGGCATGGGTGGGCGTGGCAACTGGCACTTTAAATCGTCTACCAATCAAACACCTCGCTATGCCCAACCAGGCATAGAAGGACGTGAACTAGACATTACTCTGGAGCTTAAAGTTTTGGCCGATGTGGGCTTGGTGGGTTTTCCTAACGCTGGAAAATCAACTTTATTGAGTGTGCTTACGGCAGCCAAACCGAAGATTGCCAATTATGAATTTACGACACTAAAACCCAACTTAGGCATTGTAGAATATCGTGATTTTAGATCGTTTGTGATGGCCGATATTCCTGGTATTATTGAAGGTGCTGCAGAAGGAAAAGGCTTGGGGCATTATTTTTTACGCCACATCGAACGCAATGCCGTTTTGTTGTATATGATTCCCGCCGACACCCTGTCTGTGGCACAAGATTTTGAAATCTTGCAAAACGAATTAAAAAAATACAATCCTGAATTATTAGACAAAGCCTTTGCCGTAGCGCTTACCAAAGCCGACTTGTTGGATGAAGAATTACGTTTGGCTTATCAAAAGGAACTCGACGATACCTTTGGAGCCATTCCCCATTTTATTGTTTCTAGTTTGGCTGAATTCAACTTAACTGCACTTAAAGACGGACTTTGGGCGTTGCTAAACCGCGACCATGTATAAATCACTATTTCTTTTTTTGTTTGGAGGCGTGCTGGTTTTGGCGCAGGACCCTGCTCCTCCAGCGACATATCCTTTTGAAAAGGATGCTGTCTATTTAGAAAAAAAGAAATTATTGATTACTCAAATTAATCAAAGCCCAAGTGTTCAAGGACTTGATAGCCTCACCCAATGTGCGGCTTTGCATAAAGACTGGGAAACGGTGTTGGATTATGCTCCACAAGCCCTCACTCTTTCACCCACAGCATCACGGTATTATAAGTGGGGCGGTGCCGCTGGTTTTCGGTCCTTAGAAGTGCCGCGATTTTTAGCGTTGCCTTATGTAGATAAAATGAAAGAAGGGTTTACCAAAGCCCATCAGTTGGCCCCTAAAAACACATTTATTTTAAGAGCGCTTATTGAAACCTATGCAGTTTTGCCCTCTCTTTTGGGGGGTGATCTAAAAATGGCTTGGAAAAAAGCCGAAGCCCTGAGTGCAATAAATTTCCTTGAAGGGGCTATGGCTCATGGGTATATTGCCGAAATAGAAAAGCAACCTACACGAGCAAAAATTCACTATGAAAAAGCGTTTGCATTGTTGAAGGAGCTTCAATCTTCTGATGAGTGGCAATGGGAAAAATACCGTAGAGAACTGCCCTATGAGTTGGGCAGTGTGTCTGCACGCTTTCAAATTAATAGGGATGTAGGTAAAACGCTTTTACTTCATTATCTCGAACAATATGGCCAAAAAGATACGGTTCCTTTGGCCTGGGTCTATTTTCATTTGGGTACCTTAGCACAAGCACAAAAGGATGTTCAGCAAGCTTTTATTTATTACAAAAAAGCACAAGGCTATAATCCTAAATTAGAAGGTCTTAACACCAAATTAAAAGAAGTTGGCCCATGAAAAAAATTCATTTTATTGCTATAGGTGGCAGTGCCATGCACAGTTTAGCTCTTGCATTGAATGACT
>CAZTYX010000077.1:0-7313 GCA_964617385.1 uncultured Flavobacteriaceae bacterium | reverse complement strand
AATTTTTTGGTTAGGAAATTCTTTTCTTAATGCTGACAAAAAGACAAAAATTTGATCTTCGATAGCAGAAGGTGAACCATCTTTTTGTTGGGGATATCCCACCACAAAGGTTTCTATCTCATTTTCTTCTATATGCTTTTTAAGGAAAGATAACACCTCTTGTGTGGGTAGGGTACACAAACCACTGGCAATAATTTTATCGGGGTCGGTGTGGGCCAATCCGGTTCTTTTTAGTCCAAAATCAATTGCTATAATACTTCCCATAAAAATGTATGCAAAGATAATCTTTTTCAATAGAAATGCCGTTTCAGAATCAAATTGAAATCTTTACATTTGCTCAAAAGTAGCAAGATGAAAGAAATTATAGAAGCCGCCTGGGACAACAGAGAACTATTAAAAGAAAAAAACACCCAAGACACCATTCGAGCGGTGATTGAACAATTGGATTTAGGAGAACTTCGTGTTGCCTCCCCCAATGCCAACGGATGGACTGTGAACGAATGGGTTAAAAAAGCTGTTGTACTTTATTTTCCAATCCAAAAAATGGAAACCCTAGAAGCAGGCCCCCTAGAATTTCATGATAAAATGCCCTTGAAAAGAGGCTACAAAGAAAAAGGAATTCGTGTGGTGCCACATGCCGTAGCAAGACATGGTGCCTATATTTCTTCTGGAGTTATTATGATGCCTAGCTACGTAAATATTGGCGCCTATGTAGATGCTGGCACCATGGTAGACACTTGGGCCACTGTGGGTAGTTGTGCGCAAATTGGTAAAAATGTACACCTCAGCGGTGGTGTTGGCATTGGTGGTGTTTTAGAACCTTTGCAAGCCGCCCCTGTAATTATTGAAGACAATGCTTTTGTAGGTTCACGTTGCATCGTGGTTGAAGGAGTTCGGGTTGAAAAAGAAGCTGTTTTGGGAGCCAATGTAGTTTTGACCGCCTCCACAAAAATTATAGACGTTACAGGGAATCAACCCAAAGAATATAAAGGCTTAGTGCCTGCTCGCTCGGTTGTGATTCCTGGTGCTTATACCAAAACCTTCCCTGCTGGTAACTATCAGGTTCCTTGTGCCCTCATTATTGGACAACGCAAAGAGAGTACGGACAAAAAAACCTCTCTGAACGATGCCTTGCGCACCTATGATGTAGCCGTTTAATTATTGTTGGATTCCGTGAGTCGTCCAAACCTTCTTTCCAAAACGGGTTTGCCGTCTAATCTTATTGTTTTTCGCAATACTTTCGGGTGTAGCATAGCCACGCTTGTGGTCCAGATGAACACAAATGGCACTATACCGAATTTGTATGGGACGGACGCCTAAATTTACCAAACGTTCTCCCAACTCACGGTCTTGACCACCATATTGCATGCGTTCATCAAAACCATTAACGGTCAACAAATCAGCTTTCCATCCGGAGGCATTATGCCCATTCCATGTGGCTTTAGTTGGCGTTATTCTATTAAGCAAAGACTGACAAACTTCAGTGGCTTTAAGTTTATTATTTTTAAATTGTAGGGGTAATCCTAACTTTTTTAACCACTCAAGATCAAAGCAAGACTGAGATACAACATCTTCTTCTGTGATTTGATTGGAAATTGAAAAGGGTAATTTAAAATAGCCCCCAGACAAAAAACAACCTGGTTTTCTATGGTTAAAATGCACCTCTAGAAAATCAGCACGTGGGATACAATCGCCATCGCTCATCACCACATAGTTTGTGGTGCAGGCCAACAGTGCTTTATTCAAAATGCGAGACTTTTGGAAACCATTGTCTGGCTGCCAAACGTGTTTGATGTTTAGCTTTAATTTCTTTTCTATGCGTCTAAGAACTGCTTTAGTTTCGGGCCCAGAACCATCATCGGCCACAATAAGCTCAAAAGCAACGAGGGTTTGTTGGGCATAGCCCCAAAGCACCTTTTCTAACCAGTCCACGGCGTTGTATGTGCTTATAATAACAGAAAGCTGTGGTTTCATTTCACAAAGATAGACTTCTTTTTTGCTTCATCATTCATTTTCAAAAGGCTTAACGGTTTTAATATCCAATGGCTTTACGCTATTTTTGCAGCATGATTGTAGCGCAAACTCTTTCCTATTTACAACAAGGAAAAATTATACTATATCCCACCGACACGGTTTGGGGTATTGGTGGAGACGCTACCCGTATGGACGTGGTTGAACGTGTTTATGCGCTTAAAAACCGTGCCGATGCAAAAGCCCTTATTGGTTTGGTGGGGTCAAAAGAGATGCTTCAACAGTATATTAATCCCATACCAACTCAAGTGCTGCCCTATTTGGAAAGCGGCAAACCTACAACCATCATATACAATCATCCAAAAGGATTGGCTCATAATATGTTGAGTGACGACCAAACGGTGGGCTTGCGTTTACCCAAGCATTCTTTTTTAGAAGAATTAATTAATGCCTTTGGCAAAGCCATCATTTCTACCTCGGCAAATATGAGTGGATTTCCAACGCCGAAATCTTTTGGCGAGATTGCTCCTGAAATTTTGGAGGGGGTAGACTATATTGTACCTTTGGAACAAGAAAAAATTAGTGATAAACCTTCGCGTATCATAAAGGTATTGCCTGAAGGCACACTTGAAATTCTGCGCCCGTGATTAACAATATTGACTTTGCTTCTCTTTTAGATACGCCCCTTTTTCGGCAAATACAAGAAGTGGCCGATGCAGAGGGTTTGGAAAGTTATGTAGTGGGCGGCTTTGTTCGTGATCAGCTCTTAGGCAGAGGCAATAAGCAAGATATTGATATTCTGGTGGTGGGTTCAGGGATTGCCTTAGCAAAAGCCCTCCAGAAAAAAATTAAAAATGCTCCTCCCGTTCAAGTATTTAAAACCTATGGCACAGCCATGCTGCAATGGAATAATGTCACTTTAGAATTTGTGGGTGCACGCAAAGAATCTTATAGTAAAGACAGTCGAAACCCAGTGGTGTCTCAAGGAACACTAGAGGATGATCAAAGGAGGCGTGATTTTACGGTTAATGCCTTGGCAGTGTGTCTTAACAAAGCGCGTTTTGGGCAACTCCTTGATCCGTTTAAGGGAATGGATGATTTAGCTACTAAAATTTTGCGCACCCCCTTAGATCCAGAAATTACCTATACCGACGATCCGCTCAGGATGCTCCGTGCTATTCGATTTGCCACCCAACTCGGATTTACAATTGTGCCTGAATCACTCAAAGCCATCGGTCAAAAAGCAGACCGCATAAAAATTATTTCAAAAGAGCGTATTGTGGTGGAACTTCATAAAATATTAGCCACCAAAAACCCTTCTGTGGGGTTTGTTTTACTTGAACAAACAGGGCTTTTAAAACACATAATACCAGAACTGGTGGCCTTAAAAGGGGTGGAAGAAAAAGAAGGGCAACGCCATAAAGACAACTTTTATCACACCTTAGAAGTGGTGGACAATATTGCTCAAAACACGGAAAACCTTTGGCTCCGCTGGGCAGCTTTATTGCATGATATCGGAAAGGCACCAACCAAAAAATTCCACCCCACCATTGGCTGGACTTTCCACAACCATGAATGGGTCGGATCTAAAATGGTATATCACCTCTTTAAAAAACTTAAAATGCCCCTAAATGAGAAAATGAAATATGTGCAGAAATTGGTCTATATGAGCTCGCGCCCCATTGTTATTGCAGAAGAGCATGTGACCGATGCCGCTGTGCGTCGCTTGATTTTTGATGCGGGCGATTATATTGATGATCTTATGACATTATGTGAAGCAGACATCACAACAAAAAACCCCAAACGTTTTGAGCGATATCACAACAATTTTAAACTGGTGCGTGAAAAAATGGAGGTGGTGGAAGCCAAAGATAAAATCAGAAATTTTCAGCCCCCAGTAAGTGGCGCTATGATCATGAAATATTTCAATTTACCCCCTTCCAAGCCCATTGGTGCCATTAAAGAAGCCATCAAAGAGGCTATTTTGGAAGGCGAAATTCCCAATGCCTTTGAAGCTGCATGGGAACGCATGAAAGAAGAAGGAAAAAAACTCGGATTAGAGGCCCATGAAAAAGAGACTACATAGCTTTATATTATTTGCGCTAATAGTGGTGTATTTGGTCATCACAGCCGGTGCAGTGGTGCGGATGACGGGAAGCGGAATGGGTTGTCCCGATTGGCCTAAGTGTTTTGGTTATATCATTCCCCCCACCGAAAGAGCGCAATTGGACTGGAAACCCAAACATGAATACCACAAAGGAGAAGTTATTATTGTGGATGAATCCTTGCGTCTAGCCAAAGACAATTTTATTTCCTCCACAAACTATAATCCTGATCTTTGGGAGCCCTATACCAAACACGATTATGCACAATTTAACGCCTACCACACCTGGATTGAATATGTCAATAGACTGTTGGGAGCTCTTTCTGGATTAGCAGTGCTTTTACTTTTTGTGAGCAGTCTAGGCTACTGGAGAACCCAAAAAAAAATTACTCTTTTTGCATTGTTAACCCTTTTGGGTATTGGGTTTCAGGCATGGTTAGGAAAAACGGTAGTCGATTCTAATTTATTGCCTTTAAAAATTACCATCCATATGGCCATGGCACTTTTGCTGGTGGCTTTTTTAATCTTGCTGCTCTTTTGGAGTCCCTCTAAAAAAGAAACGCATGCCGTTTCAAAAACCACAAAAAAAATTGCCTTATTGGCTTTAGTTATAACCTTGTTTCAAATTGGAATGGGCACGCAAGTTCGACAATATATTGACATACAAATGCACCATTGGAATTTGTCTAATGCTGCTGCTTGGTTGCAACAGCCGCCAACACTATTCTATTTACACCGTAGTTTTTCATTGTTGGTATTGGGAATTCAAATGTATCTTTTCATCACCTTTTTAAAAAATGGAAAGATTCCACAGCCTTTACAATTTATTTTCCTTTTAATTGGACTTGAAATTTTAACCGGCATAGTGATGTACTATTGGGATTTTCCTTTCAGCTCACAACCTTTACACCTCCTTTTTGCTAGTTTACTTTTTGGTGCACAAACCTATTTTATACTTACTTTAAAAAACAAAAATAACTCATGATTTATCGCCTTCGTATTATTTTGGATGTGGAACAAGACGTGTTTAGAGACCTAGAAATTGAAGCAACGGCCACCCTAGATGATTTACATTTGAGCATTACCCAAGCCTTTGGCTTTTTAGGCAATGAAATGGCTTCTTTCTATCGTACAAACGACGATTGGGAACAAGGAGAAGAATTACCCCTCTTAGATTTAGACAACAACGCCTCCCAAGCCAACCTAACCCTAGAGCGCTTGTTTGATGCTGACCATCACAAACTCATCTATGTCTATGACTTTTTAAACTTATGGACCTTTTTTGTAGAACTGATGGAAATGGGGGAACCCGCCGCTGGCATTATTTATCCCAATCTTATATTTGGTCAAGGAGAAGTGCCTGAGGAAGCCCCCGAAAAATCTTTTGAAGACACAAGCGATGTCTCCCTTGAAGAAGAGGATGAAGAATCGGACGACGACTTCTATGATGAAATCGACGAGAATTCCTACTATTAAAAAAGATTGTAAAGATTTTCTTTTTGATAGTGCCGCTTCACAAAGTCAAAGCAAGCTTTCATGATGTCCCCCATAGATTGGCTCTCAACAAAGGCCCGGTCTTGCGTAAACTTAAATATTTCCTCCCGCAGACGTTCCAAATTTTCTGGACGTGACAATTCACTTTGTTGCATTATGGTCACCAATTGCATTAATCGGGTTTCAAAACTGATGATGCGTCGTGCCACAATGGAACGTTCTTCAATTTTATATTGAGTTATCGAATTGTGGTTTAATTTGGATCGAACCAAATCCATAATCGGAAAATTTTCTTTAAAAAATTGAGGGCGATATACCGAGAGCTTACCCTCAAAAGATTGTTGATCAAAATCAATGGCGCGGATTTTATAGACCACTTGGTCAAAATCATGTGTGGGCACCACCACATAATTATAGGCACGCATATCGCCCAACAATCGGATCATACTGCGCTCATTAAACTTCACAAATTCTTTAGCAATTTGTGCTTTTTCTGCCGCTGAACATTGGGGTAAAAAATGAGAAATGAAAAGATCACCCGGAATACCAGAAATATGTTCTTCAATCAATGAATTGCCATTAACTAAAAAATTGAGATTATAGGGTGATAGCATGTGCTCATATTCCAAACCATAGACCCGAGATGCATCTGTTTTTTTTACGTAATAATAGGTGAAGTTGTCATTGAGAATGTTTCGCACCTTGATACGAAACGGCTTGGAATTACCAAAGGTGCAATAATCAATGGCATCGATATTCAAATAAGGTATATCGTTTTCGTTTCCATCCGAATGCAACAGTGTATAGACTTTTTTTAAACTGTGCTCAATTTCTATTCGTTCGCTGTCGGGATAAAACACCCGCACCCAAAGCGTGTCCTTATCGTCTTTATCATATACCGCCACCGATCCAGAAAAACGCAATAAATCACTATAGAAAATGGGCGTATTGATCCACCGGTCATACGATTTCAAATAGTCTTCTAAGGTGCTTGAAATGGGATAAAACGGTTTTTTTTTCGATATCAGTTTTTCTTCGCCCATAGTTTTTTTTCTAAAATACAGTATTTCTATTGAATCCCCTCAATTGACTTTCCTTAAAGATAGCGCTGTTCCAGAAGGTATCGCTAAATTAATGCTTACTTTTGATTTTTTATTTGGAATGGGTTTTCAATTAACTTCAGACTTTCAGCCCACAGGGGATCAACCACAAGCCATTGCTGCCATAGTTGAACATTTTCAGCAAGGGGATCGCTATGTGACCCTCCAAGGTGTTACTGGTTCTGGAAAAACCTTTACCATGGCCAATGCAGTGGCCACCCTAGAGCGTCCCACCTTGGTATTGGCGCATAATAAGACTTTGGCCGCTCAACTTTATTCCGAATTCAAACAATTTTTTCCCAAGAACGCTGTAGAATATTTTGTGTCTTATTACGATTATTACCAACCAGAGGCCTATATTCCAGTAACCGGCACCTACATTGAAAAAGATCTTTCCATTAATGAAGAAATTGAAAAACTGCGTTTAAGTACCACCTCATCCCTGTTGTCTGGCAGGCGTGATGTTTTAGTGGTTGCCTCTGTTTCTTGTTTATATGGCATTGGAAATCCTCAAGAATTTAAAAGCAATGTGATTTCGTTAGCACAAGATCAAATGCTCTCCAGAACACAACTGATGCACCGGCTAGTGCAAAGTTTGTATGCCCGTACCACGGGTGAGTTTGGGCGTGGTAATTTTAGGGTAC
>CAZTYX010000076.1:0-7318 GCA_964617385.1 uncultured Flavobacteriaceae bacterium | reverse complement strand
AAACATATTTTTGACAACAAAGGCACAATTATATTATCAAAATTTCATAATTCTGAAATGATCATCAACAATATAATTCATCAATGGAAAGCACCTCTTACTAGAATTATATCAATAATAACAGACTTACAAGCTATGATTTACTTCAAAAAACCTATTGAAAAAATATGAGATGAAACCATTGGTTCAAGTAGGCGATCTTCGAATGGACCGTGTGCTAACAGGCATGAAAAAAAAGGAGTCTTTGGCTCAAATTGAGACTTTTTTAGACCAAAAAAAGTGTTTTGTGGTGGGAAGCAGTTGGCCGGAAGATTATCCCATTTTTCTTGACTTCTTACTCTCTAAAACAGATTTGAAATTAATTATTGCTCCGCACGATGTGTCACCAAAATCGATAGCCCAACTGGAGGGGTTGATCGTGTCAGAAAAAGCTTACTGGAGCCGCTTTGATCCGTCAAAAGACAACCATAAAAAAGTGTTGATTATGGATGTTGTTGGTCATTTGGCACAAGCCTATCAATATGCCCATTGGGCCTATGTGGGTGGAGGTATGGGCACCAAAGGACTCCACAATATTTTAGAAGCCGTTGTGTATGGCATTCCAGTTTTTATTGGCAAAAACTACCGAAACTTTAAAGAAGCAGAAGATTTAGTGGATCAGGGAGGGGTTCTTAGTGTTTCAAATGAAGTTGCCTTTGGTGATGCTTTTGAAACCCTATCACCAAAAAAAAGAATTGAAATTGAAAATATCAACAAAAATTATGTGGTGCAACACAGCGGAGCCACCCAAAAATGTCTAGCCTTTTTAGCCCCCTATTTGTGAATGATTTTAAACACTGTTTTTAAAATAAAAGTATCTTTGAAGTGCATCCTTTAAATGAATATAAATGAGATTATCTACCCCATTGCTTTATATTGTTTCCTTATGGTTTACCGTTTCTACTGCCATTGGACAAGAAAAGGTCGTTCCAAACCTAATATTTTTGATTGGAGACGGAACCGGGTTACCACAAATAAGCGCTGGGAACTATGCAAATAACAACAGTACAGCACTAGAAAATTTTACTTATGTTGGATTGTCCAAAACACACTCTTATGATAATTTGGTAACTGATTCAGCAGCCAGTGGAACCGCCATGGCATGTGGTGAAAAAACCCATAATCGTATGATTGGTTTGAATGCAAAAAAACAACCCCTACCTTCTTTGTTAGAATTATGTCAGGACAGAGGTTATAAAACCGCTTTGTTGGCAACATCAACCATAGTGCACGCCACACCCGCCTCTTTTTACGCTAAAATAGATTCACGTTATAAGTATGAAGAAATTGCAAGCCAACTCATTGCTAGTAAAGTGAACTATTTTATTGGTGGAGGACAAATTTTTTTTACTTCTCGAAAAGACAACAGGAATTTAATAGAAGAAGACGCTTCGCGCAATTACGTGACAAGTCTTAAAGATTTTGGCTCCAGCACGGCTCAAAAAATTGGCTACCTAACCGCAGACAATGACCCCCCAAAACAAATGGAAGGAAGAACCCCAAAGTTGCCGGAAATGGTTGCCGCCACCCTTGAAAAATTGGGTGCCCAGCAAACCCCTTTCTTTTTAATGGTGGAAGGGTCTCAAATTGATTGGGGGGGACATGGCAATGATATTGACTACGTACTTTCTGAATTTAAAGAGTTTAACCAAGCCATTCAGACCGCCCTAGATTTTGCTCAAAAAAATGGAAATACTTTGGTTGTGGTTACTGGAGATCATGAAACCGGCGGACTGGTTATCACCGGTGGAAATGTAGGCAAAAGCGAAGTGAAAACGAGTTTTTCGACACCCGGGCATTCAGGCATTATGGTTCCTGTTTTTAGTTATGGCCCCGGAGCAGAACGGTTTAAAGGCATTTATGAAAACACTCAAATTTTTCATAAAATGAAACAAAGTCTTGGCATTAATTAACGCGTTCTGAGCTGATCTAATACTTTTTCTTTAAAAAGGGTGTCGCTTTCAAGTATGGTAAAAAAAGAACGAGTATAATCCATTAAATGCTCAAATTCACTTGTGGCGTCAAATTCATTCTCAAAACATCTAATAATATCATAAAAATAGGGTGCTGCTGCCAGATATTGCTGCCGCACTTTTTGAATGATTTCGGGATCTCTTTCATAGCCCCTATACACACGATCTTTTACTGAGTTGATTCCCAAAGCTGTATTGGCCACGGCATAGCTCGGATTGACCCATCCACTCATGTCAAAATCATAGGGCACTGGAACTACTGTTTCTCCCACTTGCAGAAGCTTTCCATTGTGCTGATAGGCCATTGAAAAATCAGTATTTCCTAAAAAAAACTGAAACATTGCATTTTGGATAGCCCCTTCGGCATCTAGCGCTTTAGGATGAATGTATTTCTTATATACTTCTGTAAAAGTGCGTTTTGCAATACGACTATCGTCTTCAATCAAAAATCCACGAAGGGTATATTTTTGTGCATTTCCTCCATTCAAGTCGGTATAATTTAAAGTTAGTGCTCGTGTTTTAAAATGGTAAGGAGAAATGAGTTCATAAAGTTTATAGGCGATAAATTCTTGTAAGACATTATCGTTCATCTCCTCTTGAATCAAACAAGGAAAGACTATTTTGGTTTTTTTATAATTTTCAAACAAAGTGCCGCTCCGCTGTTTCTTTTTTATTTCCATTCTTAAAGGAGGAAAAAAACACGTGGATCGCCTGAAATTACCACGGGCACGAATGCTCACCTGAAGGGTATCCCACTGGTTTTGGTCGTGCACCAATAGCGGTATGTCTACAAGAGTAGAGTCGTTGGTGTTTATTTTAACCTCTTCAGCAGAAAAGGCAAGTGCTATTTCTAAAGGGTTTGTTTCATAAAACAAACGATCTGGTGGAGGAAAATCTTGCCCCCAAATGGCACCTTTTAAAATTAAAAAGAAAAGGAAAGCTAAGTTTCTTTGTTTCAAATTTTTAGTTTTGTTAAATTTATTGAATAAATCTTTAATATGTCAAGATATCTTGCAATTATCAATTTTCGGACTTTTATCACCCTTTTGATTTCTGTTGCCGTACCCATGTTGGCCTACCGCCTAGATGTGGTTTACAATATTGACCTAACCTTAATCAGCATCGCCATCATATTTCCATTGGTCTTCACCATTCGCGGAGCGTTTAGACGAAGAGAAAAAGCGTTGCAGTTTTTGAGTGGCTACCGTGCAGCTCTACAAACTGTTTCGAATCTATTGCTATTCAACTTAAAGGGTCATGAAGATAAAATCAACGAAGCTCAAAAATTGATTTTAAGAGTTGAAGAAGAACTTTTTTCCTATTTAAGAGCAGAAGATAATAGTGCAGAAATTTTGGATGAAAACATTCAAGCACTTTATGATTTTCTGAATAACAACCCCGAGTTAATTCAAAAATCTTCTCGGCCGCGCATTGCCCGATTTATAAATGAAGTATCAAAAAATGTCGATAATTTAATTGGCATTCATAACCATAGAACTCCCATTAGCTTAAAGGCTTATTGTTTGATTTTTATCTACATTTTTCCTTTGATTTATACGCCATCAATCATCAATAAAATTGGTTTTGACAATCCAGAATGGCTTACATATTTTATTGTCATTTTAAGTGAATTTATTCTTATTTCACTTTACAACATTCAAGATCAAATGGAATATCCTTTTGATGATAATGGCTTAGATGATATAAAATTGAATTTGTTTACCCAATTAAGAAAACACTAATCGAAAAACCTCATTGGGCAGCTTGAACTATTTCTGTTTCAAAACGGCTATTCTCTTTTAAAATAGCATAAAAAGAAGTAATGTAGTTGAGGGCTTTGTTGTATTCTTCTTCAGCGCTAAAAAACCTTTTTTCTTTTTCCATCAAAGCAACAATTTCTTGTTCAAGAGATAGGAAATATCTGCGTACCTCCTCTAAAAGCGTACGGTCTCTTTTAAATCCTTTGTATTGGCGTATTTCTAAATTCCTTTTGCCTAAACCAACACTTTTATGAACGTAATTAGGATTCACAAAACCCGTTAAATCAAAGTCATATGGTAAAACTTGGATTTGATCGTTCAGCTGCACCCTTTTTAAATTGTGTGGTGGATCAAAAATAAAATCGGTATTTCCAATAAGAAACTGAAAAAAAGAATGGATCGTAGTGGATCGTGGATCAAGGTCAGAAAGCACAATTTTTTGATTAAATATTTTGGCATTAAAACGCTTCGCTACAGTTTTATCATCTTCAATTAAAAAGCCATTAAAAAAATTATTCTGGTTTTCTTTCTTGGTTTTTTTAACATTAAATACCACTTTTCTTGTCTTAAAATGAAGGGGAGAAAGCTTCGCGTAAATTTGATACGCAATATATTCTTTCAACAAATAGTCTTTTGCGAGCGCGGTTGACTGGCAAGGCAATACCAATTTTAAGCTTTTGTTTCCCTCAAACAATGTTCCTATGCTTGTTTTTTGAGGGATCTTTATTTTAAGGGGCGTGTTTTTACAATTTGCTTTTCTAAAATGCCCCCGCACCCGCAGCTGGATTTCTATACTTTCCCATTGAACGGTTGATTTATACAGAAGTTTTGATTTGATGTAGGTACTATCATTGGTTTTATGAAGGAGTCTTTTTTTTGAAAAATTGAATTTTAATGGCAAAGGAATTTCCGATTGAAACAAAGCATTGGAGGTGCTTTGCGCAGCAAGACCATGCATTAAAAATAATACTATCAATAAAAAACTCGTGTTTCCTTTCATGACTTATTTCAAAGGTATAAAAACTGATTTTGTAAAGAATTAAAAGAAGTAATAACCTTACAAATCCTTGTTATGAGTATTATTGAATAAACATTAAGTAGTTTTAATGAATCCAAAAAGATTGGATAAATTCGAAATTCATTCGTCTCGTTTTAGAGAAATAAAAGTGGTAATTTTAAAACATAATTTAGATTATGAATAAACTCGTTTACTTTTTTGCTCTTGGGCTTCTTATGCAGAAAGGGCTTGGTCAATCTGATGGACCACCCAACATTATCTTTTTAATTGGAGACGGAATGGGCTTAACCCAAATTACTTCTGGTATGTATGCGAATGACAATTCAACTGCTTTAGAACAATTTGAGTTTGTTGGATTGTCAAAAACCCACGCCTCAAAAAATCTTGTAACAGACTCTGCTGCAAGTGGCACAGCTATGGCCTGTGGTGAGAAAACGCAAAATGGATTTGTGGGCATAAACGCTAAAAAGAAACCCATTACGTCCATTCTTGATAATTGCGCTGACCTTGGTTACAGGACAGCATTATTAGCTACAAGCAGTATTGTTCATGCCACACCTGCTTCATTTTATGCCCATGTAAATTCGCGAAAAAAATATGAAACAATTGCATCTCAATTAATGCAATCCAAAGTAGATTTATTTATTGGTGGGGGAGAAAAATATTTCAACCAGCGAGAAGACAACCAAAATTTATTGATTAGTGAGGACAACCCTTTTGAAATGGTTTCAAACATTGAGGCTTTTTCAAACAGCACAGCTCCAAAAGTGGGCTATTTTACTTATGAGGATGAACCGCCACAAAAATCAATGGACAGAAGCCCTGCTTTACCCGATATGTTGACTGCTACACTAAAACGATTGGAAGCTGATGGCAAGCCTTTTTTTGTTATGGCCGAAGCCTCACAAATTGATTGGGGTGGACACGCAAATGATCTGTCTTATGTGATTTCAGAATTCACTGAATTTAATCAAACCATTTTGGTTGCCTTAAACTTTGCCAAAAAAAATAAAAATACTTTAGTGGTGGTCACCGCCGATCATGAAACCGGTGGTTTAGCTCTCATAAAAGGAAATATAAAAAGAAATAAAGTTGAAGGCCTCTTCAATACTATTGGACATAGCGCAACTATGGTTCCTGTATTTAGCTTTGGTCCCGATGCAGAAAATTTTAAAGGCATATACGACAACACAGCTATTTTTTACAAAATGAAAGCTGCATTGTCAAATTAATTTCTGATTCTCAGTTTGTTCGAGCTCGGTCAATAACTTTTTCCTTAAACGCTTTATTATCTTCAATTATATTGTAAAAACTAGATATATAGTTAACAGTAGCATCGAATTCAGAAGATGAATCAAAATTGGCTTTAGAAGCTTCAACGGTACTAAACAACTCGGGTTTTATTTTAATAAAATACTGCCGAACAGATTCAAACACTCCCAACTCTCTTTTAAAACCTCGATATATTCTTTCAGTCACAGCGTTAATTCCTAAACTAGGATCAACAGTGGCATAACTAGCATCCACCAAACCTGCCATATCAAAATCGTAAGGCAATGGTATGATTTTATTTTCAACATAGAGTAACTTTCCATTATGTTGGTATGCGACTGAAAAATCGGTATTTCCAATAAGAAATTGAAAAAAAGCATTTTTAACAGAACTGTCCGCATCCATTGTTAGAGGATGTAAATAACGTTCGAAAACTTTTCCATTATAGCGCTCAGCTATGAGCTTGTCGTCTTCAATTAAAAAACCAACTAACTGATGTTCTTTTTGCTTTTTACCTCTCAATTCAGTGAGGCTAATTTCTACTTTTCTTGTTTTAAAATGATAGGGTGAAATTTTTTCATATAATTGATAGGCTAGAAATTCTTGCTCAATATTATCATTGTTATCACTTTCAAGCAAACAGGGTAAGACTAATTTTAACTTTTTGTTTCCCTCGAAAAGTGTTCCTTTCGCAGCAGACTTTTTAATTTTCATTTTAACTGGAGGAAAATAGCATTTCGCACGTCTAAAATTTCCCCTCGCTCGTAACGACACTGGAAGTAATTTCCATTCTCCTGCCTCTTTATATTTCAACTCCAAATCAATATATGTACTATCATTGGTGTCTTTGCGTAATTCCTTATTAGAATAACTCAATTGAATCTCAAGGGGCGTAGATTCCTGAAACAACTTTGTTACTTGTTCTTTCGACTGACCACTCAACTGATATAGCCCTATGAATGTAAGTAATAATGCCAAAAAATTTTTCACTATATTTTATTTTATATAACCAATGTAGTGAAATTTTAGATATTAATTTACAATGCTACCGCTCCTGAAATTCTATTCTGAAACAGAATAAAACGTTCAAAAGTTAATACAATAACGGATTCAATATTTTCGATATTTTTTATAGACAAAGTATATGAATATCTAAAAAAATCAAGGCATAAAAAAAACGGAGCGATGCTCCGTTATTTTAAGTGCGGGTGAAGGGACTCGAACCCCCACGCCGTGAAGCACTAGATCCTAAATCT
>CAZTYX010000075.1:0-7349 GCA_964617385.1 uncultured Flavobacteriaceae bacterium | reverse complement strand
AGATAGATTATTCAAATAGGCTATTTCCTCTGGATTGAGCGCCAAACCTTCTTCTTGATCATAGGTCTCAATATTGTCTATATTTCGAATGGCTTCGGGTTTACGAGCGGTCTCAAAAAGCGTTTGATTTAACTCCCCATAAACAGAAAACAACATAGGGTCATAGGCATCACTTTCTTTCTTAGAATTAAATTCTTCAATTCGAGAAATACCCATAATACCCATATTTTGGGTGATTTCTACTGCATTTGTAGACCATGGGCTAATCATATTTGCGTGAGGCCCTACAAAGGGGCCAGAAAGGGTTTTTGCTTGCACAAGGGGGGCATCATCAAAAAGCCAACGCAATTTTTTTAGATCGGCTGCAGCAAAGGCAGCATTGCTTTCAACAACAAAAATTTTTGTGTGAACATCGCCAAAAAAGTGGATCATTAACTGTGGAATTAAACCACAAAAATAAAGGTTTCAATGCACATACCTATTTTTTAAAGCTATGCAAAATGGGAAGTTATCTTCTTGTTATTCACAAGTGCCCTAGAAGCTATCAAGGGTGAGAGGTTGGATGGCTGTATAGGGTGATGAGTGCAGCAATAAGGATAACATTCTTAATCACATATTGCCCAACTAGGGAGAGTTGAAATGGAAATTGGGAAAACACTTGATGGGGGAGAAGGAACAAAGGGGTGAGGGTTAATGTCAAATGAACGAGGGTGAGTATTATGGTTGTTTTACGAAACCAATTGAGTAAAAATAAAACGCCAATGGTTGTTTCCCAAAAGGCTAAAGCCTTTATGGAAAGGGGGTGAGGCACTAAATTAAATGTTAATAGTGCTATGGTTTTTCTGGCAAAGGCTTCTGCTGGGCTCCATTGTGGAAAGAACTTGAGTAATCCAAACCAGAGATATACAATACCGAAACTAACAGCAATGAGGTGGTGATTTTTGAAGCGCATAACTTTGGGGCCGATTTAGATACTAAAGATACTTCATTAATCTAAACTAAAAGGTAGAGGGCAACTTAAAGCTTCTTTCTAAGGCGTGCCATATAAAACCCATCAAAGCCACTTTCTTGAGATAATAACAATTGTTGTTCTTCCAACTCAAAATTTTTTCCTGTAGGTGAGGTGAGAAATGTTTCAATCTGATCTTGATTCTCTTCTTTTAAAATAGAGCATGTAGCATAAATCAATGTTCCATTAGGTTTTACATATTGAGCTTTGTTTTGCAGTAATTTTTCTTGTTCTTCACAAAGCGAAGCCAGTTTTTCGGGGGTGAGCAACCATTTGGTTTCTGGCGTTCTTTGTATAACCCCTGAGCCACTGCAAGGGGCATCAAGCAATAGCACATCGGTGTTGTTGATCCAGTTTTTGGGAATGGCCTCAGCCAAACAGGTTTCAATATGTAAATGCCCATTGCGTTGGGCTCTTTTTTCTAATTGATTTAAAGCATTTTGTCGTATATCAGCGGCCAAGAGGGTCCCTTTATTTTGCATTAAGGAGGCCAAATGGAGGCTTTTTCCACCTGCACCTGCGCATGCATCTAATACCTTTTGGCCTGGTTTTACCTGGCAAAAAGGGGCTACTTTTTGTGAATTGCCATCTTGAATTTCAAAGAAACCTTTTTTGAATTGGGGAAGTTGATCTAGCGCTTCATGATTTTTAAAAAAGAGTCCTTCTGGGTAGCCGTCCATAAGAAAGGTCTCAATTTGATGATCATTCCACAATTCGTGTTGAAGTGCTTCAACCGATATTTTTAAAAGATTAACCCGAATAGCTCGTGTGGCAGGTTGGTTTAAGGCCTTCATTTCTTGTTCCCATTTTTGGCCATGTGCTTTGGCGCCAAGAGTATGAATCCATTGTGGAAAGCTTTCTGCTAAAGCAATATCTTTTTCGGCCTTTTCAAATTGTATTAATACTGCTTTTTTTGAAAGGGCCATAAATTCTTCCCAAGGGGGAAGATCTATTTGATTCAGCAGTCCCCATACGCCCACCAAATCCCAGTAATGGTTAGGGTCTTGCATTTCGCTTTGTGTGCAATGGGCATAAAGTCGTTTCCAGCGCAGGATGTCAAAAAGCATTTTTCCTGCTGTTTTACGATCGCGTCCGCCCCACTGGCGGTGTTTCTTAAAAAGTTTGGGTAATACAATGCGAGCTGGCTGTTGCTCGTCTAAAATACTTTGAAGTCCTTCAATAACACCTAAGGCAATGTTTCTATGCAATTTCATAGCCTCAAATGTATTGTAATTTAGTTTTTAGACTCCTCTTCTTTACTTTTTTGATCTCGTTGTTGACCCCTACGAAACATTTCACGATTGAATTCGTCGGCAGCATGAATTATTTCTAAGGCCTTTTGAGGAGACAGTTGATTCATTAAGGCTTGATTTCTGTTTTTGACAATCTCCACCTTTTCAATTTCCATTTGATCGAGCCTTTCTATTTTGGCTTTTATTTCTTGTGCAGTGAGTGTGGCGCTTTTCTCTCTCAATTCTTTTTTCAAGGCTCTTTTATCTCTAAAGAGGGTTTTATAGATAGAATCTTCTGCCGCACCAAAGATTTCCCAAAAGAGGGATTCTTCAGCTGAATTTAGATTGCTATGATCCACAATAAAGGCCATTTTGTGGGCTTTAACTCTTTCATAACTTCGCTTTTGTGCAGAAGCCATAAGGGTGCTTAAGAAAAAAAGTGCCAAGGCAATGTTAATCGGTACTATTTTCATAGGTATTGGTTTCGTTAAAATCTAAAGAATAATCTAATAGGTCAATATCAACGGCTTCAGCCATTGAAAAAGGGGTTAAATCGTTATCATTTTCTACATAGGAAGCCAGTTCATAGGAGTTCATTTCTTCCAAAAGAACCCATTCTAGGGTTTCATCAGTGAGGGGGTTCATGTTGGTGGTTTCCATCCAAAAGAAACTGAGAACCAAAACAAGCATTACTGCTGCAATAGCATAAAAAGAAGTGTTTTGCACTCTTTTGGGGGCTGCAACGGTTTTTTGTAGCACTTGATATTCAAGGGTTTCAAAGTAGTGATCGCTCACTTTGAAAGGGTTTTGGGGTCTTTTAATGGTTTGCTTAAGCAAAGAAGATTCCAGTGCCTCAAAATAATTGTCTGGAACGTTAAATGGATTAGCCTTATTTGGTTTCATTGCTTAATTGTTTTTTAATTTTTTGTGTTGCATGATGATATGAGGCTTTGAGTGCACCAACTGAAGTGTCTAAAATTTCAGAAATAGCTTCATATTTCAAATCATCAAAGTATTTCATATTGAAAATTAGGCGTTGTTTTTCAGGCAACGCGGCAATGGCTTTTTGCAAGGCCAGGCTCGCTTGGTCTCCATCAAAATAAGAATCGGCCACCAAGCCGGAGGCTTTGGCTTCAATCCAACTTTCATTGGTGAGGCCCAACTTTGTTGCCTTTTTTTGAATAAAATTTAAGGCTTCATTTGTGGCTATGCGATACATCCAAGTATAAATTTTACTCTGCCCTTGAAACGTATGTATGTTCATATAAATCTTAATAAACGTATTTTGGATCACATCATTGGCATCTTCATGGTCTAACACAATTTTTCTAACATGCCAATACAAACGCTCTTTGTAGGTGGACACCAATCCCTGAAAAGCTTTTTCTTGCGTTTCAGGATCTTGTAGCGCCCGAATCAATTGCATTTGCGTTGTCTCCAAAATTTTTTATTTGATTTGACACCAATTTACAAAAAAGGTTTAATCTCGTTTTTAAGATTGCAAGGCAACAAGTTTTTTATAGCGGGTGTTTGTTTTAATAAGTTCTTGATGGTTTCCTATTTCTACAATTTTTCCTTCTTCAATCACAGCAATATGCGTTGCCTTTTTTATGGTTGAAAGCCGGTGTGCAATAATGAGTACGGTGCGATTCGCCATTAATTCTTCTATTGCCTTTTGTACCAAATGTTCTGAGGCCGAATCTAGGGCTGCTGTGGCTTCATCCAAAATTAAAAGTTCAGGGTCTTTGAGCAGCGCTCGAGCAATTGAAAGTCGTTGTTTTTGCCCGCCGGAAAGTTTATTGCCATTTTCGCCAATCAGTGTTTGATAGCCCTTTGGGAGTTTTTCAATAAACTCATGCGCATGAGCTGCTTTTGCCGCTTTGATCATTGCTTCTTCTGTGGCTTGGTGATACCCCAACAACAGGTTGTTGGCTACAGTATCATTAAATAAAATGGTTTCTTGAGTAACGATACTCATCAATCCATACAAGGATTCTTTTTTGATTTTTGTTAAGGGGGTGTCATCAATGGTAATTTGCCCCGAATTCACATCATAAAAACGACATAACAAATTCGCTAGGGTCGTTTTTCCTCCGCCAGAGGGTCCCACCAAAGCGATGGTTTCCCCTTTGTTTAAAGTTAATGTTAAATCGGTAATGACCTTTTGATTTTCATATTGAAACGAAATGTTTTGAAAGGCTATTTGGTGTTTAAATCCATTAATTTCCTTCGCATTTGGCGCCTCCTTTACGGTGTTTTTGGTTTCCAAAATGGCTAAGATTCTTTGGGCAGCAGCATTCCCCTTTTGGATGCTGTAACCGGCTTTACTAATGGCTTTGGCGGGGGTGAGAATGTTATAAGCCAAACCCATATAAACAATAAACTCAGGCCCCGTTAAACTGTTTTCCAGCAACACCATGCGGCCGCCAAACCACAAGAGGATGCCAATAACACAAATGCCTAAAAATTCACTGGCTGGAGCTGCCAAATTAACACGATTAATCAATTGATTAGACAGTTCGTAAAATCGTTGTGTGGTGTTCAAAAAACGCTTTTTAAAATGGTTTCCACCGCCAAAAACTTTAATCACCTTTTGACCGTTCACCGTTTCTTCCATGAGGTTTAAGAAATGTGCTTGTTCTTCCTGCACCCCCAAAGCTTGCTTTTTTAGCTTTTTTCCTAATATTGATATTACCATACCAGAGAGGGGAATAAACAACAATACAAATACGCTTAATTTCACACTAAATGAAAACATAAACACTAGGGTGAATAGAATGGTTAAGGGCTCACGAACCAAAAGTTCTAAGACAGACAAAAAGGAGGTTTGAATTTCAGTCACGTCAGACGTCATGCGGGCCATGAGGTCTCCTTTTCTTTTTTCAGAAAAGTAGCCCACGGGCAAGGAAAGGATTTTTTTATATAAGGCATTGCGTAAATCTTTTAAAACACCGTTTCGGAAATAGGTAATAAAAAACAGCGCAAAATAATTGAATACATTTTTTAATAAAAACAAGAGCAAAACCAAGCCAATAACAAACCAAAGTGTTTTTTCTACATTGGTGGCTAACATTTGGGTGAGATAATAATTCATGCTTTGCTTCAAAAACGTTTCTAAAGAAACTAAACCCTCATAGGCTGGGGGTGTGCTAACCACTTCGGTTGTTTTAAAAAGCACGTTAAGCATAGGAATAAGCGACACAAAAGCCAAAGCACTGAATAAAGCATAAAATAGGTTACACAGCACATTAAGTATAGCATAGCCTTTGTGGGCCCACCCAAAGTGCATGATTTTTCTGAAATCACGCATCATAATCGATAAAGCTTTTCATAAGGGTTTCTGTTTTTTGATTTAGAGCATCCATTTGAGTTTGGAAATCAACATGTGAATCATACGCCTGATTGACACTAAAGTAAAACTTAATTTTAGGTTCTGTGCCACTGGGACGCAAAGCAATATGTGATTTATCTTCCAGTTCAAAAAGAAGTACATCCGCTTGGGGAAGGGTTAAGGTCGTTTTTTGAAGTGTTTTTAAATGAACTTTTTCTTGTTTTTTATAATCGGCTAAAGATTCTACTGCCACACCACCGATTTCTTTCGGGGGCTCATTTCTGTATTGGTGCATCATTTTTGATATGGCTTGAGCCCCTTCTTTACCTTCCTTTGTTAGTGAAATAAGTTTTTCATAATAGAGCCCATATTTTTGATAGCATTGCATCAGTAAATGCCAAAAGCTTTTGCCTTGTTTTTTGGCTTCATACCCAATTTCACAGGCCAACAAGGAAGCTGAAATGGCATCTTTATCTCGCACATCAGTGCCTACCAAATAACCAAAACTTTCTTCTCCACCACCAATAAATTCTAATTCGGGATGCTTTTCAATAAGATCTGCAATCCATTTGAAACCCGTGAGACAACTTTTGTATTGCACTCCATAATGTTGTGCAATTTTTTCGATCATGGGTGTTGAAACAATGGTGCTGGCAACAAACTGTTTGTTATTGAGGGTGTTTTCTTTTTGTTTTTTTTGTAATAAAAAGTCGGTCATCACCACCATGGTTTGATTGCCGTTAAGCAATTGCCAATGGCCATTGTTATCGGGCACGGCAATGCCCAAACGATCGGCGTCTGGATCGGTTCCAATAACCATATCAGCCTGTTCTTTCTTCGCTTTTTCCAAGGCTTTTATGAGGGCATCAGGTTCTTCGGGGTTAGGCGATTTAACAGTAGGAAAATTGCCGTCAGGTTCAGCTTGATCTGCCACAATATGTACTTGGGCATACCCCGCTTTTTTCAATACTGCTGGCAGGGCAGTGATTGATGTTCCATGGAGGGGCGTGAAAACCAATTGAAATTGTTTTTCTTTTTGCTGGCTGAAATTTGCTGCAGCCAAAACGGCTTGGTGATAGGCAGCATCAACTTTTGTGTCTATAGAGATGAGTTTTTTGTCTTGTCCCTTAAAGCGAATGTCATGAAAACGGGTGTTGTTGATGTGTGCTATGATTTCTCCCTCAGCTGGAGGCACTAGTTGACCTCCGTCTTGACTGTAAACTTTATATCCATTGTATTTGGGGGGGTTGTGAGAAGCGGTGAGTACAATTCCACAATGCGCTTTTAGATGCCGCACAGCAAAAGAAAGTTCTGGAGTGGGGCGGAGGTCTGAGAAGAGATAGCAATAAATATTATTGGCTGTAAAAATATCGGCAACAATTTTGGCTAAGCTTTTACTGTTATTTCTGCAATCATGCGCCACCACGGCATAAATTTTTTCGCCGGCATATTTTTCATGCAAATAATTGCTTAAGCCTTGGGTGTTTCTGCCTAAGGTGTAGGCATTAATCCTATTGGTGCCAACCCCTATCACACCACGCATGCCACCAGTGCCAAAAGAAAGATCTTGAAAGAAGGCTTCTTCAAGTGCTGATGGGTTTTCCATTAAGGCGCGTACTGCTGTTTGTGTGGTTTCATCAAATGGAGGGTGTAGCCATTCTTCAGCTTTTTGGTTCATCATCTGGGGGAGTTTTTTGGATTATCATATAACGCGGGGCATTGTTGTTTTGTCTTAAAATGAGTTCGCCTAAAAATCCGGCAATAAAAAATTGTGCTC
>CAZTYX010000074.1:2837-7417 GCA_964617385.1 uncultured Flavobacteriaceae bacterium | reverse complement strand
CTAAGTAATCATGGTACAACAAGAAAGTCGATTAAAAGTAGCAGACAATACGGGCGCAAAAGAAGTGCTTACCATTCGCGTATTAGGGGGCACCAAAAGAAGGTATGCCTCTTTGGGAGATAAAATTGTGGTTACTGTTAAAGAAGCCACTCCTGCCGGGCAGGTTAAAAAAGGACAAGTGTCTACAGCTGTTGTGGTGCGCACCAAAAAAGAAGTACGCCGTCCCGATGGATCTTATATCCGTTTTGATGAAAATGCTTGTGTGCTCTTAAACCCCACTGGCGAAATGCGCGGCACACGTGTGTTTGGACCTGTGGCAAGAGAATTGCGTGATAAACAATTTATGAAAATCGTTTCATTAGCGCCTGAAGTGCTTTAATATTAATACTATGGCAACAAAATATAAAATTAAAAAAGGCGATAAAATCAGAGTTACTGCTGGAGAACACAAAGGTTCTGAAGGAACGGTTTTGAAAATTATTACCGATAAAAATCGTGCGCTTGTGGAAGGGGTTAATTTGGTGAAAAAACACGCTAAGCCCAATGCACAAAACCCACAAGGAGGCATTATTGAAAAAGAAGCGTCCATTCATATTTCTAATTTGTCACTCCTCACGGAAGGTGGTGAACCCACCCGTGTGGGCTATAGAGTGGAAGAGGGTAAAAAAGTGCGCTATGCAAAAAAATCTAATGAAGTGATATAAATTATGAGTAACTATATCCCACGACTTAAGAAAGAATATACCGAAAGAATTACCGGTGCGCTCAAAGAATCTTTGGGTTATAAAAGCATTATGCAAGTGCCTCGTCTACAAAAAATTGTTTTGAGTAGAGGAGTTGGTGCTGCTGTGGCCGATAAAAAATTAATAGATCATGCCGTTGATGAATTGACTCTTATTACAGGGCAGAAAGCAGTGGCTACCGTTTCTAAAAAAGACGTTGCTTCGTTTAAATTACGTAAAGGTATGCCCATTGGCGCTAAAGTAACACTCCGTGGCGAACGTATGTATGAGTTTTTAGATCGTTTGGTGACCACGGCCCTCCCACGAGTGCGTGATTTCCAAGGCGTGAAAAGCACAGGTTTTGATGGAAGAGGAAACTATAATTTAGGTATTACTGAACAAATTATATTTCCTGAAATCAATATTGACAAGGTGAATAAAATTGCAGGAATGGATATCACGTTTGTGACCTCTGCAGCCACCGATCAAGAAGCAAAAATGTTGTTAAACGAATTAGGAATTCCTTTTAAAAAGAACTAGCATGGCAAAAGAATCAATGAAAGCGCGTGAGCGTAAAAGAGCTAAAGTGGTTGCAAAATATCAAGCCAAGCGAAAGGCATTGAAAGAGGCTGGAGAATATGATGCCCTTCAAAAATTGCCACGCAACGCTTCTCCCGTGCGTATGCACAACCGTTGCAAACTCACTGGCCGTCCCAAAGGATACATGCGTCAATTTGGAATTTCACGTGTCACATTTAGAGAAATGGCAAACAAAGGTTTGATTCCCGGAGTAACAAAAGCAAGTTGGTAATAATTAAGAAAAAATAATGTTTACAGATCCAATAGCAGATTATTTAACCCGCATACGCAACGCAAATAGTGCGGGACATCGAGTGGTAGATATTCCTGCCTCCAACTTAAAAAAGGAAATCACAAAAATCCTTTTTGACCAGGGATATATTTTGAGTTATAAGTTTGAAGAAACCGAAAACCATCAGGGTAATATTAAAATTGCCTTAAAATATGACGGGCAAACCAAAGAACCTGTCATCAAAAAAATTCAACGCATTAGTACCCCCGGTTTGCGTCAATATAGATCCGCAGATCAATTGCCACGTATTTTAAATGGCTTGGGCATTTCCATTGTTTCTACTTCGCAAGGAGTGATGACAGGAAAACAAGCCGCAAAAGAAAACGTGGGGGGAGAACTTATTTGTTATGTATATTAATTCAAAGCAAACAGAACATGTCTAGAATAGGTAACAATCCAATCAATATTCCCGAAGGCGTTAGTGTGAATATCACACCAGAAGCGGTTACAGTGAAAGGGAAACTAGGTGAGCTCACACAGCCTTATAGTGATGTTATTGTTGAACAAAACGAAAACATTATTGAGGTGAAGAGAACATCTGAAGCGAAACCCGTTAAAGCCAAACACGGCCTTTATCGCTCTTTGATTGCCAACATGGTGCAGGGGGTTCACGAAGGTTTCACAAAAGAATTAGAATTGGTAGGTGTGGGATATCGTGCAAGCAACCAAGGACAGAAACTAGATTTGGCTTTAGGATTTTCACATAACATTTTGTTAGATATTGCCCCCGAGGTGAAAATTGAAACCATTTCCGAGAAAGGAAAAAACCCGATCATTAAACTCACCTCTCATGATAAACAGTTGGTTGGGTTTGTGGCGGCAAAAATTAGATCGTTCAGAAAACCAGAACCATACAAAGGAAAAGGAGTGAAGTTTGTGGGCGAACAAATTCGTAGAAAAGCAGGTAAATCAGCATAATTCAATATCATGAGTTTATCAAAATTAGATCGTAGAAATAGAATTCGACAAAGAATCCGAAAGATCATTAGTGGAACGGCGCAAAAGCCTCGTTTATCAATTTTTAGAAGCAAT
Organism: uncultured Flavobacteriaceae bacterium; assembly: GCA_964617385.1. Lineage (GTDB taxonomy): Bacteria > Bacteroidota > Bacteroidia > Flavobacteriales > Flavobacteriaceae > JADHMP01. Next base: position 4,792 of record CAZTYX010000074.1, on the reverse strand, counting down.
AAAGAAATTTATGCACAAATAATTGATGATGTGGCTGGCAAAACCTTAGTGGCTGCCTCCTCTCGTGATAAAGAAATTGACGCTGCCGCCGCTGCGACTAAAATTGCCACAGCGCAAGAAGTGGGCAAATTATTGGCCAGCAGAGCGCAAAAAGCAGGTATTGAAAATATAATATTTGATCGTGGAGGCTATTTATATCATGGGCGTGTAAAAGCCCTAGCCGATGGAGCACGCGAATCAGGTTTAAAATTTTAATCGAAACTATGTATCAAGATTATAAAAACGTAGAAATGGTCAAGCCAGCAGGGCTTGAATTAAAAGATCGATTGGTGGGCGTTCAACGGGTCACTAAAGTGACTAAAGGTGGACGCGCATTTGGTTTTTCTGCCATCGTGGTGGTGGGTGATGAAAACGGTGTGGTGGGCCAAGGTTTAGGCAAATCCAAAGAAGTTTCTGAAGCCATTGCTAAAGCAGTGGAAGACGCCAAGAAAAATTTGATTCGTATTCCTGTTGAAAAAGGCACATTGCCTCACGAACAAAAAGGAAAATATGGCGGTGCGAGAGTATTCTTAAAGCCTGCCACTGAGGGTACAGGAGTTATTGCTGGGGGTGCTGTTCGTGCCGTTTTGGAAGCCGTTGGTATTCACAACGTACTTTCAAAATCGCAAGGTTCTTCCAACCCGCACAATGTGGTTAAAGCCACTTTTGATGCCCTATTGCAGTTGAGAAGCCCCTCTGTGGTGGCCAAACAACGCGGTATTTCAATTGATAAATTATTCAACGGATAATATAAACACCATGGCGCAAATTAAAATAACACAAACTCGTAGCAGCATAAAACGCATTCAAAACCAAAAGCGCACCTTGGAGGCTTTAGGTTTGCGCGGCATTGGTAAAGAAGTGACGCATGAAGCCACACCTTCTATTTTAGGAATGGTTGAAAAAGTAAAACATTTAGTTTCTATCCAAGAACTTTAAAAGATAAAGCAAGATGCAATTAAACAATTTAAAACCCGCAGCAGGCTCAACACACAAAGCCGGTAAACGTTTAGGACGTGGAGAAGGTACTGGAAAAGCAGGCACTTCTGGAAGAGGGCATAAAGGAGCCAAATCACGTTCGGGGTATTCTAAAAAAATTGGTTTTGAAGGAGGACAAATGCCCCTTCAAAGACGTGTGCCTAAGTTTGGGTTCAAAAATATCAATCGTGTGGCATACAAAGGGCTTAATTTAGATACAATTGAAGCCCTTGTAGAAGATAAAAAGATCAAAAATGAATTAGATCACGATACCATTTTGGAATTGCGTTTGGCTACTAAAAACGATTTCATCAAAATTTTAGGGCGAGGCAAATTGTCTCAAGCGGTTAAAGTACATGCTCATAAATTTTCTGCTTCTGCAAAAGCGGCTATTGAAGCTGCTGGCGGAGAGGCCATAACCCTATAAACACGACCCCCATGAAAAAATTTATAGAGACACTAATTAACATTTACAAAATCGAGGAATTGAGGGATCGCGTATTGCTCACCTTGGGATTGTTATTGGTGTATCGAATTGGGGCACAAATTATATTACCCGGTATTGATCCGGTTCAAATGGTGGCCCTGGGTGATAAAGCCGGCGGTGGAAGTATTTTAGGTTTATTAAATGCCTTTACAGGAGGTGCTTTTGCCAAAGCCTCTGTTTTTGCTCTAGGAATCATGCCCTATATTTCTGCCTCCATTGTGGTGCAGCTTATGGGTATTGCCGTTCCCTATCTACAAAAACTTCAAAAAGAAGGGGAAAGTGGACGTCGGCGCCACGGCAGACCTTGTGGCCTCGCGTGGTCGTCTCTGGAAGGCACTTCAGGTGTCTGAGCCAGGAGTGCTGCGGGTCGGACTGCTGGAGGCTGTCGGGTTAACGCCCGAGGAATGTCGTCATGCAGCAGGATTGGAACATCGCCGCATGCGGGATGCGG
>CAZTYX010000074.1:0-2827 GCA_964617385.1 uncultured Flavobacteriaceae bacterium | reverse complement strand
CCCTATCTACAAAAACTTCAAAAAGAAGGAGAAAGTGGACGTAAAACCATTAATCAAATTACCCGATGGCTCACCATCTTAATTTGTGTGGTGCAAGCGCCTGCCTATCTCTATGGGCTTTCTGCTTTGGGTGTTCCTGAAAGTGCTTTCCTACTTGGAAGAGGTCCTTTGTTTATCATATCCTCTGTTATCATTTTGGTTACAGGAACGATTTTTGCCATGTGGTTGGGCGAAAAAATTACAGATAAAGGTATTGGAAACGGTATTTCATTATTGATTACTGTGGGTATAATTGCCTCATTACCTCAATCATTTGCTCAAGAATTTATTTCTAGAGTTAATGAAAACAACGGAGGTCTCATGCTCGTTCTAATTGAATTGGTGCTTTGGATTGTTGTAATTTTACTCAGCATATTGTTGGTGATGGCCGTGCGTCGTATTCCCGTGCAATATGCCCGAAGAACCACTGGGGGTACCAATGAAAGAACCGTGTATGGCTCCCGTCAATTTATTCCTTTAAAACTAAACTCCTCTGGTGTAATGCCCATCATTTTTGCGCAGGCCATTATGTTTGCCCCTGCCTACATTGGTAGTGCTATTGGAGACAACAACGCGGGCCAGTGGATTCAAACCAATTTCTCGGATATTTTCGGACTTTGGTATAACCTATTGTTTGCCCTATTAATCATTATTTTCACCTTTTTCTATACTGCCATTACAGTACCCACAAACAAAATGTCAGATGACCTAAAACGCAGTGGTGGTTTTGTGCCTGGCATTCGCCCGGGCAACGAAACTTCTGAATTTTTAGATACCATCATGTCACGCATTACGTTTCCGGGGTCTCTGTTTTTAGCTGCTATTGCCATTTTTCCGGCCATTGTGGTTAAGCTTATGGGTATTCAACAAGGGTGGGCATTGTTTTATGGGGGCACCTCCCTTTTGATTATGGTGGGTGTGGCTATTGACACCATTCAACAAGTAAATTCATATTTATTAAACCGTCACTATGATGGATTAATGAAAAAAAATAAAAACCGAAGAGGCGCAGCATAACCATGGCAAAGCAAGCAGCAATAGAACAAGAAGGAACTATTATCGAAGCATTGTCGAATGCGATGTTTCGAGTTGAGCTCGACAATGGCCATGTGGTTACGGCCCATATTTCGGGAAAAATGCGCTTGCACTATATTAAGTTATTGCCGGGCGATAAAGTAAAATTAGAAATGAGTCCTTACGATTTAACCAAAGCAAGGATCACCTTTAGATTTTAAATAAAGAACAAATGAAAGTTAGAGCATCCATTAAAAAACGCAGTGCCGATTGTAAAATCGTTCGTAGAAAAGGGCGTTTGTATGTTATTAATAAAGCTAATCCTCGATTTAAACAAAGACAAGGTTAATTATGGCAAGAATATCAGGAGTTGACATTCCAAAACAAAAAAGAGGCGTTATTGCTCTCACCTATATTTTTGGGGTAGGCAAGAGTCGCGCACAAACCATTTTGGCCGCTGCCAAAGTTTCTGAAGACAAAAAAGTGTCTGATTGGACAGATGATGAAACCGGCCGAATTAGAGAAGCTGTTTCACAATTTAAAATTGAGGGTGAATTGCGCTCAGAAGTGCAACTCAACATCAAACGGTTAATGGATATTGGATGCTATCGTGGCATTCGACACAGAGCCGGTTTGCCTCTAAGAGGGCAGCGCACCAAAAACAATTCTAGAACAAGAAAAGGAAAGCGTAAAACCGTTGCTAATAAAAAGAAAGTCACTAAATAATTTTTAATTATGGCGAAAACAGGAGGAAAAAAACGTAAGGTAGTGGTTGAAGCCAATGGCGAAGCCCATATCAATGCCACCTTTAATAATATTATAATCTCACTCACCAACACCAAAGGCGAAGTGATTTCTTGGTCATCGGCCGGAAAAATGGGTTTTAGAGGGTCTAAAAAGAACACCCCCTATGCTGCCCAAACGGCTGCCGAAGATGCTGCCAAAGTAGCTCAAGAAGCAGGACTAAGAAAGGTGAAAGTGTTTGTGAAAGGCCCTGGAAACGGACGTGAGTCTGCTATCAGAACCCTTCACAACAACGGCGTAGAAGTTACTGAAATTGTTGACGTGACTCCACTGCCACACAATGGATGCAGACCCCCAAAAAGAAGAAGAGTATAAGTATAATTCAGTGTTGAATTTTAGCCGGCGAAGGAAGTGCGACCTTAATTCTCGGTTTCAATACATAAAACAAAAATAAATGGCAAGATATACCGGTCCAAAAACAAAAATTGCGCGCAAATTTGGTGAACCCATCTTTGGCGAAGACAAATCGTTTGAAAAAAGAAATTATCCTCCTGGTCAACACGGAAACAATCGTAGAAGAGGAAAAAAATCTGAATATGCGATCCAATTAATGGAAAAGCAAAAAGCCAAGTTTACCTATGGTATTTTGGAAAAGCAGTTTAGAAATCTGTTTGAAAAAGCAAACCGAAGTAAAGGTGTTACAGGTGAAGTGCTTTTGCAACTTTGTGAATCTCGTTTAGACAACGTGGTTTACAGATTTGGACTTTCCAATTCTAGAAGCGGTGCCCGACAGTTGGTTTCACACCGCCACATTACAGTGAACGGAAAGATTGTGAACATCCCCTCATATAGAGTCAAAGAAGGTGACGTGGTGGGTGTGCGCGAAAAATCAAAATCACTTCAAGTGATTCAAACAGCTGTTGATCAAAATACAGCCGTTTATGAATGGTTGACATGGAACAAAGACACCCTAGACGGAACCTTTGTGAATGTGCCCCAGCGGATTCAAATCCCAGAAAACATCAATGAG
>CAZTYX010000073.1:0-7720 GCA_964617385.1 uncultured Flavobacteriaceae bacterium | reverse complement strand
GTTTTTAGAGTGATTGACCAAGATGATTTTTTTGCCGTGAGTTGTACGGAAGGAAAAGTGGGCGTTCATTTCGAAGACAAAGCCTATGTGATTGAAAAGGGAATGACGATCAACAACAAAGAGCAGAAGCGAAATGTTTTCTCTAATGCCTTTTTACAAAACGAACGTTTTCTTTATTACAACAGAGTGCCTTTACACTATGTGGTTTCTGTAGTAGAAAAAAACTATGGCATCCAAATAGATTACCAAAGGGCTAAACCTTTTTTCTTTACGGGACTAATTCCTTTGAAAAATAAAGAAGAAGCACTCAATGCCATCACTGCTCCATTTGCCATTGATTATGAAATTAAAACGAATCAAGAGATTATTTTCAACCCCCAACAATGATCCTTAGAATATTCGTTTTTCTATTGCCCCTTTTTTTGATGGGGCAGCAACAATTGGCAACACTTAAAAAAACACTTGCCCTTGCCAATGAAAAATACAACATCGTATTTACATATGACGATGATTTGATGGCCACCTTTTTGGCCTATTCGGCTCCCTTGCCCAAAACCTTAGAAGAGTTTTTAATACTCTTAAAGAATGAGTATTCATTCCAAACCACGCCACAAAAGAACACCATTTTACTTGCCCCTAGCATGAACAATTCACAGCGGTCTTTATGTGGTCAAATTCAATGCGACCTTATGGAAGAGGGACTGCAAGGCACTTGGGTGATTGTTGGAAATCAATTTACGCAAACCGATGAAAAAGGATTTTTTTCTTTTGAAAATATCTCCAAAACAGCTAACCAAATACAATTTAAAAACACCCTTTTAGGCACCGTTGAGATGCCTTTTTCTACTCCTTATGCAGAATGCCAAGATTTTTATTTGAACTATAGTGAAATACGTTTGGGAGAAGTGATTGTAAACTACATATCGCCGCCCATCAACAAAAGTACGAATGGTGTTTTTCAAATCGATATCAACAATGCCCTAACAAGCCCTGGATCCATACAGCCAGACCTGTTTGAATTGGCCCAATTACTGCCGGGAATCAATAGTCCTAATGAAGACAATGCACTTTATGTGCGGGGAAGTACACCCGATCAAAATCACATTTTGTGGAATGGGATTCGCGTGTTTCAAAACCATCATGCTAATGGGGGGCTTTCGTCTTTAAATCCCTATGGCATTGAAAACGCACAAATCATGATTAAAGGGGTGCCCGCCTATTTTGGCGAACATACGGCTGGATTAATTGTTTTAGATAATTTTCAAAATCCGAAGCAAAGCGGCTGGAAAGGCAGTTTTGGGTTAGGTCTTTTAGACACCGATTTGGCCGTGCATTATAATGAAAAAGACAAATTTCAAACCCACATTTCGGTGCGCAGTGCCTTTAACACAACACTATCTGACACCTTTAAATCCAATACATTTAATCGGCTATTGAGTACGGCCACAAGCTACGAGTCTGTTACTGAACAATCCATTTATTACAACGACTTTACGGTTTCCACAAAAATTAACCTCAACCCCGAAAATAACCTCACACTTCAAAGTTTTTTTGTTGAAGATCAAATTGGATATGAATTAACTCAAAATGATTTTGAATATAAAGATCAACTCAACGCCCGAAATTTTGGAATGGGAATGCTTTGGAATAATACATCCGCGCAATGGAGCCATCGCTATCATTGGTCGTATTCCGATTTTGAAATGCTCTTTGACCGCTCCATCTACCAGTTTGAATTTGACGAAGAAGAACAAGAATACGAAACCGAGTATAGCGATTTAAACAAGCGCGATAATCATATAAAAGAAGGCTCCTTTAAAACGTTTCATCAAAAAAGTGTAGAAAAGAAATATGTGTTTTTATGGGGCACAGACCTTATCTATCGGGATGTGGCGCTAAGTAATGAGAATGTAATCAATCAGCAAGAACGCTATTTAAACAAAAATTTAAGTGGTTTCACCATGGCGGCCTATGGAGGAATGAAGGTTGTTTTTTCAAATAAGGATCACCTAGAAACGGGCTTACGCTATAATTATTACCAGTCCATAAACCAATCTCGATTGGAACCGCGAATCAATTACACCCATTTTCTAGACAAACGTTGGTCTGTAAATTCAACGTTTGAGGCCAAATCACAATCCATATATCGCACTAATGAAACCATTAATTTTGGCACCAATCAAAGTTATAATTTATGGACAGGAAGCGGCGATGAATTATATCCACTCTTAACCGCATCACAAGCTAGTGTGGGGCTTACCCGAAAGGAGCAACGCACCGTTTTGGAAGCCGATGTATATCGAAAAGAAGTGCGGGGCATTACGACCTATAACTTTGGTTATATTGATCCTAACGACCAAGATTTTCACATTGGAAATGCTTCCATTTTTGGGGTTGATGTGTTTCTGCAACGCAAATGGAACCAGGGAAATCTATGGATGAGCTATACCTATCAGGATAATAAAAATCGATTTGATGACCTCAAGGGGGGGCTCTGGTTTAACAGTAATTTTTTAGTCAACCACCAGCTTAATTTAGGAGGAAATTATACCCTGAACCAGTGGCACATTGCTATGAACTATACCCTGCGAAGTGGTGTTCCCTATTCAGAACCCACTGGTGTGGAAAGCATTAACAACAACTATTTGTTACAATATGACACTTTGAATGATCGTTTTTTACCTCAATACAATCGATTAGACCTCAGCCTCTCAAAACGATTCATTTTTGGCAATCGTGTCAAATTGGATTTTAAAACCGCTTTTAAAAACCTAACCAACAGCAGTAATGTTCTAGAGCGTATTTTTCTATACGAAGCTAAATCACAAACCATTAAATCGGTTGATCGTTTTTCTCTAGAGCCCTTTTTTAATGCTGGTATACGACTCTTTTTCGATTAAATTAATAAACAATACTAAACTCATGAAACCTTTAAACCGAAGAGCTTTTTTAAACCAATCTTGTCCTGTTTTAGTGTCTGCCCTAGTGGGTGGAGCGCTACTAAAAAGTTGTAGTCCCGATGACTTGAGTGCAACAGACACCATTGTGGGTGGATTTTCACTTGATGGCAAAACGTTAACCATTGACCTTTCACATCCTGATTTTGGTGGTCTAAACGGGAAAGGGTGGGTTAATTTTAGTGCTCAAAAAGTGTTAATACTTAAAAAATCCGATACACAATACCAGGCATTTTCAAACCGGTGTCCGCACGAAGGGGTTCGTAATCGGTGGAGTTATTCCGAAAACAACCAAACCTTTGTCTGCAAAGAACACAACAATGCCTATGCCACAGATTGCCAATCGAAGGGCAAGGGAGGCAGCTTGGCCTGTTATGCCACCAAAGTATCGGGCAATACGCTAATCATCACATTGGCTTAAAACTTAGAAATGAAAATAATTAAGACTAAACCTTACTTCTTAATGCTCCTTTGGTTTTTCTCTACTTGTCAAAAAGATAACGACTCTGTTGCTATTATTGACATTGAAGAGGATAAACAAGAATTATTGATTCCAGAGCTCGTTGAAGCCAAAGGGCAAGATGCCAGCATATCCTTAACCATGCAACAAGGGCAAACCTCTTTTTTTGAGGGGGTGCCTAGTGCCACTTTTGGATATAATGGGCATTTTTTAGGCCCCACTCTTAAAGTGTATCAAAATCAAACCATTTCTCTAAAAACAACGAATAATATTGGAGAACCCACAACCATTCATAAACACGGATTGCATGTGCCTGGCAATGTGGACGGTGGACCCCACCAGCCCATTGCGCCAAATGAATACAGAATTGATGTGATGCAAATCAACCAACAAGCCAGCACCAATTGGTATCATCCGCATTTAATGGGCTCCAATGCCGAACATGTGTATATGGGTTTAGCGGGCATGATCATTGTGGAAGATGACCACTCAAAAAACCTTGGATTACCAAACAATTATGGTGTTGATGATATTCCCTTGATTGTTCAAGATCGTTTATTTGTTGAAGGAGAAATGACTTACTCGGCACAACATAGAACGGGCTATTTGGGCAACACCATTCTTGTGAATGGCACTGTGGGTGCATATAAAAAAGTGCCCAAAGGGTGGGTGCGGTTTAGAATTTTAAATGGAAGTAATGCCCGGTTTTACAATTTTGCCTTTGAAGACAATAGGGCATTTGATATCATTGCCACAGAAGGTGGTTTTTTAGACCGTCCGGTTTCAGCCACAACACTTGAAGTTTGGCCCGGAGAACGTTTTGAAATTATGATAAACTTTTCCAATTCATCTGAGGTCAAATTGATGGCCACTTCCAATAACGAAGGGCAAAGACAATCATTTGAAATTATTGAATTTAGACCCGATGAAACAATAACATCAACAGGAACACTTCCCTCGGTCTTAAATAACATCACTCCACACCAACTTTCAGAGGTCCTACAAACCCGTGAATTTGACCTTAATATGGGGGGCGTACAGGGGGGTATGATGGGAATTAATGGAGTGGCCATGAATATGGATGTGATTAATGAACGGGTGAATAAGAATCAATTAGAACGATGGGTCATCACTTCCTTTAATGGAAGACATCCTTTTCATTTGCACGGGGCTTCTTTTCAAATTATTTCTCTTGATGGCAACGCAGTTCCTCCTCATGAACAAGGTTGGAAAGATGTGGTAAAGGTGAATAACCGCGCCGAAATTTTGGTGCAATTTGAACTTGAAGCCGATGAGGAAACGCCCTATATGTATCACTGTCATATTTTAGAACATGAAGATATGGGCATGATGGGACAATTTACGGTGCAATAAAAGTTAGGCGAGAGGGTTTGAAATTTAAGCGATTAAAACCCAGAAAATTTAGAATCCAAGTGATTTCTTAAATGATCAAAAAGCGTTTTCGTTTTATTTTTTTGAGTGAACCACTGAAAACCTAACAAGAACCAGAGTATTGGGAAAAATAGACCCACTATAACTTCAAACCAAAACCATCCATTGGGCTTTGTGTTTACGTTTAAAAACACCTTTGCCTTAGTGTCTTTAATTCTAACTTCTATGTGGCCGTCGAATCGAATTACAGGATTTAGAAGTTTGCTTTTAACAATCAACGAAAATGCATTCCCATAAAAGCGAACCTTGTTAAATTCTTGATGAATATAATTGCTTATTTCTGATAAAATTTGGTCCTCTTGCAAGGGTGTATCCGATTCTATTTGATAGCTGTGGGAAATTTCTGCCATGTCAAAATTGTTTATGCAATCTAATAAAAATCTATCCTTGTCCATTAAGAGGGCTTTATTTTCTTTCGTTAATTAGGTTTATAGTGTTCTAAAAGTATGCCGTATTTCTACGTTTTGTTTTAAAATTTTACTTTCGTTAACAGCCTTAATAAAAACTATGCCCCATGAAACCATATAATAAAATCCTTATCGTTTTACTCACCCTGTTTTTTTCATGTGCTAAAGAAGAAAAATTAGACGATGAATTTGTGTGTACGGTTGATTATGTTGAATTTGTTGACGACACCAATGTTGTCGTAAAATTTGATGCAATCTACAAAGGTGAAACAAGGTCCTATTTTGGGAAATACACCTACGTAAAGGAAAATAACAATTATCATATTGGCGATAAACTTGTTTCCATTTCAGATTTTAATCAAAAAGGAAATGAAGCCACCTTTGTTTTTAAGTATGGTGAAAACTTAGGATTCTTTTGTGCTGTGTTATACGAGCCATTGCCGGCCCACGTTCACTTTACATTTGATGCGCAAGCTGAAAAAATAATTTCAGGCAAATCTGTAGGAAAATGGAAAATTAAAAGGCGAACCAATTTGAGAAAATAGTTGTGGGGTTGCATTAATCTACTAAGAGCGCTTCTTGTGTTTTTCTAAAATTATCAATGGCTACAAAGTAGTCTGGGTCTTCGAGTACATTTACCTCACAAATTTTTTCTGCCTTTTTTATCAATTTGATACAGTCTGGTGAAAGGTGTCTTAAATGAATGTTTTTTCCGTTTTTAAGATAACGTTCGGTCAACTTATTGATGCACTCAATGGCCGATTGATCGGTGATGCGAGACTCTTTAAAATCAATTACAACCTCCTTTGGATCGTTTTGAATATCAAATTTGCTATTAAACAATTCTATTGAGCCAAAAAACAAAGGACCATAAATTTCATAGTGTTTCACACCGTGTTTATCAATGTGTTTTCGTGCACGAATTCGTTTTGCATTTTCCCATGCAAAAACCAATGAGGATACTATAACACCTGCAAACACAGCAATGGCTAAGTCAAACCAAACCGTTATTACAGTAACCAATACAATAACAATTAAATCGCTTTGGGGCACTTTATTCCATATGCGAAAGGTGCTCCATGCAAAGGTGCCAATAACCACCATAAACATAACACCCACCAAGGCGGCAATGGGAATTTGTTCTATGTAGGCTGCTCCAAACAGGATGAAGAATAAAAGAGCTAAGGCTGCCGTAACGCCCGATAGGCGGCCACGCCCTCCCGATTTAATATTTATTATGCTTTGGCCAATCATGGCGCATCCGCCCATGCCTCCAAAAAAGCCATTCAAAATGTTGCCCAAGCCCTGGGCAGCACATTCTCTGTTTCCGCTGCCGTGCGATTCCGTTAATTCGTCTATCAGGTTGAGGGTCATTAATGATTCAATTAATCCAATAGCTGCTAAAATGAGGGCATAGGGAAAAATAAAAATCAGATGCGCCAGTAAAAGGTTCAACATCTAATCCTGGATTTGGGATTATAATATCCTTAAGTCCATCATTATCAAAATCCTCAATCAAAGGGTTAGTATTCATAGCAACCTGAATACCAGTATTAATTTTTTCAAAAAAATTATTTTCATTCTTAAAAATGAAAGATTTCCCAAGAGATCTATTATATGGAGTTGCTGTTAATACAAATAAATCTAAATCACCATCATCCTCTAAATCTATTGATGATGAATAAATAACGCCAATTGTATCATCTTCATCTCTTAATGTTTTATATATTTCATTTCTCACCCTTCTAATTTCATTTAGATATATATTTTCAGGGGTTATTGTAAACTCAGCAGTTAACGTTATGTTATCAGATATCTCAATATTTCTAGGGTTAGAAGCCTCCCCATCTGACCACCCAACAAACTCATACCCCAGATCAGAAGTTGCAGTAATCGTTACCTCTGTCCCTTCATCATAGGTTCCACCTTCTGTAGAAACCGTCCCTCCTTCTACAGCTGTAACAGTTAAAGTGTATTGTGTTGGCTCAGGTTCAGGCTCTGGAGTGGCAACAATACTTGGAGGAGGGGTAGTTTCCTCTTCCTCAGTAGAACAGCTGTAGATTAATACAAATGCCATTAGAGTTAGTATGGATAGGAGGTATAGTTTTTTCATGTCTTAAATGTAACGAAACTAGGTGAATTCAAAAGATATATACTTATCTATACCTAAATATGATGAGGTATTGGGTTATATCTATATCACACAACTAACTCTGGTTAGGAAAACGAATCCCTGAAACCCACCCCACTTCAGGAAAATAGGGAAAGGGTGAAAAGTTTTAGCTTTTCTCTTTTAGCATAAAACATATGATTTGTTGCCAATATGTTGCCAATAAGGCAAAGAAAAAACCGCAACAATCTGTAAAATTGACTATTACGGTTTTTGTTGGTGGTCCCACCTGTCCTCAAAGGGGGGCTGTATATATACTGATAATCAACAAGTT
>CAZTYX010000072.1:0-7785 GCA_964617385.1 uncultured Flavobacteriaceae bacterium | reverse complement strand
CGAACGTATGAAATTCCCCATTTTCTCCACAGGGGTCAACGTTTTCAGGCAAACTGTCTATAAAGTTTCGGTCAATCACTCGTCCAGCAAAACTTTTATCTAGAAATTTTTCATTTACACAAGTGATGATTGTTTTAAAACCAAGTGCTAAAAATTCATTTAAAAGTTCTTTGGTTGGCATTTTCCATAGCGGAAAAACACCCTTCAAATTTTCTTTAGCCAAAAATCGTTCTCTGTATTCTTTAAGGTCTTCTAAGAAAATATCACCAAAAACAGCGGCTGTTGCTCCTTTGTGTTTGAGAGGTACTAGAGCCGCTGATAAGGTTTTTTCATAATTTTCTATGCGCGCCATTTCAGGAATTTCTACGATTTGTAAAGGAAGGCCTATACAATCCACCTGCGCTTTTAAAACCTCTAAGCGAACCCCATGCATGGATATTCGTTGAAATTGTTGGCTAATACTGGTTAATAGACAGAGTATATCATATTGCTTTGCCTGTAAAATTTTATATAAACACAATGCTGAGTCTTTGCCGCCGCTCCAATTAAAAATGACCTTTTCTTTCATTAGCAAGGGTGGCTTTTATTCTTTTATTCCAAAGGTTTGTTTTAAGATTTTAGCCGTTCTTATCGTTCCTCCCGTATGATCTTCACCCTCAGCAAGAACCACATGTGCATTTTTTTCTTTAAAAACTGAATTTCTTGTTCAGAAAGTGACCCAATGGCATCGTCTCTATTGCCATAGACATAGGTTATTTTTGATAGATCATTGATTGGGTCTAATTTTTTAGTGTAACGATTATAGCCCAACCCCGCTGCCAATATTGCTGAATTTTTTGTTTCAATATCATCTCCTTCCCAAAACACTTCGATGGTATAATCGCCGTTATCATCATAGATGAACTCGGCCCATTTTCCCTGGCTAGCGGACTGCAACATTTCTTTATCCATATCTAAACGCCCCACTCCAAGAAGAAATCCATCGGCAATGTCAACACCATGTGTTGCAATTAATTCTTGCGCCATTAAAGCGCCAAAGGAAAGGCCGAGCACATAAACTTTTTTATCTTCTTGCATTTTAAAAAAGTCAAGCACCCGTTTTAGATAGTTAACACTTTGATCGTTGTATTCTTTTGCTTGTTCAATTGTAATTTCAGTAGCTCTGAAAGGTGCTGGATTTTTTGTTTGTTCTTGATGAACGTTTACAAAGAGTGTTGAAGATTGTGTTTGGGATTCATTTAATATTCGATCTACTCCCTCATCATCTAGTTCTGTTAGAGGTCCACCCTGGGTGTTGACCACCACAATTTTTGATTCCTTATTGCCATGAAAAGAAACAAGCTCTGAAATTTCATCTAAGGAAGGAGCAGGGGTTGAATTGATAGTTTCCTCTTTTTTACAAGAAGAAGTGATCAATAGAAAAAGGGTGAAAAAAATCAGATGTACATATTTAGCTTTTTCCATAGGTTTCGTTATTTGGGTATTTTGTCTCTCACATAGTAGCTTTTTTAGCAGGCTGATAGTGGTTTATAATTCTTTAGTCGTCATAATAATGCTCATGATTTTCATATCTGTTGTTATTTTCGTTATTTTTTCTGATTTCTGAATGTCTAATTTCGCCTCCCGTATTACCTAATTTTGCAAGAAATATGGAGGTTCCCAGCGATACTATAAGTGTTATTAAACTTAAGGTTTTTGCGAACGAAGTTCTTTTGATAAGTACAAAATAGTTGATGAGTGACAATAGACCCAAAAAGCCCATTAACCAAACGGCCATTTCAGCAAGTTTTTCATGAATTTCAATTTGTTGTTCTGAAACCCCTGCAATATGCTCAACAATTGCTTCTGCTTCTTCACCAGTATAATAAACCGGTATTGTAAAAATAGCCATTAGAACAAAAGTAACTAAGGCCACTTTTTTTAATTCTTTGCTTTTAATAAGATAACTAAAAGCCATCATTCCAGAGCCAATTATTGTTCCCACAATGGGGAAGTGTGTTAAAATTAAGTGCCAATGTGCTGCGTCCATTATTCTGATGTTTATTTTTTGTGAAATATAAAAGTCAAGTGAAACCACAGGGGGTGCTAGCTAATCATGAGATTGGCAGACTCAAATGTCTGATGATTCTCTTGTTTGCTTATTGTATGCCAAACGTTTGTTTCATGATTTCAATGGCTTTATTTATACCATCTTCATGATCTCCACCATCAACTACAAGCACATGTGTATTTTTACTTTTTAAAAACTGAAGTTCTTTTTCAGTTAGCGCACCAACGGCACCATCTCTATTGCCATATACATAGGTTACTTTTGATAAATCTTTTAAATAATCTAGTTTTTTGGTATAACGATTATAGCCCAAACCGGCGGCAAGTCTTGCTGTATTTCTATCTTCAGGGTCGCCTCCTTCTCCACCAAAAACAATGGAGTAATCACCCTTTTCATCATAGTCAAAATAAGCAAACTTACCCTGACTAAAATAGTCCTTCCAAAATTCTTCATCAATGTCGAGGCGCCCCACCACAATAAGAAAACCATCGGCAATATCAGTGCCATGAGTGGCAATTAATTCTTGCGTCATAAAAGCGCCAAAAGAAATACCCAAAACATAGACCTTTTTGTCTTTCTGCATGTTAAAAAAATCAACTACTCGCTTTAAGTATTCAACACTTTTTAAGTCGGCTTCTTTGGCTTGCTCAAAAGTAATGTCAGCCTCTCTAAAGCGAGCTGGATTTTTAGTTTGCTCTTGATGCACGTTTACATAAAATACAGAGTCTGTTTTAGATTCAGATATGATCTCTTTAAGTGTTTTAATATCGAGTTCAGTTAACGGTCCACCTTGGGTGTTGATTACCACAATATTTGATTCTTTGTTGCCATGAAAAGTGGCTATGTCTGCTATTTCATCTAGAGAGGGAGCGGGTTCTTCTGTTGCGGTGATCGGTTTGTCTTTTTCACAAGATGAAAAAGTAATAAACAAGAAGGTTAAAAAAATCAGGTGTAAATAAGTAGGTTGTTTCATTGGGTTTAATTTTTAGTTTAACTAATACTCTAAATCTACCACAATTTGCATATCCCTGTGAATATTCTGGAATATCTATTGGGGCGGTGCAAATATATTCATTGAATTTGTATTTATCCTCTATTTTTTTGTTCAACCTCTTTTTTTAGTAATTAATTAACTTTTTGCGTATCAGTAAAATAGCAAATGTATTATGCATTAATCAGTTTCTTATATCACAATACGTCATACGTATGTTTCGGAAGTTTTGCCAACTCAAGTGGTTAACCAATTGGAACAACTTTAAAAGGGTGTCCTATGGAGCGGTGTGAATCCGTTTTAAATGGTGCTTATTGCACCACATAATGCATTTCCGAAACTTCAGAAATACGGAAATAGCCCAAGGGTGTGTTGCTGGGTTGGGTGACATTGATCACGTTGCCTTTCAGATTGACAGGTGGGGGTTGAAAAGGGCCACCCTGGCGGGTGTTTTGTAAGAGCAACACATTCCAATACTGATACGCTTGAGCAGAAAGCCCAACTTGTCTCACTTGAATGCTATCACCCACTTCAAAGTCTGAATCGACCAATATGCCATAATATTCCAATCCATTGGTAAAATCGTCTCGATATACATTGTAATCGGGAATGTTGAGTCGGATACTGGAAAATTTAAAAAAGGAGTAATTTTCTTCATTGGGTGGATCAATGCAATAGGCCTCAAACTTTAGCGCTTCTCTGCCAAAAAAAGTCAAAGATTCTTGTTCTATACGATTGATGCTGGCCACAGTTTGAAACGTTTCTGTGGCTTCATAGCGCTGCTCTTGGTGTTCAATGTGTAATGTAAATTGATGGTGCACCACATATGGCAAGGTGTCTAGGGGCGCATATAAACCTGGGGAGGCAGTTTCTCGGAAGTGATATTCACGGTTGGCCTCATCTGTAAAATATACTGTGGCGCCTTGTGCGGGTATTTTTTGAGTGTCATAATAGGAACTTAGTGTGGAAAGCATCACCACTTGCTCGGTTTGTTTGGTTTCCTTAATCCAATTCACATAGGCTTCTACCACCAACAGGGTTGGATTCTCGTTTAAATCAATGTCAACCACTTCTTCACAGGCGGTCAAACTAAATAACAGTCCGAAAAGCAAAACGATTTTACGCATGATTAAAATTTAAAATTATAGGTGACCGATGGAATTATACCAAAAATGGAGAGTCGAATGGCTTCATTAGCACCTGTTTCAAAATTTTTCTGAAAACGAATGGAGGCCGCATTTTTACGGTTGTAAATATTAAAAATGCTAAAAACCCATTCTCCGGTCATTTTCTTCTCTTTTTTTTGTGGCGTGAAGGTGGCAGAGAGGTCTAGGCGGTGATAGGCTGGCAGCCTACTGCTGTTTCGTGCTTCAAAGTTGGGAATAGCAAATTCCATAAACGTATATTGCCCATTAGGATAGGTGGTTGGTTGCCCGGTTTGATAAATAAAATTGGTATTAAATTGCCACCTCTTACCATGCTGATAAGAAGCTGTTAAACTTAAATCGTGTGTTTTATCGTAGGGTGTAAAATACCATTGCCCGTTGTTGATGCCTGTTTCAAGGGGTGTTCTTCCTGGGGTTTTTTGCATGGAGCGCGAGAGGGTATAGGCCAACCAGCCGGTGAGTCTGCCTTCATTTTTACGTAAAAGCAATTCTAAACCCTTTGCTTCTGCAGTGCCGCTAAGCAAAATTTGTTCAATGGCATTGTTGGCAATAAGTTCGGCTCCATCAATATAATCCAACCGATTTTGGGTGTTTTTATAAAAGGCTTCTAACGAGAGGTTATATTGATTATTTGCAAGGCTTGTAAAATAGCCCACTGCAATTTGATCTAACAGTTGCGGTTCAATAAAAGGGCCACTCGGCGCCCAAATATCTATAGGGGTAGGGGCATTGGTGTTGGATATCAAATGCAGATATTGGGCCATTCTATTGTAGCTCAATTTGATCGATTGATCGTTTTTGAGTTGGTAGGCCATTGCAAGACGCGGCTCTAAATTATAAAAGTTTTTAAGCACTTCTTTTTTACTATAATCTGTGCTGCCAATGGGGGTGGCGCTTTGATAAATTTGCAGCATTGAATTGAACAAAAGCGGTTGATCGTCAGCATAGTCAAAAAGGGATTGCCCCCGCCGGACAAAATTACTCAACCGCACTCCAGCCATGACATTTAACCGATCACTAATCGATTGCTCTACACTGCCATATAGGGCATTTTCTAAAGCATATTTATCGGTTAATTTGTTGGTTTCTACTTGTGTGTTTTCTTTGGTAGGTTCAATCAATCCGGGGTCAAATTTGTAATTGATGTATTGCAACCCAAAGGCTATTTTAGTGTTTTCATTTAAATAATATTTAAAATCATATTTCGCATTAAAGTTGAGAATGCCGGAGGTCCATTTAAAATCAGCGAAATTAAAATTTAGGAAATAGTGATAATTAGAATAAATCAAAGAGAGGTTAGAAAATAACTTTTTGGAAAACAAGTGGTTCCATCTAAAATTAGCCACCGAATTGCCAAAGGCATTATTGAATAGATTGTCTATATCAAACACATCCCGACCAAAATAGCCTGATAAAAAGACTTTGTTTTTTTCGTTAAGGGTGTAGCTCAATTTGGTGTTGAGGTCATAAAAATAGGCCTTGTTGTTGTCAATGCTCTCAATTAGTGGAAGGAAAAGATGCGCATAGCTGCTGCGGCCACCCAACAAAAAAGCCCCTTTTTCTTTTTTAAGCGGTCCTTCCACCAACAAGCGACTGGAAATTAGCCCCACGCCCCCGTTGGCTTTAATGCTGTTGCTGTTGCCTTCTTTTTGATAAATATTTAGCACAGAGGCCACACGACCGCCATAATTGGCAGGAATTCCCCCTTTGTAGAGTTTAATGTCTTTGATGGCATCGGGGTTAAAAACAGAGAAAAAACCAAACAAATGGGAAGCATTGTAAATGATGGCCTCATCCAATAAAATTAAATTTTGATCGGCGGCACCACCGCGAACATTAAATCCAGATGCACCTTCTCCAGCGCTTGTGACTCCTGGCAAAAGGGTGATGGATTTTATGATGTCTACTTCTCCTAAAACCGCTGGCATGCTTTTTATGGTGGCAATACTCAAACTGTTTACACTCATTTGTGGGCTTTTGAGATTCATAGTCTCCACATTTTCTATAAGCTCTACTTCACTCAATTCCACAGCTGTGGGAAACAATTCAAAGTTTTGAATCAAGTCTTTTTCAAGGATTAGTTGGGTCGTGAAGTTTTCAAAACCCAAATAGCTAATTTGCATAGGGTGTGCCCCTTTGGGTACCGAAATCGAAAAAAAACCATATTCATTTGTTACTGTGCCGAGCTCTAGATTTGGAAAAATAACATTTACACCAATGAGTGTTTCGTTGGTTTCCGCATCGGTAATATAACCACTCAGGGTTATTCGTTCTTGTGCATGGCTAAAAGTCAGTGCTATAAAAACAAAGAGCCATAGGAAAATTTTCAAATTGGTATTTTTCTTTTCCAATTGGTGTAGCAATTTTAGCTACAAAAATAAGGAGCGCTTAAGAACTATTGATCCTTAGATCAAGGTTTTTTCTTTAAATCAATATATTAAAGGCTTGGTTTAAAGATGAACGGAAAAAATTAGGGTGTTTAATTTTCCCTAGGAGTCATCACATAACGATAAACACCAGAGGGAAGCAGGGTATGCAAATCTCTTTCATTTTTAGTTTGTTTTAAAGAGGGAATCCCCATCCATAGGTTTGATTTTCCAACGTTTGGCTTGGCCAAGAATCCAAGTGGCTGATGCGTTGGGAGGAACGGTAACGCAGAATTCCCAGTCCCCATCAAGATAGTGCCATGCATTTTCAATACGCTCGTAAACGCTATCGTAATGTTCTTTTACAAAAGGCATTTGACCGATTGGGTATGGGGGTGGGATGTAAATAAAAATGATTAATCCAGGGGTTGCTGGATCGCGGTAGAATTAATAATAAAAGAATAAATTGGGAAAGCAAGGATTTTTTCTTAAATCGGGTCTTTATTTTCCGATACAGAACTTTCCGAAAATAGTGCCTAATATATCCTGATCCACATCAATGGCACCTGAAATACTACCAATATGTTGAATGGCTTCTTTTAAGTCCACACTAAGTAAATCGCCGCTGCATTGTTCTTCCAAGCCGTTGGCCACCGTTTGAAGGGCTTCAGTGGCTTTCTGTAGTGCTTCATGGTGCCGTGCATTACTAATCACAACACCCTCAGAAGACCGGCCTTTTTGATTGCTTAGTAGGAGTTGTTTTTTTAAAGCTGTAAGGCTGTCTTTTTGAAACGTTGAGAGTTTAAAAAAAATGGGGTTCCAATGGGCGGGCACTTCTATTTTGAGAGCGGTTTCATGGGGCATAAAATGATTTGGTGAATAGCGATCAATTTTATTTTCAATTAAAAACAATTGTAAATCTTGGCGCTGCATTTTCTGGAGGTCTTCCAAAATGGCTTTTGGTGGTGTTTCTTCAGGATCGTAGAGGTAGAGCAAAATTTGGGCTTGTGTCACCTTTTCAAAAGCACGTTTCACTCCATAGGCTTCAATTTCGTCTGAGGTCTCGCGCAGCCCTGCAGTGTCAATAAATCGAAACTTGAGGCCTTCAATAATTAGAGTATCTTCAATGCTGTCTCTGGTGGTGCCTGGAATGTTTGATACTATGGCTTTTTCTTCGTTAAGTAATGCATTTAAAAGCGATGATTTTCCGGC
>CAZTYX010000071.1:0-7823 GCA_964617385.1 uncultured Flavobacteriaceae bacterium | reverse complement strand
GTCTGCGAAATTACACTATTCCATCCAATAAAGAAAGGGAGAAGCTTTTAAAAAAAGCCTGTTATGAGTTCTTAATTCTTTTTAATAAGTCGAATGCGTTCAATTTTGGTTGAACTAGCCTTGGTAATTTTAATTTTAAACGACTCTAATTCCATTTCTTCTCTAAGCTGTGGGATGTCTCCCATTTGAAACGCCACCCATCCGCCAAGGGTTTCATAATGCTCGCTTTCGGGCAATTCTAATTGGTATTTTTGATTTATGAAGTCCACTTCCAATCGGGCCGAAAATTCAAAATCATTTTCTCCCCATTGTTTTTCAAAATGGGCCACCACATCATGTTCGTCTTCAATTTCTCCAAAAAGCTCTTCCACAATATCCTCTATGGTCACAATGCCGGAGGTTCCCCCATATTCATCCACCACCACAGCCATACTTTTACGTTGTCGGGAAAGCATTTTTAAGACCTCATGTACTGGCATGGTTTCTGGCACAAATGCCACAGGCATCAAACATTTTTTGATGGATTGGGGCTGTTTAAACATTTCAAAGGTGTGAACATAGCCTTTAATTTCGTCTATATTGTCTTCATAGACGGGTATTTTAGAAAAGCCTGTGCTAGCAAAAAGAGTTTTTAACTCTTCCATAGAATTGTTCATTTCAACACTAACAACATCAGCACGTGGCACCATGGCGTCTCTAGCTTTCACCTCTGAAAAAGCAAGGGCGTTTTGGAAAATTTGGACTTCAGCATCTATATTTTCTTTGTCGTTGCTGGATTCTAGTTGTTCTTCTATATAATGTCCTAATTCTACTTTCGAAAAAGAAAGCTGCATTTGCTGAGGCGCTGCCTTAAAAAATAGTTTCAGGGCAGTGTTTGTTAATTGCATAATGAAAAAAGTGACCGGAGCAAAGAGATAATAAAAAAAGGCCACGGGTAGGGCAAATATTTTAAGAAAAGTATTGGCGTATAGTTGAAAAAAAACTTTGGGTAAAAATTCTGCTGTTAAGAGTATTATGGCTGTAGAGATAAGGGTTTGGTATAATACGACTCGCAATCCAGGGTCTGGCAAAAGAAGGGTTTCTGGAAAAAAAGTGGTTAAAATACGTTCGCCCATTTTTAGACCATATACCACAAGCACAACGTTATTACCAAGTAACATCGTGGTAATTAATCTTGCTGGGTCTTTTGTGATTCTTTTTAAGATTTTTGAGGTGAGCCCTTCTTGTCTTTTTTCGATTTCTAAAAAAATTCGGTTGGAAGATACAAATGCGATTTCCATACCCGAAAAAAAGGCAGACAACAATAAGCAAATTAAAATGATACTATCAGTAATGATCATTTTTTGGATTGGGCCCGATGCTCAAATTTTTTTCTAAAGTGTCTTCTAAACAAAGCCATAAACACAGACAACACCGCAAAACCTATAAAGAGGTAGGCTTTGGAGCGATTAAGTTGCCATAAATCATAGGCCTCATAGGTGGCAATAAGGGAAATTACCCAATAAATGATTTCGGAAATGCGATAACTTTTCATGGTACAATACTATCTGTTGGTGATTCAGAAACTTTAATGGTTCCTAATAGTTTACCCGTTTGAAATTTAGTAAATTCTTTATCAGCATCCAATCGGACGGCCTCAAAATCATAATCTTCATCTTTAAAAGTGAAGGGCTGTTCTGTAAACATCCATTCAGCATCGGCATCCCAAAAAAGTTGTTGGGTCTTTAAGATGCCACCATTGCTAGATTTCAACTCCACATTACCTTTTAAATCGATTAGCTTCGTAGCATTATAGAGTCTGCCATAATCCGCTATGAGTTCACTTTCATTGCCTTGACGATCGTAAAAAACAACCTTGAGCCCTTCAGGAAAAAGGGAATATTGAAAGCTTAAGTTGGTATAATCCACATGTTTGGGCGCGGTGAGAATGGCTTGTATTCGAGCGGAATCGGTGTAGACCATCCGAACGTTATTGGCCGTACCCAGCGGTAGTTGCTGATCTTCCATGATTTTTTTTGCCGTTTCTGCCGTATCCACACAGCCGATCCAAAAAATGATGGAAAATATCCACAAGAAAATCCAGCGCGCGCTTGAGTTCTTCATTTATAAGCTAGGCACCGTAACGCTGCTGTTAATCCAACATCCAAACTTAATCACTTGGCCTTGATTGCCCTCTGTAAAGATGTCTGTTTTGCTAGGTGCACGCCCTTCGTAACTGGCTGCAGTTTTGTCGGCAATATTTTTTAAAGAAGCATCCACTCTGCCTGCTTTTCGAGCCATTTCAGCGGCGAGCCAATAGACAGCACGCTTGTTAAATTGTGTATCGCCACAATCGTTGGCGCTGCTGGCATACATATTTGAAATCATCAAATAGGCACTGCCTAAAGAAGGTTGAAAGCTCAAGGCTTTATTGGCATAGCTTCGGGCTTTAGACTTGCGCCCGGCGTTTTTAAATTTATTGGCAACTTTCAGCAAAATTCTTGCTTTTTTGTAGCCATCTGTTTGCAAGGCGATGGATTCTTCGTAGTATTTGAGTGCCTCATCGCTGTTTCCGCTTTTGTCATTTAAGATTCCTAGATAGTAAGCCGAATCTGCCGATGGATCCAAATTATGAAGCGCTTCAACAAGCGTCACAAAGAAAGGATCGTCAGAACATTCTTTACTATCCATTCGGCTTGCAGCACGTTTTAACCAAGTTGCATCACCTTTGTTGGCTTCAAAGTTTTCTTGGTAAAGAGGTATGAGATTTTCGCATGTTGCCTCTTTGGCAATTATGGCGTCTAAATTGGATAAAAAAGTTCCGATGGCTCTTGAATTGACTTCATAAACACGTTTATTTCTCAATTCTCTGCTGCTTAAAGCAGTACCAGCATCTTCCTTTTTTAGAATTACGTCAAGTTTTTTAGCCAATGTAACACTTTCAAATTCAAATTTTTCTGAAATTTCTTCATACTTGTTAAAAAGCAATTCCATGGTGACAGCAGCATCGTTTTGCTTATAGCGATCGTAGAACGTTTTAAAATAGTTGTAGAGATGCTTTGGGTTTGAAAAACTCGTCTCATCACGCTCAAATGCTTCGTCAAACACAGTATATACGGCCTTTAGATCTCCTAAGTCATAATCAAGCATGGCTTGTGCTTTCTTACTAATGATATCGCCTAACTCAGAATCTTTTTTATTGGTTGGGAAATTTTCGGCCCATTGGTCATAAAAGACCATAACATCTTGTTTGGCTTGGGCTTGTTCTTCGGGGGTTCCGTTTTCTATTCGATCTTTCAAAATACGTTCGCCATAGGAATAAATGGCTCTATTGAGTTGCGGACATTCATTACGAACAGCCATCCAGGGTTCAAAGGCCGCCTTATAATTTTTTACTTTCGCGAATTCTGCGAATATGGATAAGTTTTGAAGACACTCTTGATTGTTTTGTGCTACAGCTTTAGGTGCTGTTACCATCAAAGCGAATAGGGTAATTAATAGAATGCGTTTTTTCATTTTTCTTTTTTTAATTATACTTGGGTTTGATAAACCACAAAGCGTTAAGTGAGAGTCCCACCCGCAACGCAATGAAAGTTTCTCTAATCAAACCACTATTTTTTTCTCCGCGCCGGCCCATTTCAATGCCAACATTGGCGTTAGAATAGCCAGCCATGGGCAAACCAACACCAAAAGATATGCCAGTTTCTGTTAAAGGGATGCCATTTATAGCCACGCCCATTTGCTCAGAACGGAACCCAAAACGATAAACGGCTCGGCTAAAATAATTGGTAAGAGAGGTATAATTAGGAATGAAGAACCCACCCACTGTAAATTGAGAAGCATCACGATAGGTTATATTTTCGCGTTGCATAAAGGTGTTTTCAAATGCAGAAAATGGACTTTGGTTTCGTTGAAAACCAACAAACCATTTTTTTGCTTTTCCAAAACCTAATCCAAACTTCTGTAAAAGTGGGTATTTCATTGTTGTTGTTTGCAATCCTTTTGCAGATAAGTTAATTTCTTCAAAATCCGTAACTGTGCTATTTGCAATGGAGCGTGTAAATATAATTTGTTCATTTGAGGAATCAAAATATGCATTGGGTTGGATCGCATACATTGCCTTTAATTCGTATTGTTTCTTTAAAGGAATATTCAAATTGGCAGACAATAAATAGTTCCATCCCGCCACAACTGATTTTCGCCTAAGCAAGGTGGCAATATCAATTCCTTGTCGAAATTGTTCTGTGTTATATTCTAAATTCCCAAAGTTATAATTGAGTGTGCCCCCAATATGCAATACTTTAAATAAGGGAAAACCTAGTGATATAAAAGCTTGATTAATCCCCCCAGCTCCTTGAAATTGATCAATTATTGATGGAGAAACATTTTCATTTATGGTGTTGACCCTGTAGCCCACAGACGTTAGTGGGATAATCCCAAAGCCAAAACCAAATTTGCCTGCTGGAATTCCAACAGCCAAATAGTCTAATGCAGCTGTTTGACCGTTTTTACCATAATTCCCATCATTCATTAGGTTGGATTTGTAGTGAATTCCCAACGAATAGGTAGTTAGTTTAAGCGCTCCATAGCTGGCGGGGTTACTTAAATTGGCATGAATGGAATCGGTGTAAACATCCAACCCTCCCATAAATCGATTGATTTGGGTGCCCCGAAAATTTAACTCTCCTAGACCCGCCAGAGAATATGGCGACGAGGTGCCGCTTTGCCCCCAACAAAATAGGGCAAAAAAGAAAAAAGTGCCTAAAACAACTTTTCGAATCATGTTTAGCTGTTGATTTTCAGAATGTGACGTAAGCCTTCTGCTGAAAAATTTTCAGCAGCAAATATGCCATTTTTAAATGGTATGGGCAACCTTTGAGCATCCCCACCAACAAAAATTACTGTTAAATTTTCAAATTGCGCCTTATAAAATTCTATTTGCCCCTCAATTTCATATAAAATACCTTGATAAATACCAGCATGCATTGCCTTTTCAGTGCTTGTTCCTAAGGGAGTTTCAAACGGTTTAGGCGTCAACTTAGGAAGTTGCCCTGTGTACTCATGTAGGCTTTTATATCGCATTTGAAATCCGGGTGAAATACTACCCCCATGATGGTGCCCTGTTGTGTCCAGCAAATCATAGGTAATACAACTACCCAAATCAATACCTAAAACATTTTGACCAGGATAGTTCAGATGCATTGCAGCTAAAAGTGCAATTCTATCCGCACCCAAAGTTGTTCGGCTTTCATAAGCTGTGGTAAAGGGCATCTTTAAGGCAAGTGAACACATCAATATTTGAACATCATCAAAAACATTGACCACCGTTTCTTGGGCTTTGCCCCAAACATCAGCAATAAGAATATGAGAAATCTTTGGATAGGCTTTGTTGGTTTTTTGCAAGGTGTGTAAAAGTGTATCATACCCACTTGAAACCGTTGCTATTAAGGTCTCTTTTTGATAGACAAATTGTTTTATTTGGGAGTTTCCAAAGTCTAAAATGAGATGCATGGCGAATTTTATGCGGCTAAAATAAGAAGAAATGAATGGAATAATTTTGTTCGGAAGTAAAATCCCATTTATATTTGCAGGCGCTTTTAGCTAAGGTACCTTAGCTCAGTTGGTAGAGCAAAGGACTGAAAATCCTTGTGTCCCTGGTTCGATTCCTGGAGGTACCACAAAAACCCTTACTGAAATCTGTGAGGGTTTTTTGTTTATATCCCTTTTCTTTTTTGTATCCATAAATACTTACGTAATTTTGAAAAGAATTAAGAGCAGTAGATTCACAAATAATTTTTGTGTAAATGATGGAGTATATTCAAGTTTTTATAGAAGCTTTTTTTGGCACATTGCAATGGACAGTCAAATCCATTGTCTTTCAAGTTCCGTTTTATGAAAATTATTTTTGGGGGTTAATTATACTTTCCCTTTTTGTTTGGGGGTTAGAAATTCAGTTTCCATGGCGAAAAAATCAAGGCGTTTTTCGAAAAGATTTTGGTCTTGATGTTTTTTATATGTTTTTTAATTTTTTCCTTTTTTCAATTGCCATCAGCGGCTTTTATGAAGTCATTGCCCTATTTTTTGTCAAGATGGGCGTGGCACCCAATGCCTTACAAATAATTCATTTGGAATCCTTTTCACTTCCCCTTCAACTGTTGCTCTTTTTTATAATACTCGATTTTGTACAATGGTGCACCCACATTTTGTTGCACAAATTTTCCTTTTTATGGGCCTTTCATAAAATTCACCACAGCGTAAAAGAAATGGGGTTTGCGGCACATTTACGGTATCATTGGATGGAAAACATTCTCTATAAACCCTTAAAAACCATTGGGCTGATGTTGCTCGGGGGCTTTGAGCCCCAACAGGCCTTTGTGGTCCATTTTATTGCTATCGCCATTGGGCATTTTAATCATGCCAACCTAAACATCACCTGGGGGCCTTTCAAATATATTTTAAACAACCCTGTAATGCACCTATACCATCATGCCCATGCCCAACCCGAAGGAAAAGTGGGTGTCAATTTTGGCATTAGTCTCAGTCTTTGGGACTATCTTTTTAAAACGTCCTATGTACCCAAAGCAGAGGCCAATGTAACCCTCGGTTTTCCAGGAGATGATCAGATTCCACATTCTTTTTGGGGGCAAATTCGATATGGCTTTAAAAGAAATGCATAAACCTCGGGGCTTATTTCTTGGATGTGACTTCGATTGTGTATGTTCCTAATCGAACCTCCGGCTCATAACTTTTAAATGGATAGGTATTTGGCGTAATTAATGTTCCTGTGGTGAAGGTGAGTGGCGCTGTAGATTCGGGGTCAAAAACAACTTCAATTAAGGCGGCCGTATACCCTTCTTTCGAAGAAACTTGCACCTCATAAGTTCCCGAATCGTTATGCTTCAAAGGTTGTTTTTCCCAAGTTCTTCCAATTTCCCAAATTCTAAAATCACGGGTTTTTGGATTGTGGGCTTGCCACAAGGCTATACTGTAGGGTACGTTGCTGTTCACCTGAGCTGAAATGGTATTCCCCGCAACTGTCCAATCAAGTTGTGGCAGCGGTTTTTGATGAATCAAACGGTCATAAAAAGAAAAAATATTTTGGGCACTATAACGCCCTAATAAACCGTGATTGCCATTGGGAACATATTGCAAATATTTGGGCCCTGGTAAATCATCCCAATAAAACTGCCAAGAATCGGTCACAAAAAATTCGTCTATGGTGCCATTCACCAACAATTTGGGAAGCGTAAAAAGTTCCTTGAATTCATAGGGTTCCACTATATCTAGCAATCGATCAAATTCTTTTGAACCCATCCAGTCCATAATGTTTTGATTCACATAATTTTCCACCGCCGGAGACCATTGACCATAAACTTTATGATGATGATCAAAAGAAGGCAATAAATTGAGCATATCAATCACCAAGGGCGCCATACCGATCACTCGATCATCTACGGCGGCTGTGGTCCAGGTGGTCCAACCGCGTTTGGAGGCGCCAGACACAAAAAAAGAAGACACGGGTGCTGCCACATCCTGACTAAGGGCCTCAATCACATCCATGGCACGCACGGCGGCACGGGTCATAGGAAATCGTGCCAACCATTCCATATCTTTATCCTGAGCTCCATTTTTCAAAAATTGATCCCATCCATAAGCAATAATATTGTCTTCATAGCGCTGTATAGAATCGGTTCCTTTAAAAGAAAGGGGCTGAAAGGGTACATTGCTAACATGAGCAACTATAGACTTCATCTGAACGGCTTGGGCAATGGCCATACTGTCTAAAAATACTTTGGTGTCTTTTTGAGACCCTCCTCCAATAAACAATAAGGCATTTTGAGTAT
>CAZTYX010000070.1:0-7835 GCA_964617385.1 uncultured Flavobacteriaceae bacterium | reverse complement strand
CCAATTGACCAATCACCTGGTTCAGTGATGGCTTCTTTAAAGCCTGCACCATACCCCAACTCGGCCACTTTTGCAGACCAACCCCCGCGGCCACCGCCACCTTGATAGCCATAGCCACGCACAAAATCTTTTTGGTTTGTAGCACCACCAATATTGCGGAAACGAGGTATGTAAACACCATTTGGACGCCGTCCAGTGTAGTATTTATCTTCAAAACCTTCCATAGCACCTTGGGCTCCCACTTGAAAGTGGTGATCCATTAAATTGTGTCCTAATTCTCCAGAATCATTCCCCATTCCATTAGGAAAACGCTCAGATTTTGATTGCATTAAAATAGAGGTAGAGGCTACTGCTGAAGCACATAAGAAAATCACTTTCGCTTTAAACTCAATCACCTCTTTAGTTTCGGCATCAATAATACGTACACCTGTAGCTCGTTTTTTATCGGCATCATAAAGCACCTCATGCACCACAGAATTGGGGCGCAAAGTCATATTGCCCGTTGCTTCTGCCATGGGAAGCGTAGAGGAGTTACTGCTGAAGTAAGCGCCAAACGGACACCCTCTTCTACATAAATTACGATATTGACAATTGATCCGTCCAGCACCCGGTTTGGTTCCTTCGGTAATATGAGCCACACGTCCAATGGTCACCACACGATCTTTATATTTGCTGTTCACAGCTCCTTTAAGGACATCTTCGACGCAGTTTAATTGCATTGGCTTAAGGTAGTTTCCATCAGGAAATTGAGGCAAGCCAACATTTTCTCCACTTACACCAATATGCTCTTCCACATGGTGATACCATGGTGCCAAATCTTTATAGCGAATGGGCCAATCTACTCCAATCCCCTCTTTACCGTTGGCTTCAAAGTCAAAATCTGTGAGTCGGTAAGATTGTCTCCCCCAAGTGAGAGATCGTCCGCCCACATGATAGCCGCGAATCCAGTTAAACTTTTGAACTTCATTATAAGGGTGTTTTAAATCATCCACAAAAAGATGGGATGTTGAAACACTGTTCACATAGCCGGTGCGGCTTTGCTTGGGTTGTTTTTTTCTAATTTCTTGTGTGATCACGTCTCCGTGTGGATAGTCCCACGGATCGTCGTTCATCGTGGTATAATCTTCAACGTGTTTTAACATGCGTCCACGTTCAAGAACCAATGTTTTTAATCCTTTTTCACACAATTCTTTTGCTGCCCAACCGCCACTGACACCCGTGCCAACTACGATTGCATCAAATTCATTCTCCATGTAATTTTATATTATTGTTTTGCTTGCTTATTAATCTGGTGCTTCCAAATATAAAGAAAATCGATAATCTTGCTTATAAATTTAGTACATTTCAACATTAATTAATGACATTCTACCAAACACAATCAAAATGAATCGTAAAACTTTTCTTACCCAACTCTCATACGCTGGTGTTGGCGTATCTACATTAGGTCTTGTTTCCTGCAAAAACACACCCACACAGAAGGCAGCTGAAGCGCCCACTTTGTTTTTTAAATTAAGTTTAGCCCAATGGTCAATTCACCGTGCCATACGCGAGCAAGGGGTTTCCCCTTATGACTTTGCAAAGCTAGCCAAAGGATGGGGCTTTGAAGGACTGGAATATGTTAGTCAACTCTATACAGACGTAACCCAAAGTGATGCCCCTGAAGCAGCCCTGCAAAATTTTATTGATCGCTCCAATGAAGAGGCCGCTAAATATGGTTTACAAAACTTGCTCATCATGATTGATGGTGAAGGCGAACTTTCTTCGTCTGATGAAGACATAAGAAATCAAGCCATTGAAAACCACAAAAAATGGATTGAAGCTGCACATGCAATGAATTGTCATTCGGTGCGTATCAACCTTTTTGGAGAAAGCGATCCTGAGTTGTGGAAACAAAACAGTATAACAAGTCTTCAAGCATTATCTGCTTTTGGAAAACCCTTAAACGTAAATGTGATTGTAGAAAATCACGGTTCCTTCACCTCAAATGCAGCATTATTGATGGAAGCCATCAATGGAGCAGAAATGGATAATTGTGGCACCCTGCCTGATTTTGGTAATTTTTGTGTGAAGCGTAGTTCTGGCGGCCCTTGGGGAGGCAGCTGTGAAGAAGAATATGACCGCTATGTTGGCACAGAAGAAATGATGCCAAAAGCCTTTGGCGTGAGTGCCAAATCCCATGATTTTGATGCTGAGGGAAATGAAACCCATACCGACTTTAAACGTATGCTCACCATAGTTAAAGAGGCTGGATACAGTGGTTTTATTGGTGTTGAATATGAAGGCGATGAGCTTTCTGAAGAAGCCGGTATTTTGGCTACGCGAGATCTTCTCCTAAAAGTAGGTGCCGAAATCTAGGTGAAAGCAGAGATAAAAATACAGCTCTCCGCAATGATGTTCCTCGAATTTTTTGTTTGGGGCGCTTGGTTTGTTACTATGGGCACGTTTTTATCTCAAATGTTTGATGCCAGTGGTGCAGCCTTGGCACAAGCATATGAAACCCAATCTATTGGGGCACTCATTGCACCTTTCATTATTGGCTTAATTGCAGATCGTTATGTGGCCGCTCAAAAACTTTTGGGCGGTTTACACTTGGCAGGTGGGCTCCTTCTTATTTTAGCCGCACAGCAAGAGCAATTTGCTTTTTTCTACCCCTACATTTTGCTTTACATGATCTTATTTATGCCCACTTTGGCCTTAGTCAATGCTGTAGCCTTTCGGCAAATGAAAGATCCAACAAAAGAATTTGCATCCATAAGAACCCTGGGGACACTCGGGTGGATTCTAGCGGGAGTGCTTATTGGGCAATTGGGATGGGAAAAAACCTTTCTCTTAAAGAACACCTTCTTAATGGCTGGAATGGCAGCCATAGCTTTGGGTCTCTTTAGCTTTACATTGCCTAATACACCCCCACACCAAGACGAAAAAGATGACGTGAACCTTAGAGCTATTTTGGGTCTAGAGGCCTTTTCGCTATTTAAAGATCGTGCCTATCTCTTGTTTTTTATCACTTCCATATTGGTTTGCATCCCACTGGCCTTTTATTACCAACACGCCAATCAATTTTTAAATGAAATTGGCATGGAAGCCGCCGCTTCTAAAATGGCTTTAGGACAATTTTCTGAATTGCTTTTTTTATTAATTCTACCCCTGTTCTTAAAGCGTTTTGGTTTTAAAAAAACTCTTATTATTGGCCTTCTAGCATGGGGCGTTCGCTATTTGCTATTTGCTTTTGGAAATATAGAAACCAGCGCTTGGATGTTGTACGTCGGCATTTTACTCCACGGCATTTGCTATGATTTTTTCTTTGTTTCCGGACAAATTTACACCGATGCTAAAGCAGAAAAAAAGAACCGTAGTGCAGCCCAAGGACTCATCACCTTGGCAACCTATGGATTGGGAATGTTTATCGGGTTTAGAGTGGCAGGGGCCTTAACAGATTTTTATCAAACTGCTCAAGGACACCTTTGGGAACAAATCTGGATGAAACCCTCCATTTTTGCATTTACCGTTTTAATCTTATTTTTAGTCACATTTAAAAACCAACCTCTAAATAAAAAACAAAATGAATAAAATTAGACTTGGCATTTTGGGTGGTGGTGGCGACTCGCTCATTGGCGTTTTGCACCGCGTGGCTGCCCATATGTATGACCGCTACGAAATTGTGGGCGGTGTTTTTAACCCGAATTATGAAGAAAATATTGGTTTTGCCAAACAAATTGGTGTAAACACCGATCGTGTTTATAAAGACTTTGATGAATTTATTGCCGTTGAAAGTCAAAAGCCCGCCGAGGAACGTTTAGAAGTGGTTTCGGTATTGACTCCCAATTTTTTACATTATCCAATGGCTAAAAAATTATTGGAAAACGGATTTAATGTTATTTGTGAAAAACCCCTAACCACTAGTCATGAAGAAGCCCTAGAATTGGCCGCCTTACAAAAAAAGCACAACGCAATTTTTGCAGTTACATACACCTACACCGGTTACCCCATGGTGCGCCATATGAAACAACTCATTGCCGACGGTGCTTTAGGCGCCATTCATAAAGTGGACTTGCAGTATTATCAAGGCTGGATTAACCCTGTAATTCACGATAAAGAAAAACGCAAAAGCGTTTGGCGTTTAGACCCCAAAGTGGCTGGAATCAGTTCTTGTGTTGGAGATATTGGCACCCACGCCTTTCATATGGTAGAATATCTCACTGGCATGGAAGTAAAAGAAGTGCTTGCCGATTTAAATATGCTTTATGAAGACAACCCTCTTGACATTGACGGCACCATTTTGGTTCGTTTTTCAGACACTGTGAAAGGAGTATTGCGAGCCAGTCAAATTGCCACGGGAGAAGAGAACGGTCTCACTGTAGCCATTTATGGTCGAGAAGGGGCCTTCCGATGGGAGCAAGAAAATCCAAACTTTTTATATCACCTCAAAGATGATGAGCCTCGCCGTGTAATTAAACCCGGAAACGCTTATGCCTCCGATTTTGCTAACGATGGCACTAAACTGCCTGCTGGGCATCCAGAAGGTATTTTTGACGCCATGGGAAATATATACAAAGGCGTGGCCAAAGCCTTGCGGGGAGAAAAAGCCTTCAAAGGCGAATATCCCACACTTTATGAAGGCGCCCGAGGTATGAATTTTATCGAATCAGTTGTTGCATCACATAAAAACGGAAACACATGGCAAAGCTTGGACAATCAATGAAAACAATCAAAGGCCCTGGTATCTTTTTAGCACAATTTGTGGATAGCAAAGCGCCTTTTAATTCTTTAGAAGGCATGTGCCAATGGGCTGCCGATTTGGGCTATAAAGGCATCCAAATTCCAACATGGGAATCTTTCCTAATCGATTTGGACAAAGCCGCAGAAAGCAAAACCTATTGCGATGAACTCAAAGGAAAAATTAACTCCTACGGTTTAGAAATCACAGAGCTTTCTACTCACTTGCAAGGGCAATTAGTGGCCGTGCATCCAGCCTATGATTTAATGTTTGATAATTTTGCCCCTGATGCCGTTAAAAACAATCCCAAAGCACGCACAGCGTGGGCCGTAGAAACAATGAAAAAAGCGGCAAAAGCGAGTCAACATTTAGGGCTCACCACCCATGCCACCTTTTCTGGAGCGCTTTTGTGGCACACATGGCACCCTTGGCCACAACGGCCTGCCGGTTTGGTAGAATTAGGGTTTAAAGAATTGGCCGATCGTTGGTTGCCCATTTTAAATGTATTTGACGAGTGTGGTGTGGATGCTTGTTATGAAATTCATCCCGGTGAAGACCTCCACGATGGCGTCACTTTTGAACGCTTTTTAGAAGCCACCAACAACCACAAACGTGTCAATATTCTTTATGATCCCAGCCATTTTGTTTTACAGCAATTAGACTACATTGAATATATTGATCACTATCATGAATTCATCAAATCTTTTCACGTAAAAGATTCTGAATTTAAGCCTAATGGAAAAAAAGGTGCCTTTGGCGGCTATGGTGATTGGATAGACCGTGCCGGGCGCTATCGCTCCCCCGGCGATGGGCAAATCGATTTTAAAACCATTTTTACAAAACTCACGGAATATGGTTGTGATGTGTGGGCAGTAATGGAATGGGAGTGCTGTATTAAAAGTCCTGAACAAGGCGCTCGAGAAGGAGCCCCTTTTATTCAAAGTCATATTATTGAAGCCACCCAAAAAACCTTTGATGATTTTGCTGGTGGCTCTATTGATGAGCAGCATTTACGTAACATTTTGAACCTTTAATACTAAAAATATGAAACGATTATCTCCCTTCTTTATTGGCCTTTTTCTATTGCCCCTATGCGCTTTAGCACAAACGAAAAACCAAGAATGGATCTCGCTTTTTAACGGAAAAAATCTTGAGGGTTGGCATCTTTATAACAACGCTAGCTCAACACCTGTTTGGACCGTAGAAGACGGTGCCCTGGTGTTTGATCCAGCCAATAAATCAAAGGGAGACCCAGCCCAAGACATCGTGACTGATCAAATGTTCAAGAGCTTTCAATTGTCAATTGAATGGAATATTGCCCCAGGCGGCAATAGTGGTCTTTTTTGGGCAATAAATGAAGCCGCTCAATATGGCAGACCCTATACCACAGGGCCTGAAATTCAAGTGATTGATAATGAAAGGCACCCTGACGCTAAAGTGAAACCAAATTTACACCAAGCAGGCGCCCTTTATGACATGGTGCAGCCTGCAGCAGATGTAACTCGCCCAGCTGGAGAATGGAATCACTTTTTAATTACCATCGACTATGAGCACAACAAGGGGAGTGTTGATTTGAATAACAGACGAATTGTTGATTTTCCGCTCTATGGCGCCGAATGGGAAGCCCTTATCGCCAATTCGAAATTTAAAGACCCTGGATTCAAAGGGTTTGGCGAATTTCATACGGGCCGTATTGGATTACAAGATCACAACGATAAGGTGTCTTATCGCAACATAAAAATTAAAGCGCTTTAATTTATGATCTATTCCATGACGGGTTTTGGAAAAGGTGAAACCCAACAGGAGGCCCTTGGAATGACGGTTGAAATTAGGACCCTAAACAGCAAAAGTCTTGATTTAAATCTCAGAATTCATTCGAGTTTACGAGAAATTGAAGCCGTTTTGCGCAAGAACATTTCGGCTCAACTCCACCGCGGCAAGGTGGATGTTTCAATCTATCTGGATTTTCAAGGGGAACAAGCGCCTGTGGCCATAAACACTACCGTGGTGAAGGCTTACATAGACCAACTTAAATCGATCACAAATGGTGCTGAAGAATCCCTTCTGCCCATAGCCATGCGTTTGCCCGAAACGCTTTCAAATGAAACTAAAATCCTTGAAGAATCTACCCAAAAAGCTCTTTTGAGTCTTTTGGATGAAGTGCTAGGGAACGTCAATAATTTTAGAGCTGAAGAAGGAAAGGCTTTAGGGGAAGAACTCCAAAATAGGCATGCAAATATTACTTCATTATTGGAGGAAGTAGTGCGTTTGGACCCAGAGCGAGCCAAAGCGGTTAAGGAAAAATTACGCACCGCCCTTGCGGATCTCAACACCCAAGTGGATGAAAACCGATGGGAACAAGAATTGATTTATTATTTGGAAAAATATGATATTACCGAAGAAAAAGTGCGTTTAAAAAAACATTTGAACTATTTTGAAGAGGTGATGCAAACGGACTTCCCTAATGGTAAAAAGTTAGGATTTATTGCGCAAGAAATGGGCCGCGAAATCAATACCATCGGTTCTAAAGCCAATCATGCTGAATTGCAAAAAGTGGTTGTGCAAATGAAAGATGAATTAGAAAAAATTAAAGAGCAACTATTAAACGTTTTGTGATTGAAAGACGGCAAACTCATTGTACTTTCGGCTCCATCGGGTAGTGGTAAAACAACCTTAGTTCACCACTTGCTCTCCACTGAAATGCCGCTAGGGTTTTCTATTTCAGCCACTTCACGAGCCCCAAGATCCCATGAAGTGGATGGCACAGATTATCATTTTTTATCTACCGAAATATTTCAACAAAAAATTAAGGAGCAAGCCTTTATAGAATATGAGGAGGTATATTCAGGCACTTTTTATGGTACCTACCACAGCGAAATTCAACGCCTTTGGGCCACGGGCAAACACGTTTTGTTTGATATTGATGTAAAAGGTGGATTAAATATAAAAAAACAATATCCAGAAGAAACGCTAGCGCTTTTTATCGCACCGCCCTCGATGGCAGTTTTAGAAGAACGCCTCCGGTCGAGAGCCACGGAAACCGAAGAAAAAATTGTACAGCGCCTTGAGAAATCTGCCAACGAAATGGCCTTTGCCAAAGATTTTGACATGATTTTGG
>CAZTYX010000069.1:0-7867 GCA_964617385.1 uncultured Flavobacteriaceae bacterium | reverse complement strand
AGCCCCTTTTGCGGGTGCAAATATAACACCCTTTTTTGTTCAAGCAATTTATTTTAATTTTTATTTCGCAAAAAATAAATGCATTGTTGATAACTTACAGTAACAAAGCTTATTCAAATTCAATACGCTTTTTTCTTGCCTTCCACAACGGATAGAGACTGTCTAGGTTGTATTCTAATGCTGTGGCATCAAGTTCAATGAGATTGTCTGCGGCGGCCCGCTGCAAAATATCTTCAATTAAAAAGTCTTCATAAACGGTTTCGGGTTGATATTCTGCCTTCAAAGTAAGGTCAAATAGACTGGCGGTGGTTTGATAGAGAAAGGCACGCCATCCGTTACGCAATTCTTTTACCAATTCATGAGTAGTGGCACCCGTTTGGCGATGCACTAGTTTTATCAAAATGCGCCCTTGGGAACGGGAAAGTTTTTTTAATTCTTCTTCAAATTCATCATATATAAAACTTTCGATGCGCTTGATGTATTGATTGCGTTTGCGTTTGTTTTGAATGCGCTCCATACGCAGCGTGAGTGAATCTAGACGATCGGCTGCAAGTTTAGCATAGGGATACACACGCAAGGTGCGATTGCGTAAAATCAAATAAGCCTTTAAATCTTTCATGGTTGAAAAACGTAACGGCTGAAACAAAATAACTTCATCAAGGGCAATGCCATAACCGTCTAAACTATCCGATTCAAAACGTTCTAAAAGGGCCTTATAGTGTGTTAAACTATCAGTTTGAGAAAAACAAACGCAAGTCCAAAAAAGAGGTAGGAAAAAGAGGGCTTTTTTCATGGAGCAAAAATACAAAATTATACGCGCCGAAGAGGAGTTGAAATAATCATTATTATTATTTTAGCATCTTATATTAAAAAGAGAAAAACTGTTATGAAAGTTATCGATAAAAAAGCCCTTACTTTTCTTGAGCAATATTTAAACAATGCCGCTCCCACAGGCTACGAAAGCAACGGGCAAAAGTTGTGGATGGATTATGTGAAGCCCTATGTGGACACGTTTATTACAGATACCTATGGTAGCGTGGTGGGTGTTATCAACCCTGAGGCAGAATATCGCGTAGTGATTGAGGGACATTCTGATGAAATTTCTTGGTATGTAAATTACATTACAGATAAAGGGTTGATTTATGTAGTGCGTAATGGAGGGAGTGATCATCAAATTGCACCCTCAAAATGGGTCAACATTCATACCAAAAAAGGAATTGTGAAAGGCGTGTTTGGATGGCCGGCCATACATACCCGTAAGTCTGGAAAAGAGGAAACACCAAAATTGGATAACATATTTATAGATATTGGCGCTAAAGATAAAAAGGAGGTTGAAAAGATGGGAGTGCACGTGGGTTGTGTAATCACCTATCCCGATAGTTTTCAAATCATCAATGGAAATAAATTTGTCTGTCGTGCTATTGACAACCGAGCAGGAGGTTTTATGATAGCACAAGTCGCCCGACTTTTAAAAGAACAAAATATAAAACTCCCTTTTGGACTTTATGTGACCAACGCCGTTCAAGAGGAAGTGGGCTTGCGAGGAGCCGAAATGATTACGCAAACCATTAAGCCCAACGTGGCCATTGTGACTGATGTGTGCCATGATACTACCACCCCAATGATTAATCAAAAGGAACAGGGACATACTGAAATTGGGTTGGGACCTGTCATTTCTTATGCACCTGCCGTTCAAAACAACTTAAGAGAACGTATTATAGAAACCGCTGAAAAGGAAAAAATTCCATTTCAACGTTTAGCGTCTTCTCGATATACTGGTACAGACACCGATGCTTTTGCCTATAGCAATGGCGGGGTCGCTTCGGCACTAATTTCGTTACCGTTGCGTTATATGCACACCACAGTGGAAATGGTACAGAAGGAGGATGTAGAAAATGTAATCCGATTGATGTTTGAAACACTTAAAAACATTAAACCCGGAGAGCGTTTTAGTTATTTTGATTAGTATTTAAGTTTGCTTAATACAAAAAGAAATGAGCGCTAGGGTGGTATTTATACCATCCGTCGCAGCCCATTTTTTCTTTTTAACGACAAAGCTTTGTGCCCCAATTTTTATGCCCACGTCCTGGCCAACATTTAAAGCTAGTTTTAATCCTATTGACCTTCCAGAGGCGGCCTCTTTGCTGCGCTAACATACTTATTTTTAATGCTTTCACAGAATCATCCGCCATTGAATCATCAATGAGCGTAATTAGATAGCGATTGTCTTCTAAGGAAACAACAGTGACACTGGGGGGTGGTGATTCAACTTCCGCTTCATAATCAAAAGGATAATACAAACACATAAGGTCTTCTGCGGATGTTATATCCTCATGAAATTCAAGTATGTGATTAAAAGCACTTGGATCCTCATCCACAAATTTTTCAATACAACGCACAAAGAGTGCAATAATAAGTGCGTAAATGATTCTCAGACAGGGCGTTTTATAATGCATAAAGTATATTGGGGTTAAATCAAAGAAGTGCCTGGCCACTCAAAAAGCGTAGTGTTCGGGCACTTGATTTTTTTGACTTATTTAATTAGTTTAATAAAGAACAATAATACTACTGCACCAAGAAAAGCAGTAATTAGGGTACCAATCATTCCAGTTCCAAACGAAATACCTAAAGTTCCAAAAAACCATCCGCCCAGAATGGCTCCAGCCACTCCAACGAGAAGATTTACAAACAGGCCAAAACCACTGCCTTTCATAAAACGTCCTGCTAAAAAACCGGCTACTACGCCGACAACAATAAACCAGATTAAGTTTTCCATTGTGATAAAGATTTAAGGGTTAATAATTTACAAAATTTTGAAATACAGTTTTTATTGTAGGCGCTGTTTTTATTGTGTCTTTGCGATCAATTGTAGATTAATTTTCTTTACTAAACTGGGGCCTTCATATACAAAACCCGTATAAAGTTGCACCAAACTAGCACCCGCCTCAAGTTTTTCTAAAGCATCTTGAGCAGAATGGATTCCGCCTACACCAATGATGGGAAAAGCATTGTTGCTTTTTTCTGCCAAAAAACGAATCACTGCCGTACTTTTATCACCTAAAGGCTTTCCACTCATACCTCCAGTTTCGGCTTTATGCTTAGACACTAACCCTTCACGGTCAAGGGTGGTATTTGTGGCAATTACACCATCAATTTTAATTGTAACTACGATATCTATAATGTCTAGCAATTGTTCCTTTGTTAAGTCTGGAGCAATTTTTAACAAAAGGGGTTTAGGATTTTGTTTTTGTTTGTTGCACTCTTGAAGTGTTTTCAATAAATGAGTCAAGGGCTCTTTTTCTTGCAAAGCCCTCAAATTGGGTGTATTAGGAGAACTTACATTCACCACAAAATAGTCCACATGTTCAAAAAGAGCTTCAAAGCAGGTTTCATAATCGGCCACAGCCATATCGTTGGGTGTGGCTTTATTTTTACCGATGTTTCCTCCAATCAAAACCCCTTTGTTTTTACGTAATCGTTTCACAGCAGCTGCAACCCCTTCATTATTAAACCCCATGCGATTTATTAGGGCCTGGTCTTCTGACAAACGAAACAGTCTTTTTTTAGGATTACCGGGCTGTGCTTTTGGCGTTAAAGTGCCTATTTCTATAAATCCAAAACCAAAATTGGCTAATTCGTTAAATAGTTTAGCATCTTTATCAAAACCCGCCGCAAGCCCCACAGGATTTGGAAAAGTGAGACCAAACACTTCGCGTTCTAATTTTGGATGATGGATGTTATATTGAGACCGAATCAAACCCCCTACTCCGGGCAACTGATGCACGATTTTCAGCAAAGAAAACACAAAATGATGCACCCGTTCCGGATCAAATCGAAATAAGATGGGTTTTATAAGTTTTTGATACAGCATATAAAAAATCCCGCCAATAGCGGGATTTGAAAATTATTTTTTTGCAGGTGGCGGATTGAGTTTCGCACTCATTTCTAAGGAGAGTGCGCTGCGCTCAATTTTCAACTTTCCAGCCAAAGTTTCAATCACGCAGGTGTTGTCTTTGTCGTTAAGTTCAACCACCTTGGCATGAATACCACTTTTCGTGATTACACGATCTCCCTTTTTTAAGTTGTTCATAAAGTTCTTTTCTTTCTTTTGTCTTCTTTGCTGTGGCAAAATGATAAAAAAGAAAAAAACCACTAACATTAATAATAAAAAGGGCATTTGGCCCGATAATCCTTCCATTGCTTTTGTTGATTAATTAGCGTTTTGACGTGCTCTGGCTTGGTCGTCGCGTTGTTTTTGTTTCACAGGATCGGGAGTAACCATAGCTTTGATTCTCAACGTTTCTCTACCACTTTGCGTATTTGCCGCAATGGTCACTGTTTTTTGCTGCATATTGGGCTTATTGCTAGAGTCAAAACTCACCACAATTTCACCGCTTTCGCCTGGTGCTATTGGTACATTTTTAGGATAATTAGGAACTGTGCAACCACAACTTCCTCGAGCGTCTACAATAATTAAATCAGATTTACCCGTATTGGTAAAACTAAAAGTAGTTTGCACTTTTTCGCCTTCACCAATGGTGCCAAAATCGTGTGAAACTTTGTCAAATTGCATCACAGGCGCATCTGCACTATCGGCATTGTCTGTTGTGGTGGCTGTAACATTTTCTTTCTTTACTTTGCTAGAAGCACCTTCTTGACATGATGTCAATAAAAGACCACTCACGGCAAAGGTCATTAAGATCCATTTTTTCATTATAGTGTGATTTTTATTTCTTCAAAAGTAATTAAAAAAAAGCTTATTGCAATCCTCTTCCCGATTTGTGTAGCCTATTGTTCTCTTCAAATTCTTTCATCAATTTGTCTAACACACCATTAATAAATGTGTTGCTTTTGGGTGTTGAATATTCTTTTGCAATTTCCAAAAATTCATTGAGGGTTACTTTGGTTGGTATTTCTGGAAAATAAAGCAACTCTGCGATGGCAATCTTTAACAACAACGCATCCATCAAAGCAATGCGATCGGCATCCCAATTGGGGGTTTTCCCTTCTAATTCTTTTTGGAGAGCCTCGTCATGGGCAAGGGTCTTTTCTAAAAGTGCACGACCAAAAAGAAGCTCTTCTTTCCAATCTGAAGGTTGAGGAAAGGAAAGACTATTATTTTCTTCTAGATTGATTTGTTTGATGGTTTTTAACATAAAGGTGTTAACCATGGGTAAATCATCTTGCCAAGTGAGGGTGTGATCTTCATAAAAGGCATGCAAATGTTCTGCAGGGGCAATATGTTGTTCAAAAAGGTCAATAAGCAATTGCTTTTGTGCTTTTGGAGAGGGATCTCTCTCTTGGCAATACCTTTCAAAATATGAACTTAACTTAAGGTCTTGCCAAATCTTTTCTACACGTTTAAACTCAATTTCCCAATCGTTTAGTTTGTGCTGTTTTAACTTTTCGCTTAAAACCGGATGATGGACAATAAACAGAAAATAGGCGTTTTTTAACAGCGCTTCATAAGGAAAAAAAACATCCGCTTGAGAGAGGTATTTCTTTTGCAGCGACCCAACTTGATCTTGCAAAAATTGATGCAACGCTTTAAAAAGACCCCATTGCAAGAGGAGTAATGTAATGCTATCAAAAATACTTTTTTCAAAAAATTGAATTTGCTCATCAACATTTCCCTTTTCGGTGTGTGAAAAGGCATAAACCGACTGCATGACCTTTATACGGATGTGGCGACGTGTGAGCATGGATAAGAACTTTTATGCCGCAAATGTATGATAAAATATAAAGCGGCGTATTTCAATTAAAAAAATGTATGAAGCAGATATCTTTTTTCTACAACAGGCAATTGCGTACCTTTACCCCCTAAGAAATGAAAGCACTTCGGCATCTCAATAAATACCTCTATAAATATCGGTTTCAGCTGTTGTTGGGAATTGTGATTACAGTGATTGGGCGCATATTTTCTTTGGTAGCGCCAAGACTAATTGGTAATTCACTCACCGCTGTAGAACAGTTTTTACGTAATGGAGAGGCAAATGTTGATGCCCTAAAAAAGGAATTACTGATAAATATTTTAATCATTATTGGCACAGCCTTAGCCTCTGGAATTTTTACATTTTGGATGCGTCAAACCATCATCAATGTTTCGCGCTACATTGAATTTGACCTTAAGAACGAAATCTTTTGGCAC
This sequence comes from uncultured Flavobacteriaceae bacterium, assembly GCA_964617385.1. GTDB lineage: Bacteria > Bacteroidota > Bacteroidia > Flavobacteriales > Flavobacteriaceae > JADHMP01. Next base: position 1,719 of record CAZTYX010000069.1, on the reverse strand, counting down.
TATCAGCAATTGTCGCAAAAGTTTTTTAAAGAAAACCGTACGGGCGATTTGATGAGTCGAATTAGTGAAGATGTTAGTAAAGCCCGAATGTATGTAGGCCCTGCCTTGATGTATAGCATCAATACCATTGCTTTATTTGTGATTGTTATATCGTATATGTTGAGCATTGCTCCCAGCCTCACTTTATACACCATTTTACCACTTCCCATTCTTTCAGTAACTATTTATAAACTCAGTCGAGTCATTAATGTTAGAAGCACTGCCGTACAAGAACTTTTAGCAAAAATGGCAATAGTGGCACAGGAAAATTTCAGTGGTATATCGGTCATTAAATCTTATGGTTTAGAGGCCTATGCACAATCACAATTTAAAACACAAGCTGATCAGAGTTATGAAAAAAACATGGCTTTGGTTAAGGTGCAAGCATGGTTTTTCCCATTGATGATACTCCTCATTGGTATCAGCAATTTGATTGTCATTTTTGTGGGTGGCTTGCAATACATGAATGGCACCATTGCCTTTGGGGTATTGGCAGAATTCATTATTTATGTAAACATGCTCACTTGGCCCGTGACTGTGGTGGGTTGGGTCACTTCCATTGTACAGCAGGCTGAGGCCTCACAAGAAAGAATTAATGCCTTCTTGAAAGAAACTCCTGAGGTGACCTCAGGCCAAATTGAAAAACACACCCTAAAAGGACAACTGTGCTTCGAAAACGTTACTTTCAAATATCCAGAAACAGGCATCAAAGCTTTGGATCAAGTAAACTTTGATTTAAAACCAGGCACCACCATGGGCATATTGGGTAAAATTGGCTCAGGCAAATCAAGTTTGTTGGAACTAATACCACGGCTGTATGATCCCTTACAAGGAAAAATTTTGATTGATGGTGTGGATATTAAAGATTTTCATCTTGACCATTTGCGCAATGCTATTGCCTATGTGCCTCAAAATCCATTTTTGTTTTCAGAATCTATTGAAGATAACATTCGCTTTGGAAAACAGGATGCCTCTTTGGATGAAATTAAGCAAATGGCACATTATGCCGATGTAGCCAAAAACATTGATGGTTTTGCTAAAGGCTATAAAACCATTCTTGGTGAGCGAGGTGTTACGCTTTCTGGAGGACAAATACAGCGCCTATCGATTGCCAGAGCCTTGCTTAAAGAAGCTAAAATTTTACTCCTAGACGATTGTCTTTCTGCGGTAGATACCGAAACAGAGGAAACCATTTTGAAAAATTTAGCACAAATTGCTTCCGATAAAACAACGCTCATTGTAAGTCACCGCATTTCTTCTATTAAGCATGCAGATCAAATAATTGTTTTGGAAAACGGAAAAATTATTCAACAAGGAAATCATACCGATTTAATCAGTAAAGAGGGATACTACAAGGATTTGTTCGAAAAACAGCAAACAGAAAAATAAAATTAATTTGTATCGTTTATTTTTTTTTATAAAATTAGCCTCAAATAAGCAAAAAAGTTAAACAAGATGTCGGAGAATTATGACGATAAGGTAGAGGATATTCATTCAAAAGTCCTTCGCGCCGGAAGAAGAACTTATTTTTTTGATGTTCGAGAAACCAAAGCCAGCGACTACTATCTAACCATCACAGAAAGCAAAAAATTTACTAACGAAGACGGGTCTTATTATTATAAAAAACACAATATTTACATATATAAATAAGACTTTAAACCATATAGTGATTTGTTGGCC
>CAZTYX010000068.1:0-8078 GCA_964617385.1 uncultured Flavobacteriaceae bacterium | reverse complement strand
TCTATGAGTTTGGCGGATACGATGGCAAAAAAAATGGCGATGGCCCTTGCCGTTAAAACCGGAACACCCCTTGAAATGGCAGCCCAGCAGCAGTTGATTGATGACCTTTTTGGTTGTAAAGAGACCCTTGTGTCTCCCTTCAATAAGCGCATTTTTATTACTTTAGAAAAAGCGGAAATAGAACAAAAAATGATGTAATGCAAAATATTACAGAAACAGTAAAACACTTATTAATCATCAATGGCTTGTTTTTTATTGCCTCGCTTACGATGGGAGATGCTGCTTATGATTGGTTTGCGTTGCATTATCCCAAAAGTCCAAAATTTGCACTTTGGCAACCGTTAACACATATGTTTATGCATGGTGACTTCACCCATATTTTTTTCAATATGTTTGGCTTGTGGATGTTTGGTTCGCCCTTAGAACAAATGTGGGGCCGTCAAAAGTTTATCTTTTTTTATCTCTCCACGGGTTTGGGAGCCGCAGCGCTGCAATTGTTTTTATATCATTTTCAAATCTCACAACTCACCGATGTGCTTTTAGAAACAGGGGTAACCCCTAGAGAAATTGATATTTTTTATCAAACTGGCGAATTGTCTTACAGTTATATGAATGCTATTGGAAGGGAAACCCTGGTATCTGGATTGCAAACGTTTAATTCCGTTATGGTAGGTGCTTCTGGAGCCCTATATGGTATTTTAGTTGGTTTTGCGATGCTATTCCCCAACGCTCAATTGATGCTTTTGTTTCCCCCCATTCCGGTGAAAGCCAAAATTCTAGTACCGCTATTAATTCTTGGCGATTTATTTTTTGGATTTACTTCCTATTCCATTGGACCTATTGCACATTTTGCCCATGTGGGGGGAGCCATCACAGGATTAATTATGATGTGGTATTGGAAAAAAAAACAATTTGACAACAACCGATGGGACCTATAACGCAACTTAAATATCGATACGAGCAGTTCTCTATTGCTGAAAAGTTGATTGTTATCAACGTGATATGCTTTGTGATTCCACTGCTGTTCAATACCTTTTTATTTTTGTTTAATGCACCCCAAAATCTTCTTTTGGGCTGGTTTGAATTGGATGCAGATATAGGTAATTTGCTTTACCGCCCATGGACGCTATTGACCTATGGCTTTCTTCATACGGGGTTTTTTCATTTGTTTTGGAACATGCTCTTGCTCTATTATGCAGGACAATTTTTTTTAAATCTACTGCCAGCCAGAACTTTTTTAAACACCTATCTTTTAGGTATTTTACTAGGCGGGCTGGTTTTTGTTTTAAGTTATTTGATTTTTCCAGCTTTTCAAAACGCTAGTCCCTACATGGTGGGTGCTTCTGCTGGGGTTATGGCCGTGTTTATTTTTAGTTGTGTCTACACTCCTGAACAAGAAGTTCGGCTGTTGATTTTCAATGTAAAACTTAAATATGTTGGCATTGCCTTTGTGCTTATTGATGTATTGCAAATTCCAGGGGGAAATGCCGGAGGGCATTTGGCGCATATAGGGGGTGCCGCTTTGGGTTTTTGGTATGCCAAAAAACTACAACAAGGTATTGATATTGGCCAACCATTGGAACGTATTATTCTTTCATTAAAAGACTTTTTTTCCTCAAATGCCCCCTTAAAAACGGTATATAAGGCCCCTTCGAAGAAAAAACCTGTTTCTCAAAAAGACAGCCCAACAGCAAAACAAAAAAAAATCGATACCATTTTAGATAAGATCAGCACTTCAGGCTATGATAGTTTAACCAAAGAAGAAAAAGAATTTTTGTTTCGTGCCGGCAAAGATTCTTAGGTTTTTAAAATGAAAAGAAAAACCAGTTTTTTATATAGATTTCTTCTTTTTTGTAATCTTTTTTTGGTGGGGCTACAATTACTACTTATGGGTGCTTTTGGAACTTTTTTTTCAGAAACAGTTGCCCCTTTATTTGTTTTGCCACTTGTGGGTGTTAATGTTTTGTTTTTTTTCTATTGGTTAATACGCCTAAAAGGGCCCTTTTTTATCTTTTTGGCCACACTATTTTTGGCTTATCCCGAATATGAATTGCTCTATCAATTTCCTAACAATGCAATTCAAACGGAAAAAGGAATTAAAATATTAACTTATAATGTCCGCCTTTTTAATAAGTATGAATGGATAAAAAAGGATGATGTGCCCAAACAAATTATGGCTTTTATTGCCGAACAGGATCCGGATATTATTTGTTTCCAAGAATTTTCAAAAGAATTAAGCCCAGCCTTTTCAGCCTATCCTTATCGTTTTTTTAAAGCTTCCCAAAAAGGGGGTAATCACGGAACGTCTATCTTGTCAAAAGTACCCTTACAAAAAACAGGGGTAATACCTTTTGAAAGCACTACCAACAATGGAATTTTTGCAGATGTACAATGGAATAAAAACGCGTTAAGAATTTATAACATTCACTTTGAGTCGTTTGGCCTGCAGCCAAATGATAGTTTATTCTCTAAAGGGAATCCGCTCAAATTCAGCAACCAATTGCATAAAACATTAAAAAAGCAAAGTGCACAAGTGGAACAATTTAATCAATTACAAAAAGCACATAACACCCCCTATGTGATTTGTACAGATTTAAACAACAACGCTTTTTCTAAGTCGTATGCTTTGATGAAAGCCCAAAGAAAAGATGCCTTTGAAGAAGCAGGAAATGGCTTAGGCACCACCTATTGGTTTTCTTTTTTTCCACTCCGAATCGATTATGTTTTTACAGCACCTTCGGTTCGAGTGTTGTCTTTTGAAACCTTTTCAAAAATTGATTTGTCGGATCACAAACCCGTTATGGCGACTGTAAAGTAGCAAGAGAAATAGCGCTCAAATAGGATTCACTTTGTGGCCCTAAATTAAATATTAAATCTACTATACTTAAATTACTTTGAAACCCAACACGGTCTGAAAACACTTGTGTGTAGGGTGGAAGGTCTTTGGACGTTTTACTTTTTGCATTGAGCAAATATTCCATTCGTTGGTGTTGCTTAGGGTCAAATGCTACAAGGGAATAGGAAAAGGGCACATTAAGCAAATGCATGATTTTTTCAAGCAGTTGAATGTTCCATTCCCATAAGTGATCATAAGACGTTTCAAAATGGGATTTGAGATCATCTTCATAGAATTCGAAAAAGGGCGCTGATCGATAGGCAATGCTAATGGATTTCCAATGAAGTTTTTGCCAGGCTACCTCGTTAAAAATGCGTACTTCCTTTTCTTTTTGATGACTCTTTCCTGTTTGATGCACAATAGGAACGCTTAATTTCAAGGTGCTATTGGCTCCCAAAATCACACATCGATTGCGATACGTTTGTTTTTGAAAATGGTCTGTGGTATTAAAACAGACTGATTTTTGTTGTAGAAGCCAAGCCACATATGCCACCGGTGGCAGGTAGGCAGGAGACAAAACGGGTATCACGCTTTACGGCTTTTGGTTTTTCTTTTACGTATAAAAACATATCCTTGCCACAAAGCCACAAACACCAAAAAGTGGGGCAGGTAGGAGGTCGGTTTTCCAGCTCCATTTACTGTCGTAAAAACGCGGTCCCAGCGCACTTTCCAATTTCTAATGCCGTCATTGATACCATCAATACTAAACCAGATAAAAATGGGCTTTCCCACAATATGATCTTCTGGAACAAACCCCCAAAAACGGCTGTCTTCAGATCGATGGCGGTTATCTCCCATCATCCAATAATAATCTTTTTTAAAAGTATAGGAATTGGCTGTTGTGCCGTTAATTTTTATTTGATCGGGTAAAATTTGCAAGTCGTTATTTTCATAATCGACAATAATTTTTTTGTACAGTGGCAAATTCTCTTTGGTAAGTGTTATGGTGTTTCCTCTTTTCGGAATTACAAGGGGACCAAAGTTGTCTTGATTCCAGGCAAAGGGAAGTTTATTTGGGAAAAATGTTTCATTTGGTTTTTGGGTCTGTGCAATTTGTTGTTTAAGACTGTCTAGCCACGAAACTTCCTGTAGTTGTTTTGCTTCCTCTAGCGTGAGGGTTAAATTTATCTCCTTTTGCAAAAGTTCACCGGCGTTGAGTCTTAATTGTTGAATGATTTCTACCGGCAACCCTTTGTGATTTGTTATAGCTACAAAATTTTCGGCGCTATTGCCAGAGCTACCCACTAAATAAGGACGCAATTGTTGATAGCTGTTTTGTGTAATGTTTTCGATGCGGTATTTGCGATAAAAATCGCGATAGCCCAAATTGGCCAACTGCCTAGCCGAAACTCCTTTTTGGTTATAGGCTGTGAAGGTGTATTGCACTTTGGCTCGATCAGGCAACTGATTGCGTTTGCCATTGGTGTGAACAAAGCCATCAATAATTTCAAGTGTATCGCCAGGCAAACCTACGCATCGTTTCACATAATTGGATTTTTTATCGATAGGTTTTCGCACCCCTTTTTCTTTCACAAAAAATTGCCGAACCGTGTCTGCAGGCCAGCTGAATACCACAATTTCATTGCGCTTTATTTTTTCAAAACCGGGTAATCGAAAATAGGGAATTTGAGGTTTTTTGAGATAGGAGCGCACTTTCAGAATCGGAATAGTGTCATGCACCATAGGAAAAGAAATGGCAGTCATGGGGGCACGTGGCCCATAATGAAATTTACTCACGAATAGAAAATCACCAATGAGCAGTGATTTTTCCAAAGAGCCTGTGGGAATAATAAAAGGTTGAATTAAATAATTATGCACCAAAGTGGCCGCCACCACCGCAAAGGCAATAGAACTTATGGTTTCACCCAGTGCGGTTCTTGGTTTTAGGCTTCGGTCTTCAATATATTTGGGCGCTTTGCTATAGTTTACCGTATAAATGTAGAAACCTAGACTGAAGAGGGCTAGGAGGGTATCTTTGGTGCTGTTTTTTCCAAAACTGCGGAGGGTTTCAATCCATATAACCCCAAAGAGAATGAGGTTGATGGTGGGAATAAACAAGAGGATGACCCACCATTTTGGGCGTTTAATAATTTGCATCAAAACAAGGGCATTGTATATTGGAACCAATGCTTTCCATGGGGCATGTCCGGCTGTTTTATAGAGTTTCCAGGTGCCTGCAAAGTGAACGAGTTGCACCGCCAAGAAAAAAACAAACCATTGCAAAAGTGTCATTCTTTTAAAATTTATTCAAATATACAGTTTCGGTATCTTGTATGTTGGGATTTAAGAAAGATTTAAGACATCTTCCATGGAGAAAATACCGGTTTTTCCAACAATCCATTCGGCGGCAACCACTGCACCTAAAGCAAATCCCTTTCGATTGAAAGCTTCGTGAGTGATGCTCAATGCATCTATAGCAGATTGATATTTTAGAGTGTGAGTACCAGGCACTTCACCCTCTCGTTCAGAAACAATGGGCAGTTGGTTTTCTTGTGGTGTTTTCATGGTCCATTCGGTATAGGCACTATTATCAATAACATTTTCTGCTATGGTGATGGCCGTTCCGCTGGGAGCATCCAATTTGTGTATATGATGAATTTCTGTGAGATGGGCCTTGTATTGTCTAGCATGAGGCGCCATTAATTGCCCCATAAAACGAGACAACTTAAAAAATAAATTGACCCCAACACTAAAGTTGGAGGCATACAAAAAGGCTGTTTTTTTGGTAATACACAATGCATTTATGGCCTCTTGTTGATCCAACCACCCTGTGGTGCCACACACCACGGGCAATGCGCAATCAAAAGCCGCTTTGATATTGGCTACAGCGGCATCGGGTATGCTGAAATTAATGGCTACTTCGGCGGTTTTTAAATCGCCTACTTCTAGGTCTTTATCTAATTTATAGACAATTTCGTGTCCTCTTTCAAGGGCTATTTCTTCAATAGCTTTTCCCATTCGTCCATATCCTAAAAGTGCAATTTTCATACTTTAAAATTTTATGGCCAGTCGCAATCCAGTTTCTTGTTCATTAAAAAACAGCTCGGGTTGCACAGCCAATTCATCATTAATATTGAATTGAAGCATGTGGGCCGCTACATTGGCTTCGATCACGTTAAGCACATAGGCTGCCGCAAAAAGTAGGGCCGATATATCTCTGTAACTGCGGTGAAACTTCATGCCTTTTATCAATTTATCTTCTTCGCCTTCGGGAATAATCTTTAAATATTCATCGTCAAAATAGCCCGAAAGTCTTCGTTTATAGGCATTTCTGTAGGTTTTAGAAATCTTATCATTATCTAAAAAATAATACATAGAGGCTCCCATGGCGGCGTATACAATAGGCACTTTCCAATATTGTCCTAAATAGGCTTGCCCCAGCCCAGGAATGACTGCCGAATAAAAGCTAGCTTTAGATGGAGTCAATGGGTCTTCCATCAATCGAATTCTTCGCGGCGAAAAAGTTTTGTATTTGGCCCGTAGCAAACTGTCGCTCACATTTTTGACAATCAATCTATTTTGAGAAATTGAATCTACAGCTTCTTCCTCTTGGGCTGAAACAAAAAGGCTTAGAAGAATAAAAAACGAACTTAGTAAGGATTTAAGAGGCACCTCTTATTTTATTTAAAATGTGTTGTAGTTTCTCTTGAGAGTCAAAAGCGATGGTGATATGGCCTTTTCCGGCAGCATTCGATTTAACATTAACTCCAGCATCCAAGAAGGTTTCAAGTGTTTCTGATACTTGCGAATAAAATGGAGGTTGATAGGGTTGAGACGGGGCAGATGTATTATTTTTAGCCTGTTTCACCAAGGTTTCTGTGGCTCTTACAGAAAGTCCTTTTCGAATAATTTTCTCGTAAATTTCCAATTGAACAGCAGTGTTTTCAATATTGATTAAAGCCCTGCCATGCCCCATAGAAAGAAAGCCATCGCGCATGCCCGATTGGATGATGGGGTCTAATTTAAGCAAACGCACATAGTTGGCAATGGTAGATCTTTTCTTGCCAATCCGCTCACTTAGTTTTTCTTGGGTCATACCCACTTCTTCCAAAAGGCGTTGATAGCTCAAACCGATTTCAATAGGATCGAGGTCTTCTCTTTGTATATTTTCAACCAAAGCCATTTCCAAAAGTTCTTGGTCGTTAGCTTCCCGAATATAGACCGGTAATTTTGAGAGTCCGGCCATTTTTGCAGCACGAAACCGACGTTCTCCAGAAACAATTTCATAGTTGTTAGTGTTTAATTTTCGAACCGTGATGGGTTGAATGATTCCCAAGGTTTTGATAGAGGCTGCTAATTCTTGTAAATTTTCTTCTAAAAACTGAGTGCGGGGTTGGTTGGGGTTTTGGCTAATTTGAGAGAGTTCCAGCATTTGAATGCTACGCAACGGAGCACTAGCATAACTGCCATCTCGTTGGTTTTGTTCGTCTTGCAAGAGTGCCGAAAGCCCTCTGCCTAGTGCTGGTTTTTTATTTGATTTAGCCATGATTTAACACCTTTGTTTTTTTAATAATTTCACCTCCAAGTGATAAATAACTTTTGGCGCCTTTACTTGTAGCGTCATAGGTGATAATATCTTCCCCATAACTAGGGGCTTCACTCAGCCTAATGTTACGTTGAATAATGGTTTTGAAAACCATTTTACCGAAGTGTTTTTTTACTTCATCAACCACCTGATTTGATAACCGTAAACGCGTGTCATACATGGTGAGTAAAATGCCTTCAATATCGAGATTTGGGTTATGCAGTTTTTGAACACTTTTTATGGTGTTTAATAATTTTCCTAAACCTTCTAAGGCAAAATATTCGCATTGCACCGGAATAATAACTCCATGGGCTGCGGAGAGGGCATTAAGCGTTATTAAACCCAAAGAAGGTGCACAATCAATAAGAATATAATCGTATGCATCCAAGACCTCAAGCAGGGCGTTTTTAAGCATAAGCTCTCTTTTTTCCCGATCAATGAGTTCGATTTCAATAGCCACCAAATCGATATGTGACGCAATAAGGTCTACATTTTCAGTATTGGTTTTTTGGATGCATTGGGTGGCTGTAACGGTGTGTTCTAAAAGTTCATAAGTGCCGCCTTGCCCTGTTTGGGGGTTTCGTCCCAACCCAGAGGTGGCATTGGCCTGTGGATCGGCATCAACCAATATTACTTTATGCACTAAAGAACCCAAGG
>CAZTYX010000067.1:0-8320 GCA_964617385.1 uncultured Flavobacteriaceae bacterium | reverse complement strand
AAACATTTTCACCACATCTGTAAAACAACCTGTGACAAACACCATCCCGATTTTTACGAGCAATTTAAAAAACAATGCGACAGCTATTTTTGGAATGCTCACCGTCAAGAAGCTCGGGGAGTGGGCGGCCTCTTTTTTGATTATTTAAAAGCTAGCGACACCTTTTCTATTGCCGATCGATATACTTTTGTAACTGGAATAGGAGACAGCTTTGTGGAAGCCTATTTGCCTATTGTTGAAAAACGGAAAAATCTTACCTACACCTCCGCACAACGCCAATGGCAAGAAATTAGACGAGGACGCTATGTAGAGTTCAATTTAATTCACGATAAAGGCACGTTGTTTGGCTTAAAAACCAATGGAAGAATGGAAAGTATTTTAATGAGCCTACCTCCAAAAGTGCAATGGCTATACGATCATCATCCAGAAGAAGGCAGCGAAGAAGCCGTCTTATTAGACGTTTTAAAAAAGCCAAAAGCATGGGCCTAACCAAAAACCGTTTATCGCACTTCTTTTCTTACCTTGGTATTGAATTATTATAATTTCTCCCAATGAACACGCTTATCATCCTTTTTGTTTTTCCGCTCCTCATCATTTTCTCTTATTTTTTTGATGCCCTGGCACGAAAAACAAAATTTCCTGCGGTCATATTATTAATGGCCACCGGCATGTTAATTCGCACCATAGCTTCTGCCAATGGCTATGAATCTTTTGCCTTATTGAATGACCTAATTCCTGTTTTGGGCACCATTGGTTTAATTCTAATTGTATTAGAAGGGGCCTTGGAACTTGAAATTAATCGAGAAAAATTGCCCCTTATTCTCAAAGGATTTGTGGCAGCCGCAGTTTTATTGGTAGCCAACATTGTGGGGCTCACCCTTGTTTTTCAAAACCTACTAGATTTACCCTACACCACTGCTGTGACCTATGCCATTCCGCTCTCCATCGTCAGCAGTGCTGTTGCCATTCCCTCTGCAGGAGGACTACTGCCCAACGATAAAGAATTTGTGGTGTATGAATCTACTTTTTCAGACATCTTAGGCATTATGGTTTTTAATTATGCCTTGCGTCAATTTGAAACAGGACAAAACCTATTGGGCGCCGCTTCTATTATTAATCTTGGATTTCAAATTATTGGCGTCATTATAATTTCTCTACTCATCACCTATGTGTTGTTTCGCCTTTTACAAAACATCAAACACCACGTCAAGTTTTTTCTGATTTTGGCGCTGCTCATTTTGGTATACGCTTTTGGAAAACTTTTTCATTTGCCGGCTTTGGTTACCATTTTTATTTTCGGTCTGTTTATGAGCAACGTAAAATCACTTTTGCCTGCATTTTTAAGACGCTATTTGAATTTAAAAGAAACCGAAAAAGGGCTGCATGAATTTCATATTCTAACGGCAGAATCTACCTTTTTGGTGCGTACGTTTTTCTTTCTATTTTTTGGTTTTTCCATTTCACTAACCACTTTTAACAGTCTTGAACCTCTATTGTATGGTGCCTTAATCTTTTTTGTGATGTTGCTACTCAGACACATCTATCTTTCAGTAACAACTTTTAAACTTAAAACGGCTCCACTTGTCTATATGGCCCCACGTGGACTGATAAGCATTTTGCTGTTTTTGCAAATTGATGAAATCACATTTCCCCTAACAAAAAGCCCTTGGATTGATGAACGCACCTTGTTGGTGGTCATATTACTGTCCATGCTAGTGCTTATTTTAGGGAATAGCCATTCAAAAAAAGAGGACACTGTTGATCTAGAAAATGATGAAGTAGACACGCTATCAGAAGAGCTAACTCATGAAGATTCAATCGAAACAGAAGACATAACCAACAATAATCCTTAATTTTAGATCATGTTTCCATTGCAACGCAACCGCAGATTAAGAGCCAGTCAAGGCATCCGTCAATTGGTGCAAGAACACCACCTTTTGCCTACCGATTTTATAGTGCCCCTATTTGTGATTGAAGGAAGCCAAAAAAAAGAACCCATAGCCTCCTTACCCGACTATTATCGGTATAGCCTAGACACCCTAGAAACCCATGTGAAAGACTTATGGCAAAAAGGAGTCAAGGCGGTTTTGGTTTTTGTGAAAGTGCCCGATTCAAAAAAAGACAATAAGGGCACAGAAGCTTGTAATCCAGATGGATTAATGCAAAGCGCCATTAAAACCATAAAAAATGTGGCTCCAGAAATGGTGGTTTTTACCGATGTTGCTTTAGATCCCTACTCCTCTGAAGGGCATGATGGTATTGTGCAAAATGGAAAAATTGTGAACGACCCCACCTTAGACGTATTGGCCGCCATGGCACTTTCACACGCCCAAGCTGGAGCCAATGGTGTGGCCCCAAGTGATATGATGGATGGCCGTGTTTTGGAAATTCGAGAAACCCTTGAAGAAAATGCTTTTCACGATACTTTAATCATGAGTTATAGCGCCAAATATGCCTCGTCGTTGTATGGTCCTTTTCGAGATGCACTAGATTCTAGCCCTGGATTTGGAGACAAAAAAACCTACCAAATGGACAGTGCCAACCGCAAAGAGGCTCTTGTTGAAACCCTCCGCGATATTGACGAAGGCGCCGATATTGTGATGGTCAAACCTGGGTTGCCCTATCTTGACATCGTTCGGCATCTTTCAGAGCAGATTAATGTGCCTATTGCAGCCTATCAGGTGAGTGGTGAATATGCCATGCTCAAAGCTGCCGCCGCCAATGGATGGATAGACCATGATGCTGTGATGCTAGAACAATTGTTGGCCTTCAAACGGGCCGGCGCATCCCTTATTGCCACTTATTTTGCCGAAAGGGCCATTTCATTACTCTAATTTTTAATTTCACTTGATTTTTTTCTACTTTTAGGGTAAATATTCCCAAAATGTTACCCATAAAACCTACAGCCGTTTTGTCTCTCCTTCTTTTATTGAGTTTTTGTACCGGAGTCGATTTAATTGACGATTATGTTCCCCCAGTTATCCGGATAACTTCTTCTACAACTAGCATCCCTGTTGGTAAAGCCATCACTTTTGAAGCCTCCTATTTTAACAATGTTGGAATGCAAATTGATGAGGCATCCATTGTCTGGAGTAGCGCAAATCCAGAAATCCTTACAGTTGATGCTCAAGGGCAAGGCAATCCGCTTAAAGAAGGTCAAGTTACCATTATTGCACAAATTAAAACAGAAGAAGGAACAACCCTAACCGACACCATAACCCTTGTTGTGACACCCAATGTAATTCTTGAAGAAAAAGAAGAAGATCCTCCTGCGGAAGAGCCGCAAGAACAAACAATGAATGTGAGCAACACTGTTGAAACAACAATAACAATTAGTCCCACATTAGAAATAACAAATCGTATTGCAGAAATTACCGCCGAAACAAGTTTTCAATTTGAAGTCGTTTTTACAGACGAAAAAGGAAATCAAGAAAGCCCCCCGCTCACTTGGATGAGTTCTGACGAAACAGTAATCAAAATTGATGCTAATGGATTAATCACAGCAGTAGGCGCTGGAACTGCCACCATCACGGTCTCAGTAGTTCATTCTAACACCACGCTAATGGCTCAAAACACCATTCAAGTCAACGCCCTTGAAAATGAAGAAGCTACCACCTACAAAGGCTCGCTTGAAACCAAAAGCGGATATACATTAAAAGGGAGTTTTACCTTTTCCGAAACAGAAGACGGAATTGTTCTTGCCTTGGGCGACGACTATGAAGCCTCCAGCACTCTGCCCGGACTATATGTTTATTTATCTAACAACAACAACACCACCTCTCAAGCATACGAAATTGGCGCCGTTAAGGTTTTTACTGGCGCACATTCTTACCTCCTTCCCGCCAACATTGGCATCAAAGACTACAAATATATTTTATACTGGTGCAAACCCTTTAATGTTAAGGTGGGTGAAGCAAAAATTTACGACTGATGAAAACACTTTTTACCTCATTGTTCTGTGTTCTTTCCTTTTCCCTACTACAGGGGCAATGGATTCGAGAAAAAGGAACAGGCTATTATAAATTGGGTGGTTGGTCACTATTGGCAAATCAACATTTTACCGATCAGGGAATAGCAGACCCCAACGCCACCCGAGGACTTTTTATAAGCAGCCTCTATGCACAATATGGTCTCTCAGAAAAAATAAATTTTATTGCCTATATCCCTTTTTTGGTTAAAAACTATCAATTTGCACAAGTGTCCAAAACCAACGGTAATGAGTATGAACCCCGGCGAGAATTTAGTAGTTTTGGTGATGCCAACTTAGGTATTGAATACGGTATTAAATCGTCTGGAAAATGGGTGTTTTCTTCCACCCTCACCTTGGGCATTCCTAGCGGAAGATCCAAAGCTGGTTTTGATGGTAGTTACCAAACCGGCGATGGAGAGTTTAACCAATTAATCCAAGCCAATGTGGGTAGTGGTTATCGTGTTGGTAAACAGACCTTTTACTTAAAATCTTATGTTGGATATAACAATCGAACAAAAGGCTTTTCGGATGAATTGCATAGTTATTTTGAAACGGGCAGCCAATTTTGGAAAAATAAATTGCTAGTGCTCACTCGTTTACACTGGATCAAACCCCTCTATAACGGATCTTTAGACGCTTCCAATGCCAACGGCGCCATTTTTGCCAATAATATTGAAAGCTTCGTTTTGGGGGGCGAAATGGCATTTAATATAGGATCCAAATGGGGGCTTAGTGCTGCTGCATCATATCCCTTATTTGGAAAAGTGATTTATCGTGGCAGCAGTTTTTCCTCGGGTTTGTTTTTTCAATTTTAATCAAATCACTCTTTACCGCTCGGGATGAAAAGGAGCCAGATTTAAACTTGTTTTTTTATCCGCAACCAATTCTGCCACTAACTTGCCAGTGGCCGGCCCCAAACTCCATCCCATCATTGCATGTCCTGTTGCAATTATCAAGTTTTCACAACGGCTGTGTGGCCCAATAAACGGCAACCCATCGGGTGATAAGGGACGTAACCCACAGCGTGCTTCTGCAATATTTTGTTCGGAAATGTGGAGGTCTTTATAAAAGCTCATGGCACCTTTGGCAATAGCTTCAACACGTTTTTTATTGATGTTGTGGTTCAATCCAGACAATTCCATAGTGCCCCCAAAACGGGTATAGTCTCGCATAGGTGTAACCGCCACTTTGGCTTCCAACAAAAGTGCTGGATGGGTAATTTTAGGCGAGTTTGTAACATTAATTCGATAGCCTTTGCCCGCCTGAACAGGCAACTTAATTCCCAATAATTTTAACAATTTTTCAGACCAAGCCCCAGTAGCCATCACCACAACATCGGCTGCTATTTTTTGTTTTGGCAACACCAATCGTTTTATTTTATGATTTACACTTTCCAGAGATAAAACCGGAGTGTTTGCCAAAATAGACACCCCTTTTGTTTCAAGAAAGTTTTTGAGGCGGTGCATAAACAACTCCGGATTGAGATGGGCATCACATTGATACCAAAAAGCTCCTTCAATTTGCATCGGCGCTTCGGGCTGGAGTGCCATCACTTCTTGAGGCGACAAATGTTTTACGGGCAATCCTTCCGCCAAAGCCCTTTGCATAATGCGGCGCTCTTCACGTTCCACAGCCGCCGTTTGATATGCCATGAGTAAACCCTTTGAGGCCATATCAAATTCAAATTCAGAAGCATTCTTTAAAGACTCATATAGACTTTTACTAAAAAGGTTTATGTCCTTAATGGCTTTTATAGAACGTTCCACATGAGTGGCAGAACATGATCGAACAAATTGTAGTCCCCATTGAATTAAATCTAAATCAAAGCGAGGTTTGATATAAAAAGGACTATTGGAGCGGAACATCCATCGCACTCCTTTTTCTAACATGGCCGGAGCCGCAAGAGGAATAATGTGACTGGGGGTTAAATAGCCTGCATTCACAAAAGACGCTCCTTCTTGAAAATTTCCTTTGTCAATCACCGTCACATGATGGCCGTCCTTTTGTAAATAATAGGCACAACACAATCCCACAATGCCACCACCCACAACCACCACTTTTTTCTCCATTTTTACAAAACTTGAAAACCGTTCACATAGGAATCATTAGGGTCTAAAATCCGCTGACTATAGCCAATAATTCGAGCCGAGCCTGCAATTTGTGGCACAATTGCTGGATGATCGTTTAGGGTCACTTTTTCTAACAATGTGCCCTTAAACAGGGAACCTATAATACTTTCATGAACAAACGTATCACCCACTTTTAGTTTACCCTTTGCGGCCCATTGAGCCATACGTGATGAAGTTCCGGTGCCACAAGGGGATCGATCTATGGCCTTTTCACCATAAAAAACAGCATTTCGTGCAGTGGCATTTGGCTGGGTCGGTTTTCCTGTCCAAAGCACATGACTACATCCTTTTATGTTAGGATCTTCTAGATGCTTAAATGTATATTTTTGATTTAACTCCCTTCGAATTTCACGGCTCCAGGACACCAATTCGGATGCCGTATGGTCTGCCAAATCTTGAAAGTTTTTTTGTGGGTCAATAATCGCATAAAAATTGCCCCCATAAGCTACATCAACCACCAACGAGCCCAAACCCGAACAAGACACAGAAAGGTTTTCTGCTGCCAAATAAGAAGCAATATTGGTAAAGGCAACCTCCTCAATTTTTGAGTCTTTTTGTTTATAGGTGGCCACCACTAATCCTGCTGGTGTTTCCACACGCAGCTGCCCCTCTATTTTAGGATGAATCAATTTTTCTTCTAACAAAACGGTTATGGTTCCAATGAGACCGTGACCACACATGGGCAAACACCCACTGGTTTCTATGAACAAAACGGCAACATCATTTTGCAAATCAATTGGAGGATAATAAAAACTCCCACTCATCATATCGTGCCCTTGCGGCTCAAACATCAATCCGGTTCGAATCCAATCGTAGCTTTTAATAAAATTCATTCTTCTTTCGGCCATCGAATTTCCCTTCAAAACAGGTGCTGGGCCCTTGACCAAGCGCACTGGATTACCTGCTGTGTAGGCCTCTACACATTCAAAGGTGTGGCGAGTGGTGGGTTTCATCCCTGGGCTTGGGTTAAGACTCCATTGATACTACGCCAAAGTTGGAGTGGATTTTCTTTTTGGAGGGCTTCGGGCAAAAGTGAATTGGGACAATCTTGATAGGAAAGGGGGCGCAACCAACGATATATAGCATCGGAGCCCACCGAAGTGAATCGCCCGTCTGTGGTGGCAGGAAAAGGGCCTCCATGGTGCATGGCTTGTGTAACGGCCACGCCTGTGGGCACACCCTCAAAAAGCAAACGACCCGCTTTTTCCCGTGCTACAGGGAGCAATTCCTGCAAATTCTTTTCATCCGCATCATCAGTCAAAAGGGTGAGCGTGAGCTGCCCGGGCAAAGCCGCCATAACAGACTGCATTTGAGTTGTATTTTCGCACTGCACCACTAAGCTGTAGGGACCAAAAACTTCTTCAATTAAAGCAGTGTCTGCTAAAAATTGTGAAGCGGGCACTACACCTAAAACAGCTTTTGTGCTATCAGATTTATTCAAGGAAACGGCTGTTTTGGAAAGCGCTTCAATGCTTTGGCTATAATTGCTTTCGATATTAGGATGCACCATAACACTGGTGTTTTGTTGCCAAAGGGCTTGTTGAAGGCGATCGATAAAAAGTGGGTTGGGGGCACTACTTTCAATAATTATCAACCCAGGATTGGTGCAAAATTGCCCACAACCTAAAGCTATGGAAGCAGCAATTTGTTCAGCTAAGGCAGTGTCTTTTTCAAGTCTATTGGAACAAATAAAAATAGGATTAACACTACCCATTTCAGCAAAAACGGGTATGGGTTCAGAACGGCTTTGTGTCAAATCGTAAAGGGCCTTTCCGCCTTTAAAACTACCTGTAAAACCAACACCTTTGATGCTAGGATGCATCACCAATGCTTGACCCACGCGATAGCTTTCTCCGTGTAAATGAGAAAATATCCCCGCAGGCATGCTGGCGTTGGATATTGCACGAAGCATGCTTTGCGCCACCAAAGTTGAAGTACCTGCATGGTAGGGATGGGCTTTTAAAACCACGGGGCATCCGGCGGCTAAGGCGGAAATGGTATCGCCTCCGGCCGTTGAAAAAGCCAATGGAAAATTGCTAGCACCAAACACCACCACTGGACCAATAGGAAAAAGCATCTTTCTAATGGACGGCGTATTATCTACTTCGTGAATCCGAGCTTGCACATAACTACCCTCTTGAAGTAAATCAACAAACGATTGGATTTGGCCCAAAGTACGTTGAAATTCGCCTTTGGCACGTCCCTCCGGATAGCCACTTTC
>CAZTYX010000066.1:0-8431 GCA_964617385.1 uncultured Flavobacteriaceae bacterium | reverse complement strand
CATATTGATTTTTGTGGCTCTTTGCCTAAAGCATTAGAAAAAACAAGATCTTATCTCAATAACAAAGGCCTAAACCTGCCTGTGGTGGTTGAGATTCGATCGGAAAAAGAATTGGAGGAAGCTCTTCATTTCCCATGGATTGATCGCTTGTTATTAGACAATCATAGTCCTGCGCAACTTCGAAAAGCGGTGCAACAAATTGACGGAAAAATACCTACCGAGGCCTCTGGAAATATAACCGCAATAAATATTGTAGAAATGGCCGAAACTGGTGTTGATTTTTTATCACTAGGTGCCTTAACCTACAACACTTCCATACTCGATCTTAGCCTTAAAGCGAAAAAGATTTAAACGCATTCAAAATGCAGCATAAGAACCCATCTCTATGTTGGGGTTAATTTCTATATTTGTGGGTATAATTTTTCCATGAAATACCAACGCATTTTATTAAAATTAAGTGGCGAAGCCTTAATGGCGAATCAGTCCTATGGGATTGATCCAAAACGTTTAGCATTGTATGCACAAGAAATCAAGGACATTTTTGATATGGGCACAGAAATTGCCATCGTTATTGGCGGAGGCAACATTTTTAGAGGTGTTTCTGGAGCTAGCGAAGGAATGGATCGGGTGCAAGCCGATTATATGGGCATGCTCGCCACTGTCATTAACGGCCTGGCACTTCAGTCGGCCTTGGAAAATTGTGGGGTGCCCACACGCTTGCAAACAGCCTTGAAAATTGAAGCCATAGCTGAACCCTATATCAAAAGAAAAGCAACACGTCACCTTGAAAAAGGAAGGGTTGTAATTTTTGGTTCAGGCACAGGAAATCCATTTTTTACCACCGACTCAGCTGCTGTGTTGCGCGCCATTGAAATTGATGCCGACGTGATTTTAAAAGGCACTCGTGTGGATGGAATTTATACCTCAGACCCTGAAAAAAACAAGAAAGCCATTAAATTTGACTCCCTTTCTTTCGACGAAGTTTTGAAACGAGGACTCAAAGTGATGGACACCACCGCCTTTACACTGAGTCATGAAAACAAATTACCCATAATTGTTTTTGATATTAATGTGCCTGGAAATTTATCGGACATTGTACAGGGTAAAAATATAGGAACACGAGTAGAACTCTAAAAAGTATGGACCATGAACGAAACCTTAGATTTTATTGTTGAATCTGCTAAAGAAGCCATGCAACAAGCCGTGGATCATTTAGAAAAAGAATTGCTTAACATCCGCGCTGGAAAAGCCAATCCGGTGATGCTTTCTGGAGTAAAAGTAGACTATTATGGCACCCCCACACCCATTGCACAGGTGGCCAACATAAACACCCCCGATGCACGAACACTAAGTGTGCAACCATGGGAAAAAGCAATGTTGGCTGAAATTGAAAAAGCAATTTTGGTGGCCAACCTAGGATTCAACCCCATGAACAATGGTGAAACCATTATCATCAACATACCCCCCCTCACCGAAGAGCGCCGTCGAGACCTGGCCAAACTTGCAAAGAACGAAGCCGAGAATGCTAAAATAAGTGTGCGTTCTGCACGTAAGGATGCCAATCAGGACATCAAAAACGAAGCACCCTCAGAAGATGTATTAAAAAATTATGAAATTGATATCCAAAGTCTAACTGACAATTTTATTACAAAGGTAGATCAATTATTTAGTGCTAAAGAAAAAGAAATTTTGACCGTGTAGACCCACGTGTATTGGGGTAATGAAATATAGAAAAAAAGCAGATTTTTGGGGATTTGTTGCCAGAACCATTCTGCGAAACCGTATTGTGATTTTGTTGGCCATAGCAGCCACCACAGTGTTTTGGTCTAGCCAATGGAAAAACATTCAATTCACATTTACGGAAGCCAACTTGTTGCCGGATGATCATCCGGAAAATATTCAGTATCGCAATTTTATTGAAAAATTTGGAGAAGAAGGAAACAGCCTCGTTTTTGCTGTACAAGACACGGCATTTTTTAACCCCCAAAACATTCAGGCCTGGCAGGCCTTTAACACCTTTTTGGAAAGCCAACCCGAAATTGAATTTGTGCTATCCATTCATAATATTCTCGAAATTGTTAAAAATGAGAAAGCCAAAAAAATTGAATTCTCGCCCTTGCCAGAGGTGGACTGGAAAGACCCTAAAGCTCGAGAAAAATTTCAACAAAAACTATTTCTAGAACTTCCCTTTTACAAAGGCTTGTTGTATGACGAATCAACACAAGTGATTCGAACAGTTGCTTTTATGAAGGCTGAAATTGTAAATACAAAACAACGTAAAGACTTTGTTTACAATACCCTTATTCCCAAAATTGAAGCCTTTGAAGCTGCCACCCAAATGGACGTGAAGGTTTCGGGCATGCCTTATGTGCGAACCTTAAATGCGCAAAATATTGTGGACGAAATAGGTTTGTTCGTGTTGGGCGCCACCCTTACAACCACCTTAATTTTTTTCTTGTTTTTCCGTTCTTTTCGGGCCACTTTTATTTCGCTTATTGTGGTGGCCATTGGCGTGATGTGGGCTTTTGGTGTGCTGGGGTGGCTGGGTTATGAAATTACCGTACTTACGGCATTAATTCCTCCATTAATTATTGTGATTGGAGTGCCCAATTGTATTTTTTTAATTAATAAGTATCAGCAAGAGGTAGCCAAACACGGAAACAAAGCCAAATCGTTGCAACGGGTAATTTCAAAAATTGGCAATGCAACCTTAATGACCAACCTTACAACGGCCTCGGGCTTTGCCACCTTTATTTTAACCAATAGTAAAATCTTAAAAGAATTTGGTGTGGTGGCCTCCATTAATATTATCGGTGTTTTTTTATTATCACTTTTTATCATCCCTATCGTTTATAGTTTTATGGTACGCCCTAAGAAAAAACACCTTAAACACCTTCAAAACAAGACCATTGAAGGCTTTGTGAAATGGATGGAACATTGCGTGCGTAACAAACGAATCAACGTCTATATCATTTCTTTAATTGGTTTGGTTTTGGGAATTGTGGGCATTTATCAAATTGAAATTTCAGGCAGCCTGATTGAAGACATGCCCAAAAAAGAGGCTTTCTTTAAAGACATTCAATTTTATGACCAGAGTTTTAATGGCATTGTACCAATGGAAATTTGGATTGACAGCAAACGAAGAAATGGCATTGTTAAGCCTGCCACCTTAAAACGAATGGACGATTTGCAAAACACCATCGAAGACATTCCCGAATTGGCACCTCCCTTATCAATTGTTAACGCAGTTAAGTATGTGAAACAAGCCTATTACAATGGAAATCCTAATTATTATAAACTTCCCACGCCCCAAGAAAATCGATTTATATTACCTTATTTAAGCAACAGCAACGCCCAAAATCCATTATTACAGAGTTATGTGGATAGTACTGGGCAATTGGGCAGAATTACCACCTACCTTAAAGATATTCCGACCCAAAAAATGGAACGCCTACAAAACGAATTAAAAGAAGCAATCGGAAAAATATTTCCGGCGGATCGCTATGAGGTTAATGTTACTGGTAAGGCGGTACTGTTTTTAAAAGGAACTAAGTATTTAATAAATAATTTGTTTTTATCTCTTTCCCTGGCCATCTTCCTCATCGCTCTCTTTATGGCCATACTATTTCGATCGTTTAAAATGATTATCATCTCATTAATTCCAAATTTATTACCACTCATAATTACGGCCGGCGTAATGGGCTTCACAGGCATTCCGCTCAAGCCGTCCACCATATTGGTTTTTAGTGTAGCCTTTGGTATTTCAGTGGATGATACCATTCACTTTTTGGCAAAATACAGACAAGAATTAATTTCTAATGGTTGGAAAATTAGAACCGCAGTTTATGCTGCCCTTAGGGAAACGGGAATAAGTATGCTATACACTTCAATTGTACTCTTCTTTGGTTTTTCCATTTTTCTTTCGTCCAACTTTGGTGGCACCCGAGCTTTGGGTGGACTTGTTTCAGTCACACTTTTAATGGCCATGTTGGCTAACCTAATTTTATTGCCCGCTTTGCTTATATCACTAGAAGATGCCGTGAGCAACAAAAAAGTGATTAAACCCCCCAAGATAAATATTCTTGAATCCTAAGAGGGGCAAGGAAAATATTACAAATAAAACTATCTTTGCCAACAAATTGGAATGCATGAGATCTACAAAAATTCACGATCTATTAGGGCTTAAACCACAAGGCCAAACCATAGCGGTTAAAGGGTGGGTAAGAACCTTTAGAGCCAATCGATTCATTGCCCTAAACGACGGCTCATGTTTAGCCAATTTACAATGTGTTGTCAATTTTGAATCCCTTGATGAAAAGACATTAAAACGAATTACCACAGGAGCAGCACTGGCCATAAGCGGGATTTTGGTGCCCAGTCAAGGGGGTGCGCAAGCCGTTGAGGTTCAAGTAGAACAACTTGACATACTTGGTGATTCCGACCCCGAAAAATATCCTATTCAACCCAAAAAACACTCCTTTGAATTTTTAAGAGAAAAGGCCCATTTACGTGTTAGAACCAACACTTTTAGTGCTGTTATGCGGCTGCGCTCTGCCATAGCCTTTGCCGTCCATGATTATTTTCAAAGCAAAGGGTTTCATTATGTTCATACGCCCATCATCACGGGCAGTGATGCTGAAGGCGCAGGAGAAATGTTTCGAGTTTCAACCTTAGACCCACAAAACCCACCAACCACAGACAATGGAAATGTTTCTTTTAAAGAAGATTTTTTTGGTAAAGAAACCCACCTCACCGTTTCTGGACAATTAGAAGCCGAAACCTATGCTTTGGGCTTGGGCGATGTTTATACTTTTGGCCCAACCTTCCGAGCCGAAAATTCAAACACCGTGCGTCATGCGTCCGAGTTTTGGATGATTGAACCTGAGATGGCCTTTTATGATTTAAATGACAATATGGATTTGGCCGAAGATTTTATCGTTTCCGTTTTACGAAAAGTTAAAGAACGTTGTGCTGAAGACCTAGCCTTTTTAGACCAACGCTTTGCCCAAGAAGAAAAATCAAAACCACAACTGGAACGGAGTCCGATGGGATTGTTAGAAAAAATTGATTTTGTAATCCAAAATTCTTTTCAACGCCTCAGTTATACCGAAGCTATAGAGATTCTCAAAAATTCAAAACCCAACAAAAAGAAAAAATTTCAATTTCCCATTGACAGTTGGGGTGCCGATTTACAAAGTGAACACGAACGCTATTTGGTTGAAAAGCACTTTAAACGTCCTGTAATTTTATTTGATTATCCAGCCAACATCAAAGCATTTTATATGCGCTTAAATGATGATGAAAAAACAGTGCGTGCCATGGACATTCTCTTTCCTGGAATTGGTGAAATTGTGGGCGGATCACAGCGTGAAGAACGCCTAGAAGTTTTGCAGGAGCGCATGAAAGCACTCGATATTGATGAAGAAGAGTTGTGGTGGTATTTAGACTTGAGACGCTTTGGCTCTGTAGTGCACAGTGGTTTTGGTCTCGGTTTTGAGCGATTGGTCATGTTTATAACCGGCATGAGTAACATTCGTGATGTGATTCCTTACCCAAGAACCCCTCAAAATGCGAGTTTTTAGTACCCAATTGTTTTTTGACGTATCTTTATCTTAAAGTTCTGATTTTCAAATGCTAAAACAACAGCTCCAAATAAAACTCACACAAAAGCTTTCCCCTCAGCAAATCCAGCTGATGAAGCTTATTCAACTCTCTACCTTAGACCTAGAGCAGCGCGTGGAATCTGAATTAGGTGAAAATCCAGCGCTAGAAAACAGTGTGAACGAAGAGAAAAATTTTGAAAATGAATTGGAAGACGACTTTGAAGAACACACCCACATTGACGGAGAAGATATTGATATCGATCAATATTTAAGTGATGATGAAATTCCTTCTTATCGGCTACATGCCAATAATTTTAGTCGAGATGATGAAGAAAACGTTCGCCCTATAAGTAGTGGCATCAGTTTCCATCAGCATTTACAACAACAGTTGGGTAATCTCATTTTGGAGGATGAGGAAATGGAAATTGCCACGTTTTTGGTGGGTAGCATTGATGAAAGCGGATACATTAGAAGAAGTAATGAAGAATTAATAGATGATCTCGCTTTTACGCAAAACATCATTATTTCTGAAAAGCAATTGGAAAAAATTCTGCATGCAGTGCAAACCCTAGATCCACCAGGTGTTGGCGCTCGCTCTTTAAGCGAATGCCTTTTGTTGCAACTAAATCGAAAAAAGAAAGACCGCCCCGAAATTGTCAATGCGATTGCCATAATTGAAAAAGAATTCCATCATTTTTCACTTAAACATTTTGCCAAATTACAAGAGCGTCTGAACCTCTCAGAAGAAGCTCTTAAAGAGGCTATAAAACTCATATCAAAGCTCAATCCAAAACCGGGAGGGGCTTTGTCAAACGTGAATCAAAACACCCATGTGGTGCCCGATTTTATTTTAACCCTAGAAGAAGGTAAATTGGAAGTACGATTAAATCGTCGCAATGCCCCCGATTTGCAAATATCTAACGCCTATAGTGAAATGTTGCGCGGCTATAAGCAAAGCAAAGAAAAAACGAAATCACAGCAGGAAGCAGTTTTGTTTATCAAACAAAAATTGGATGCCGCCAAATGGTTTATTGATGCAATTGCTCAACGCAATCAAACTCTTATTTTGACCATAAATGCTATTGTAGATTTTCAAAAAGAATATTTTTTAACCGGTGATGAGCATTATCTAAAACCGATGATTTTAAAGGATATTGCAGATAAAGTGGAAATGGATATTTCGACCATTTCTAGAGTGGCCAACAGCAAATATATTGACACCCCTTATGGTGTCAAGTTGCTTAAAACCTTTTTCTCTGAGGGTTTAAAAAATGAGGAAGGAGAAGATGTTTCTACCATAGAAATTAAAAAAATACTAAAAACGGTTATTGAAGAGGAAGACAAAAAAAAGCCTCTTGCCGATCAGGCCCTTTCTGCTATGTTGAAAGAAAAAGGGTATTTGGTGGCTCGAAGAACGGTGGCCAAATATCGCGAACAAATGGACATTCCTGTGGCGCGCTTGCGAAAAGAAATATAGGTTATAGCAAATAAAAAATTAAACCCACCTTAATGATATTAAATTCATAAGGTGCATTGAGGTCTTCCAAAGGAATCGGTTTAATGGCTCTTTGAAGGGGCATCGAAACATAAAAGTTCCAGGTGTTGTATCCAAAACTCACAAAAGATTCTAAGTGTGTTCGATTAAAATAGGCTTGTGCGTCAAACGATTTAGGCAAACCAACTATTTTTGATTTAAAATTCCAAAACCACTTAACGCCACCATAGATACGCCAAAATTGATAGCGAGTGGGTGTGGATGTGCGCCATCGCAAAACTAATGGTACTTCAAGCGAATGAAGCCCTAAACGGGTTTGGGTTTGAATCTCCATAGGGTCATTTCCAAAAAAAAGCGGGCGTTGTTGAGAAGGATCAAATTCATGCTTTAGGGCCGTAAGAATACGTTGCGTTTGATACCCTAATCCGCCAGCAAAAGCCCAAGTGCCTTTGGCATTTAACGGGATATCACGCACAAAACCCATTTGAAAGTGACTGGAAAGTCCGGTGGGGTTCACGGCTGTGCTCTGCTGGATTAAACCCATAAAAGATGCCCCAATATATATTTGATCCTCCCGATAAAACACAGTTTTGTCTGTATCTTGTTGAGCCCAACAAAATCCACTCATAAAAACAAAAACGACAATCAAAAGGTTGATGGAGCGCAACATCACTTTTTTTATTCAATCAAAGGTAGTATAAAAAAATGCCTCCCAAGGGAGGCATTTCAAATTGTTTGAGAATTAGAAAATTACTCTATGTTTTGCGAATACTCTCCCACACGGGTGGTGTAGTTGATCTTCAAGGCATTTACCTTTCTCAATTCTTGTTTGATATCGGTGATGAGTCCCATTTTGGTATCACCGTCTACTTTCAGAGATGTGGTTAAAACATTTTGTAACTCTTGTCTTTTAGCAGCTCTTTCGGCCAAAATAAAGGCGCCTACTTCGGCTACTGAAGCAAATTTGTCATTCAACTGAATTTTTGCTGAAGTACCATATTTGTCTTGATAGCGACTAGAGGGCTTTCCAGCATAGATATACATCACTCGATCTTTCTTATCAAGTTTTTGTATTTGATCTGCGGCTGGCAAAACGTTCACGATCATCAAGGTGCTGTCGCGCATTACCGTAGCCACCATAAAAAAGAATAAGAGCATAAAAACAATATCGGGCAGTGAAGCCGTAGAAATGGCTGGTAATTCCCCTGATTTTTTCTTTTTGAATTTAGACATAATCTTATTTTAACTGGTTTTACTAGGTTCTGCTTCCGAAAGTTTCTGTGGATACATGAGTTTCACTTCATCCAGCTTGGGTCGAAGTTCTTCTCGAACA
>CAZTYX010000065.1:0-8519 GCA_964617385.1 uncultured Flavobacteriaceae bacterium | reverse complement strand
AAAGGCCAAAGCCGTGATTGGTGTGATGGGTAATTTGAACCCCCATTTACGTGACGTACCCGATTTTCAACACAAATTATGGGATCAATTATTCATTATGTCTAACTTTCAATTGGATGTAGATTCTCCTTTTGAAAAGCCCATAGCTGAGCAATTGGCGGCCAAGCCCGATCGATTGCCTTACCCCCAGAACTATCCAAAATATCGTTTTTATGGCAACAACATAAAACGTATGATTGATGTGGCCATTGGTTGGGAAGAAGGAACCCTTAAAGAAGCATTGGTTTTTACCATTGCCAATCATATGAAAAAATGCTTTTTGGGTTGGAATAAAGATACTGTTGAAGATGGAGTAATTTTGGGGCATTTGGCCGAATTGTCTGATGGTAAATTAGAAGTAGCCGCCACCCAATTGCCTTTAACAGATTCTTCAGACCTTTTAAAGCTTAAATTTAAAAACGGAAACGGCCCCAACAGCAACAATAAATCAAGACGAAACAATCGTAAACGATACTAAATAATTATGGGAAGTTTTGTTATTGAAGGAGGCCATTCTCTAGAAGGAACGATTACACCACAGGGCGCAAAAAACGAAGCGCTTCAAATTTTATGTGCAGTGTTACTCACACCAGAGCCAGTAGAAATAAATAACGTTCCTGATATTATTGATGTAAATAAACTCATTCAGCTGCTACAAAATTTAGGCGTTAAAGTAACCCCATTACAAAAAGGGGGCTACCGTTTTCAGGCCGATACTGTCGATTTAAATTATCTCACTTCTGCAGCCTATAAAGACGAAGGTAAGGGACTGCGCGGATCCATTATGTTGGTAGGTCCTCTTTTGGCTCGCTTTGGGCAAGGGTCCATTCCGCGTCCTGGGGGAGATAAAATTGGCCGAAGAAGGCTTGATACTCATTTTGAAGGACTCATTCAATTGGGGGCTCAATTTGAATATCAAAAAGAAGATCGTTTTTATGCTGTTCGTGCAGAACGTTTGGTTGGAACCGATATTTTATTGGATGAAGCATCCATAACCGGAACTGCCAATCTTGTAATGGCTGCTGTCTTAGCTAAAGGAACCACCACGCTCTTTAACGCTGCTTGTGAACCGTATTTACAACAACTTTGTGCCATGCTTAATAGAATGGGGGCCAATATAAAGGGTATTGGCTCTAATTTATTAACCATAGAAGGGGTTGAAAAATTGGGTGGTACAACGCACACAATTTTGCCCGATATGGTCGAAATTGGAAGTTGGATTGGTCTTGCAGCCCTCACTCAAAGTGCCCTCACCATTAAAAACGTGCAATGGCCTTTTTTGGGTCAAATTCCACGTGTTTTTGAACGCATGGGCATTCAAATTGAAAAGCGAGGAGACGACCTTCATGTGCCTGCTCATACAAAGGGATATGAGATTCAAAATTTTATTGACGGTTCCATTTTAACTATTGCCGACGCTCCTTGGCCAGGATTCACACCTGATTTACTCAGCATTGTTTTGGTGGTGGCCACCCAAGCACGGGGCAGTGTGCTCATTCACCAAAAAATGTTTGAAAGCCGTCTCTTTTTTGTTGATAAGCTGATTGATATGGGAGCCAAAATCATTTTGTGTGATCCGCATCGTGCCACCGTTATTGGGCATGATTTTAAATCGAAACTCAAGGCGGCAACACTCACCTCTCCTGATATTCGGGCCGGTATTTCTTTGCTTATTGCTGCTCTTTCTGCCAAGGGCACAAGCACCATTCATAACATAGAACAAATTGACCGTGGTTATGAAAATATTGTGGAACGCCTCACTGCTGTGGGAGCTAAAATTAAACGTGTTTAATAAGAAAAGGAAAGCCTTTGTTTTTCTTTACTTATTGTTTTGTTCTCAGGCATTGCTGGCGCAAATAAACTATATGGGCCGGGTTTTGGATGCTCAAAACAAAGTGCCCTTGGTTTATGTTAATATTGGCGTTGTAGGCAAAGACCTCGGAACGGTATCTGATGCTGAAGGCTATTTCTCATTAACACTTGAAGAACCTATCCTTCGTCAAGATAGCCTTCGTTTTTCTATGCTTGGATATGAATCAAAAGTTTTTTTGTTGGGGTCCTTTTTGGACGATAAACCATTAGAAATTCTTTTAAATGAACAAGCCCTTGCCTTAGACGAAGTGGTCTTAATTAGCCCTAAAAATAAAACGTATAAGAGCAAATTGTTAGGCAATAAGACAAAATCTAATTTTATTTATACAGCCTTCACAACCAATCAATTGGGTAATGAAATGGGCATCATGATCCGTGGGCGAAAAGACCCTATGTGGTTAGATTATATTGAATTTAATATTGTTGAAAATGACTATGGCCCCATTCGTTTTCGTTTAAATATTTATGATGTCAAAGACGGCTTGCCTTATCAAAATATATTAAAAGAAAATATTTTTGTTGACACAGATATTGAGAGCGGAATAGTTCATGTTGATTTAACGCCATATGAATTGGTGATGAACGATGACTTTTTTGTGACCCTTGAATGGATTGAAGATTTAGGTCCGGGCAAACTGTACTTTTCGGGAGGATTTTTTGGAAACCCCCTCATTGCTCGTGCTGTGAGTCAGGGTTCATGGCAACGCCTAGGGAAAGCCAGTATGGGCATGCAAGTTTTTGTTCGCTATTAAATCTGTGGATAATTCAATCCAATGAACCCAAAAGTATATTTATTAGCAGCTAGAAGTAAAGGATAGGAGCCCCTTGCTCGTCTTCTAATTTTTATGAAATCTATCGTTTACTAATCTTATTATTGGAAATTGTTTTTTGCCGACTGCATTTAAACCGGTCTGTAGAAGCGTTTCTATTTTTAAGATGCTTTGTTTTTCTTCCTTGCACGCGTTTGCGCCACAGTTTAAAGGACGTTACTTTCATTTCCCTACGCATTAGGTCTATGACTTCTTGTTCTTTAAGCCCAAACTGCATTTGAATGGCATCAAAAGGTGTTCGATCTTCCCACGCCATTTCAACAATGCGGTCAATTGATTCAATAGGAAGATTATTTTTTGATTTCATGCGTAAAATTTTTTTTTTATTAAGGTTTAAAAGGCATCAGGATTTGATAGTATACTTTCGGCTCTGGCTTTAAGCGCCCCCAATTCTTCGGCGGGTATTTTTTCTAGCAAACGCAACATCATTGCCATTCGATTATTGTTTTTTAAAAATCCTTTTTTATCGTCTAAAAAATTCCAGTAGAGGCTATTGAATGGACAGGCATTTGCCCCAATTCTTTTGCTTTTATCATAGGCACAGCTTTCACAATAATTGCTCATTTTATGGATATAAGCTGCTGAAGACACATAAGGCTTTGTGGCCACAATGCCACCATCGGCCCATTGGCTCATGCCTCGAGTGTTCGGTAGCTGCACCCACTCAATGGCGTCTGCATAAACACCCAAAAACCATTCGTCAATGGCATCGGGATGCACCTGCGCTAACAGCGCAAAGTTGCCTAAGATCATTAAACGTTGAATGTGATGGGCATAACCGTTTTCCAAAGAATTGGAAATACTATGGTGTAGGCAATTCATTTGGGTTTTTCCGGTCCAATAAAAATTAGGCAAGGAATTCTTGTTTTCTAATTTATTCAACTGTTTGTAGTTTGGCATTTCCTGCCAATAGATGCCCCGCATATATTCTCGCCAACCGATTATTTGACGTACAAATCCCTCCACTTGAGAAAGTGCAATTTTTTTTTTGTTTTGATGATAATGAGCAATTGTTTTTTCAACTACCTCTAAAGGGTGAATCATTTTAACATTCAAAGCAAAAGAAATGCGAGAATGAAACAAATTGATTTCTTCTGTATGAGAAGCATCTTGATAATCGCCAAAATGGCAAAGAAGGTGTGTGCAAAAATAGTCCAGTTGTTTAAGTGCTTCGGTTCTGCTTAAGGGAAAATAAAACGAATTTTCATCAAACCGTCCGATGGTTTTTAGTTCGCTTTTTTGAATGAGCTTATATAGGTTAATCAGTTGTTTTTGCCTTGGCAAATAGGCCAAAGGAATGGCTGGTGAACCCTTCCATTTTTTCCGATTGCTTTTGTCATAATTCCATTGCCCGCCTTCGGGTTGTCCCGCCTGCATGAGGAGGTCAAATTTTTTCCGCATATAGCGATAAAAGAATTCCATGATGAATTGTTTCTTCCCTTTAAAAAAAACAGCCAATTCATCTCTGGAGGTCATAAAATGAGCTGTAGAAACACAATTGTGGGGTATGGAAAGTGATTGACAAAATTCTTTTAATTGAATATCTAAACGCATTTCATCGGGCTCTTGATATTCAAAATATTGGACATTGTGTGTGGCCATTAGCTGGCTTAAATTGGACGTTAAATTTTGTTTATTGTTTGGATCATCCAGGGTTAAATATAAGATTTGATGCCCTTTCTGTTTGAGGCTATCAGCAAAGTTGCGCATCGACCCAAAAAAAGCAATTACCTTTTGTATATGGTGAGGAGCATAATCTGTTTCTTGACGTATTTCCATCAACACATAGCAGCAAATTTTTTCTACTTGTTCAAACCATGGGTGTTGCAAATTAAGCTGATCTCCTAAAATCAAACGCAGTTTCATTCAAACAGGGTGTTTTGGTTCCAGTGCCGTTGAAATTTTCCATCAGCATCGTAGCGTTCGGCTTGCCAGCGCACATTAAATGTTCGATCCCTTGGATCGTTTCCCACGCCAGAAACATACATCCAATTGCCATAGTTGCTGTGTACGTCGTAATCAATCAGTAGCGATTCAAAATAGGCGGCTCCCATGCGCCAATCAAGCTGTTTGTTTTTGGCTAAATAAGAGCCTACATTTTGCCTGCCTCTATTACTCATCCAACCCGTTTTGTTCAATTCAATCATATTGGCATTCACAAAGGGTTCTGTAGTTCTGCCGTCACACCATGATGAAAATATTTTTTGATCGGTTTTCCAAGCATATTTTTTCTCTAGAATGCCACTGAGGTAAAAAATCTTATCACCGTGTTTGAGTGAAATATATTTAAAATAGTCGCGCCAAATCAATTCAAAAATCAACCAATAGGTAGATTGATTTTTAGTGATTTCATCTTCATATTGTTTGATAGACCAATACACTTCTCGAGGCGAAAGTGAACCATTGGCCAGCCATGCTGAAAGTTTAGAGCTGTAGTCAACACCCAAAAGACCATTACGGGTTTGTTTGTAAAAAGAAAGTTTTTTGGTTTCCCAAAAATAATGTTGAATCCGTTGGTGGCCTGCGGTGCTGCCCCCTTCAAAGGGAAAAGCTGAATGGGGGTGTTTTTCAAAGGGTTGTAGTCCAAGTTTTTCTAGGGTGGGTAATTCAAATTGTACTTCAAGTAAATTTGTTTTATCCATAGGAGTCGGGGCTATTAAGCAAGGGCGAACAGTACTGTATTTTTCACATTTTTTTCGAAATTCTGTAAAAACCTCAGGAACATCTTCTAGGGCAAAGGGGATGTCTTTGGGGTGAAATAAAAATTGATCGTAATGTTGCAGCACTTCAATTGATGAATCTAATCCTTCTTCTATTGCCTGGCTGCATTGCTGCTCTTCTCGGGTCCACTCATGCTGAAAATAGAGGTGTGTTGTGTTTAATTTTTGGGTCCAATATAAAACACCTTCAACAGGATTTCTGTTTTCTACAATAAGGGTTATGTTTCGCTTCAATAAATCATTTTGCAGTTGGCGAAGGGTTTCTATAAGAAAATGTGCTCTATAACGTTCTGTTTTTTTAAACCCCCATTTTGTGGTTACAAACTGAGCAGGATCGAAACTATAATACGCCACCACCTGTTGGTGTTTTTGGGTGGCATTACAGAAAGCAAAATGATCGTTAATTCTTAGATCGTTGCGAAGCCAGACGAGCGCATTCCCTTTTTTGTCTTGCATTTTTTACTACAATATTTTACTTCGTTCCAATGTTTTTCCCATTTTTTTCGCCAAGAAAAAGGGCGTTGGCAAACCACACAAATTTTCTGAGGCAAGTTGTTTTTGGCCACTCCTTTAGGCATTAAGTGCAGCTTTATAGGTCATCAAACAACGTTCTCTAGCCCATTTATGTTCAACTATGGGCTTTGGATAATCGAGTTCCTGATAGTTAGGCACCCATTTTTTTAAATACTCGTGTTGTTGGTCAAATTTTTTGATTTGATCGGTGGGATTAAATATGCGAAAGTAAGGCGCTGCATCCACCCCACAGCCAGCCACCCATTGCCAATTGCCCACATTGCTTGCCAGTTCATAATCCATTAATTTTTCAGCAAAATAGGCTTCTCCCCAGCGCCAGTCAATAAGCAAATGTTTACATAAAAAACTACCCACCAACATACGCACCCGATTGTGCATAAATCCAGTCGTATTAAGTTCTTTCATTCCGGCATCTACAAAAGGATAGCCCGTTTCTCCTTCACACCACCGCTTGAATTCATCTTCATTATTGCGCCATTCAATGCGATCGTATTGGGGTTTGAAACTTTTGTTAACGGTATGAGGAAAGTGCCAGAGAATTTGCATGAAAAACTCTCTCCAAATCAATTCTTTCAAATAAGTAATTTCTTTTCTCTGCGCTGCACGTTTTGCCAATTTTCGAATGCTAGTGGTGCCAAATCGTAAGGCGGTGCCTACTTTGGACGTACTATCTAAAGCCGGAAAGTTGCGTGTGGCCTCATAGGCATCCATCACGCTTTCATGAGTGTTAAATTTTGGGATGTTTAGCGTTGAAGACTGGAAGCCTAAATCAGAGAGGGTGCATTGCGGTAAATTTATGTTCGGCTCTAAATGATGGAGTAAATTTTCACTGGCATAGGGTTTGGGAGGATTGGTTTTCCATCGCTCCAGCCATTTTCTAGAATAGGGGGTATATACTTTATAAGGTGTACCATCGTCTTTAACCACTTCATCTTTTTCAAAAATCACTTGATCCTTATAACTTTCAAAAGCGACTCCCTCAAATTCTAGTAGGGCTTTAATTTCGGCATCCCTTTGTTGCGCATAGGGTTCATAGTCGTGGTTGGTCACCACACGTTCAATTTCTTCTTCTTGTAATAATTTTTTAAAAATAGCCTTGGGCTCCCCGTGATACATTCCTATGCAGCATCGGTTCTTCTTCATAGCATCATTTAGATCGCCCAAGGCATTTAAAATATAGGCTACCCGTGTGTCTTTTCGAGGTAGTTTTTTTAAAATATGCGTATCAAAAATAAATATGGGGCGTACTTTTTTGGAGTGGCTCAATGCCTGAAAAAGACCATGGTTGTCTTCCAGGCGCAAGTCTCTACGAAACCAAAAAAGGGTGATGCCCATTTTTATATTTTTAAATTTCCGATTCCGCCATCCATTTGTAATATCGTTCCACTCATCCAACCACAGTCTTCACTAAGCAAATAAGCAGCAGCTTTAGCTAATTCTTCGGCTGTGCCCACTCGTTTTAAAGGATGTCTTTCATTTACTTTAGCCAACTTAGCTTCGTTGTTTAAGAATTTTTCAGCCAAAGGCGTATCCACCAACGAAGGTGCAATTGCATTAACCCTTATATT
This sequence comes from uncultured Flavobacteriaceae bacterium, assembly GCA_964617385.1. Classification (GTDB taxonomy): domain Bacteria; phylum Bacteroidota; class Bacteroidia; order Flavobacteriales; family Flavobacteriaceae; genus JADHMP01. Next base: position 956 of record CAZTYX010000065.1, on the reverse strand, counting down.
AGGCGCCCATTCGGCGGCAAGTGATCGTGTCAATCCTTCCAAAGCACCTTTGGCTGCCGCAACGGAAGTATGAAAGGGCATGCCTGTTTGCACGGCAACGGTGCTAAAAAAAACCACCGATGCTGCTGCTGCAGCTTGTAAAAGAGGGGCAACTGCTTGTAGGTTTCGGACAGCTCCCAATACATTAATATTAAAATCTTCTTGAAACGTTTCTTCTTTTAGACCTTTAAATGGGCGCAGGTTAATTGATCCTGGACAATAAACAAAACCCTCTAGAGTTTCAGGAAGGGCCTCAAGTGAAATGGTTTCATGAGTAACATCTAATACAATGGGGGTATAATCAAAACCGGTTTGTTGCTCGGGGTTTCTACTCGCCACAAACAGCTTATGATCAGCAGCTAAAAGTCTGGTTAGTGCGCCGCCAATACCATTACTACCACCAATAATTAATATGTTTTTTTGTTTATTCATGTGGATAGGGTCCAAATAATTCAATCAAAGTTTTTTCTCTATAGTTAAAAATTTCTTTCAATTTCGGAGCTACAACGAGAGGGTGTGCCAAACGACCCAGCAGACCAAAAGGAATTTTATAATCTACTATATCTGTCATTTCAACTCCCCCCTCAATGGGTTTGATGAAATGTTTGTGATGCCAAAGGGCATAGGGTCCAAACCGTTGCTCATCAACAAAATATTCAGGCGCTTTTACATGCGTAATTTCGGTCACCCATGTGGTGGGAATGCCCAATAAAGGGGTAACTATATACTCAATAATTTGTCCTGCATACATTGTTGTGTCAGCACCCTTCAAAATTTTAAAACCCAAATAGTCTGGCGTAATACGCTTTAGATTTTTTGGATCACTAAAAAATTGCCACGCTTGATTTACAGTAATAGGTAGTTTTTGAATTGTTTCTAATCGATACAATTTCATAGCAATTTTTCTCCAAATGTAA
>CAZTYX010000064.1:0-8609 GCA_964617385.1 uncultured Flavobacteriaceae bacterium | reverse complement strand
CAATAGCCAAAGTGAGTGCCATAAAAAAGATGCCAAGCGCTCCTTGCACGGCCGATTTTTGATCTGTTTTGTTTCCCCAAGTGGCGGGTAATGTTAATTCATAAAAGCCAAAAAAGGAAAAAGCAAAGAAAACAAACACCCCAAAAAACACTAGATTAAGAACCACATTGGTGGCTAGGGTATTTAAAATTTCGGGATTAAGCGCTTCTATAAAGTGAAAAGGCAAACTGAGTAACACATAGATTAAAACAATAAATAATCCATATAAAAGGGCTTGAAAAGCGCCTTTACGCAAACTGTTGCCTTGCTTAAGAAAAAAGGAAACGGTGAGGGGAATCATGGGAAAAACACAAGGCGTTAATAAAGCCAACAGCCCGCCCAATAATCCCAACACAAAAATGCCAAACAAAGAATCTTTGCTTGATTGGCTAAAGCTTTTGTCTTGCAGCTCCCTATTTTTTAAGTCAAGTGTCAATTCGGCTGAACGCTGCCGATCTTTTGCCGTTAGGGTGATTTGAGCAGTATCTACAACCGCCCCATTGGCACAAAAAACAAAGGGCTCAGTTCTAAAAATACAGACTTTATCATCACAAGCCTGATAATTAATTTCACCAGAAACGGCACATAAATTGGGGTTTAAAAGTTGTATGCGCTGAGTAAATCGCGCTTGTTCATCAAAATAGGGCAATTCAATTTCAAAAATATCATCAAAAGCACTTTTAAAAGGAGAGGTTTCTAAAGGTCCCTGCAATTGATAATTTAAGGAATCTGGGGTGAAAACAATTTCTGTGGGCAAGGGGCCGTCTTCAAATTCTTGCGGGGTATATAAATGCCATTTAGGGGCAATTTGAGCGTCAAAATGAATCAAGGCTTCCGATTCTGACAAACGCTCTACAGACACCGCCCATGTGACAGGTTCTTGTGCGCCAAGATGTATATACAGGAAACAAAAAATAAGGGATAAAATTCCTTTCATAACATTTTTAGGATTAGGGGATTTGGGTTGCTTTTTTGCGCTGCAAATCGTTGGTCTACGCGTTTGCCAATTACCCAAACTATATCATTTTCAGAACACAAGAGCCATTGGTTTTCTTTTTCAACACGAGAGTATTTTTCATCTTTAAAAAACTTACTCAGTTTCTTTTTTCCCTTCATTCCTTGGGGATAAAAATAATCCCCTTCACGATATTTTCGAAGAATAAATGGGCTGTTCAATTGCGTGCGATCAAGTATAGCAACTTGAGCCCCCTTTGGAGCATTTTCAATTACTTCTAATTGCACCGGCGTTTGAAGGGGGTGCGAAGGATCCCAAACGATTTTTTCGGGCATAGGTTTTGAAACTAATGCTTGCAATAACAAATGATTTCTATTGTGTATCAATCGGTGGGTTGAACTGCTTAGGGCACTTCCCGTTTGGGCATACATTAGTTTTTGGACTTCTTTTGGATGGAATCCTAAGGGGGCAAACCAAGCATGTATACAGAAAGACAAATGGGACAAAGCCTTTAATTTATTAATCTCTATTTCAAAAACATCATTTTTTGGAATAAAGTGTTCTTGTTGGAGTGCTGCCAGTTGGGTTGCCACAAAATCGTGGGTATCTTTTAAATGAGATAAAGTGGTGTTAAAATGCGATAAAAATTGGGGATTGGTTTTTAATAGTGGCGCCACCACCTCATGTCTAATGGCGTTGCGATTATAGGCCGTAGAGGCATTAGACACATCTTCGCGCCATTTAATTTGATGCTTCAACGCATAGGCTTTTATTTCAGCTTTGGTAAAAGAACGCAGGGGCCGAAAGCGATTGGGGGTAGACGGAATACCTAGTAAACCGCCCAAACCCGTGCCGCGACCTGCATGCATCAAAAAGGTTTCCAATTGATCGTTCAGATGATGAGCCGTGAGCAGGGCATCAAAGCCATAGAGTTCTTGCAAGGCATCAAACCAATCATATCGTAAGTCTCTCGCTTTGCCTTGAATGCTGGCCTCAGTTTTGGGTAAAACAAATCGCATCGAAAAAAAGGGAATGTTATTTTCTTTGCACCAATTTTGTACCAATAAATGATCGGCTTCACTATCGGCGGCACGGAGTTGAAAATTGCAATGTGCCACAGCAAAATCACAAGAAAGATCTTTCAATAGATGGGCCAAAACACTGCTATCTATCCCCCCACTGTGGGCCAACAATATTTTTTTTTGCCGCCATTCTGGGAGTTCTTGATCAAAAATAGATTGAAGTGTCTCTTTCACAAAGCAAATTTACAAAGAACTCATGGAGTATGGGTGGGTCAATAAAGTGGAAAAACAAGAACTTAAATTTTGCAGTTAAAAAAAAATAGCCCAATTTTGCACCCTATGAGTACAAAAGGAAACTTTTTTAACACCTTTGCCGATATCTTTTTCCCGGCACAAAACCCGCGTCGCCGCCCCTTTGGGGTACAATAGTTATTATGGAGGCTGGTGCGCCCATCTCCCTTTTTAGATTCACTCATACATTTACAAATAGATTTAATTTTCAACCATGGAAATCGCAATAGCGAAAGCAAAACATATAAAATATGCTAAAGAAATTAGCCTCTGCATAGACGAATCGGCTAAGATTCGCGGCACCGGTATTGCCCGACGCACCCCAGAATATATTTCCTCCAAAATGGAAAAAGGAAATGCCGTTATTGCCTTAGAGGGCGATCAGTTTGCTGGATTTTGTTATATCGAAATTTGGGGACACGGCAAATACGTGGCCCACTCTGGGCTGATTGTAGCCCCCGAATATAGAGGAAAAGGCTTGGCCAAAAAAATTAAAAAAACCGTTTTTGAATTGTCCTTACAAAAATTTCCAGAAGCCAAAGTTTTTGGAATCACTACGGGCATGGCTGTGATGAAAATAAATTATGAATTGGGCTATAAACCCGTTCATTTTTCTGAACTCACAGACGATCCCGAATTTTGGAAAGGCTGCCAAACCTGCAAGAATTTTGATATCTTGACACGCACTGAACAAAAAATGTGTTTGTGTACGGGCATGCTCTATGATCCACATCAAAAACCAAATAAACCAAAAAAATACAGTCGAAAAGTAGGGGAACGACTTAAAAAAATCAAAGAAACCCTTCTGCTTAAAAAGAAAAAATAATGAAAAAAACACCTTTAGTATTAGCCTACAGTGGGGGCTTAGATACTTCTTATTGTCTAAAAAAACTCTCATCGGAAGGTTATGAAGTTCATGCCGTGAGTGTGAACACCGGCGGTTTTTCTGCTCAAGAAATCAAAACTATTGAAGAAAAATCTTACCAAATGGGTGCCCACGTGTATCAAAATATTGATGCACTGGGATCATTTTACGAGCAAATTGTAAAATATTTGATTTTTGGCAACGTCTTAAAAAACAACACCTATCCTCTTTCGGTGAGCGCCGAACGTATTATTCAAGCTGTAGAAATTGTACAGTATGCCCAAAAGATTGGAGCAAAATATATTGCACATGGTAGCACCGGCGCAGGAAACGACCAAGTGCGTTTTGATTTGATTTTTCAAGTGATGGCTCCCGAAATTGAAATCATAACGTTGATTCGTGACCAACAGCTTTCTAGAGAAGATGAAATTGCCTATTTGCAATCTGAAGGGATCGACATGTCTTGGGAAAAAGCGCAATATTCGATCAATCAAGGGCTATGGGGCACAAGTGTGGGGGGAAGTGAAACCCTTACATCAAATCAAGCCCTGCCTGATGCCGCCTATCCCAGTGCATTAGAAAATGAAAAATCAGCTACGGTAGATTTGGAATTTATTAAAGGAGAACTCACAGCCATCAACGGCAAAAAAAACACGCCGGTGAATCTAATTCAACAATTGCAAGAAATTGCCAAAACCTATGCCATTGGAAGAGACATTCACGTGGGCGACACTATTATTGGCATTAAAGGGCGTGTTGGATTTGAAGCAGCGGCACCGATGATTATAATTAAAGCACATCATTTATTAGAAAAGCATACGCTCACTAAATGGCAGCTCTTTCAAAAAGAACAATTAGGTAATTTTTATGGCATGTTGTTACATGAAGGGCAATATTTAGATCCTGTGATGCGCAATATTGAAGCTTTCCTGGAAAGCAGTCAAGCCAATGTTAGTGGCACGGTGCATGTGGCACTGCATCCGCATCGTTTTGAACTGCTGGGTATCGATTCCAATCATGACCTCATGCAAGCAAAATTTGGCAGCTATGGCGAAATGAATAAGGGGTGGACGGCCACCGAAGCCAAAGGGTTTATTAAAATTACGGCTAACGCACATAAAATATACAAAAGCGTTAACAAAAACATTTAAAACGAACACATGAAAACTCTAGGAATTATTGGTGGTTCAGGCTATACGGGCGGTGAATTAATTCGGTTAATCGCCCAACACCCAAAACTGGCACTCACATTTGTGTATAGTACCACCCGTGCCGGCAAGCCCCTCACCTCAGCCCACCCAGATTTGTTAGGCACCCTAGACTTGAATTTTACAGACACCGTTGACCCCAATGTTGATTTTGTTTTCTTGTGTTTGGGGCATGGTCATTCGGTTCAGTTTTTATCCCAACACGCTTTTAGTGCAACAACTAAAATTGTGGATTTGGGCAACGATTTTCGATTGCATGCTGACCACCAATGGGGCGGAAAAAACTTTGTCTATGGATTGCCTGAATTTCAACGAGAGGCCATTCAAAAAGCACGAGCCATTGCCAATCCGGGCTGTTTTGCTACAGCCATTCAACTGGCGCTATTGCCCTTGGCGCAAAAGGGTTTGTTGCAAAACGAAGTGCACGTTAACGCCACCACAGGCAGCACAGGCGCAGGAGTTGGGTTGAGTGCCACCTCCCATTTTAGTTGGCGCAATAATAATTTGTCGTGGTATAAACCTTTCACTCATCAACATTTGGGAGAAATTGGAGAAACATTGGGATCCTTTGGCACCCCAACTAACATTGCTTTTTTGCCGCAACGAGGGGCCTTCACCAGAGGGATATTTGCCACGGCCTACACCACTTATGAAGGTGCGTTGAAAGACGCTCAAAAGCTTTATAAAAACTTTTATGCAACGCATCCTTTTACGCAAGTTGCCGAAGAACCGCTCAGTTTAAAACAAGTTGTAAATACCAACTTTTGCTATGTACATCTGCATCAACATGAAAATAAACTATTGATTACAAGTGTTATCGATAATCTAATTAAAGGCGCTTCGGGCCAAGCCATCCAAAATGTAAATCTGATGATGGGCTGGGAAGAAGATTTAGGCCTGCGACTTAAAGCATCAACTTTTTAATTCTTAATTATGAAAATTGCCATTATAGGAACCGGAAATTTAGGACTTAGCATCGCCAAAGGATTGGTGATCAATAATACCTACACGGCTTTATATTTAACCAAACGAAAAGTGGAAAGCCTCGACACTTGGAAAGAGTACGACAAAGTATATGTTACTGCAGACAACAGAAAAGCTGTGGCAGCTTCAGACATTTTAATTTTTGCGGTGCAGCCCAGTCAAATGGAGGGCATATTGGAGGAAATTAAACCCGAATTAACTGAAAAACATATTTTAATATCCACCATCACAGGTTTTTCAATCGAGCGCATAGAGGCAAAATTGGGTGCAGATGTTCCCGTGATTCGCTCAATGCCCAACACGGCTATTTCTGTGGGCAAGTCAATGACATGCCTTTGTTCTAATGCCCTAGGCAAAAAACGCATTGCCATTGCAGAGGCCATTTTTAATGGTTTGGGCACTTCGATCATAATTGATGAAAAACACATGCGGGCGGCCACTGTGCTATGTGCTAGTGGAATCGCTTTTTGGATGCGACTCATAAGAGCCACCACCCAAGGGGGTGTTCAAATGGGATTTGATGCCGATATTGCTCTAAAAATGTCTATGCACACCGCCATGGGTGCTGCACACTTATTGATTGACTCCAACTCCCACCCCGAAACAGAAATTGACAAAGTGACCACCCCCAGAGGATGCACCATCACAGGGCTCAACCAAATGGAACACGAGGGCTTAAGTTCTTCTTTAATAAATGGGCTCATGGCCTCATTTGAAAAAATTCAAGAAATTGCAAAACAATAAATGAAACTCTTTGATGTTTATCCGCTCTACGACGTAACGCCCATTCGGGCCGAAGATGTGTATGTCTATGATGAGCAAGGCACCCAATATCTCGATCTATACGGTGGCCATGCGGTTATTTCTATTGGTCATAGCCAAAAAGATTTTGTAAGCAACATTAAAAATCAATTGGAACAAATTGCTTTTTATTCAAATGCGGTGCAAAATCCCCTTCAAAAAGAATTGGCCGATGCTTTAGCCGAACAAAGTTGCCTGTATGATTATCAGCTATTTTTGTGTAGTACCGGTGCTGAAGCCATTGAAAATGCGTTAAAAATTGCCTCTTTCCATACGGGTAAAAAAAGGGTGATCGCTTTTAATAAAGCTTTTCATGGCAGAACTTCTGCGGCAGTTGCAGTGACAGATAATCCAGCAATTAATGCGCCCTTAAATGCCCAACACCACGTCACGTTTTTGCCCTTTAACGCCCCCGAACAGTTGGAGCAAGAATTGCAAAAAGGAGATGTTTGTGCAGTAATTTTTGAATGCATTCAAGGCGTGGGTGGATTGGATGAACCTAATGAAGAATTTGTATATGCCCTTGAAACACTAACCAAAAAATACAATGCTTGTTTAATTGCTGATGAAGTGCAATCGGGATTTGCTCGAACAGGCACTTTTTTCGCCTATCAAAAATATCGCATCCAACCCCATGTGGTTACAATGGCCAAAGGCATGGGTAATGGCTTTCCTGTGGGCGGCATATTAATTCATCCCGACATTGAGTCAAAATATGGTTTATTGGGCACCACCTTTGGTGGCAATCATTTGGCTTGTACCGCAGCCTTGAGTGTTTTATCGGTACTTAAAAAAAATAAACTTCAAGAAAAAGCAAAGACCCTAGAAATGTATTTCAGAACACAAGCCCAAAAACTTCCTGGAGAACCAAAAGTAAAAGGGAGAGGATTGATGCTGGGATTAGAATTTTCTTTTGAAGTTGGGCCCCTTAGAAAAAAATTGATTTTTGATCATCATATATTTACAGGGGGCAGCAGCAATAAAAAATTGATCCGCATTTTGCCTCCCCTAACCGTTAAAGAATCTCATTTTGACACTTTTTTTGAGGCTTTAAAAAGCGAATTAAGCGCATGAAAAATTTTATTACCCTAGACGATTTACCCCAATTTGACAGTGCCTTAAAACTGGCGTTGGAATTAAAGAAAAATCCCTGGCAACACGAAACCCTAGGGCAAAGAAAAACCTTGGGTATGCTTTTCTTTAATCCAAGTTTACGCACCCGACTAAGCACACAAAAGGCAGCCCAACAATTGGGGGTTCAAGTGATGGTGATGAATTTTTCAAATGAAGCTTGGGCCTTAGAGTTTGAAGATGGCACACAAATGAGTGGGCTGCGTTCAGAACATGTGAAAGAAGCCGCCCAAGTGGTTTCTCAATATTGCGATATGGTGGCCATCAGAGCTTTTGCCACCCTTACCGATAAAGAAAAGGACGAAGCTGAGATTGTATTGAGAAGTTTTGCAAAATATGCCACAATTCCTGTAATTAATATGGAAAGTGCCACGGCACATCCTCTGCAAGCTTTGGCCGATGCCATGACGATAAAAGAAAATCAACTCCCAAAAAAACCCAAAGTGGTGTTGAGTTGGGCTCCTCATCCCAAAGCACTTCCCCATGCGGTGGGCAATTCGTTTACAAAAATGATGCACCATATGGATGCAGATTTTGTGATTGCACAACCTGAGGGTTATGAGTTAAATCCAGAAATTACCAAAAACACACCATTGTTTTATAACCAAGAAGAAGCCTTTGAGGGAGCCGATTTTATCTATGCGAAGAATTGGTGTTCTTATTCCGATTATGGAAAAATTTTAAAAACGGATCCTAGCTGGCAAATCACGGCAGACAAAATGAAACATACCAATAATGCAAAATTTATGCATTGTTTGCCTATTAGAAGAAATATTGTGGCCAGTGATGCCGTATTAGACAATACAGCAAACAACCTCACCATTCAACAAGCCTTGAATCGAGTATATGCGGCCCAAACCGTTTTAAAACTTTTATTGGACCATGAATAAAGTGAACGTTATAAAAATTGGGGGGAACCTCATTGACGATCCAAAGGCATTGAACCCTTTTTTGGATGCTTTTGCTGCCTTGGAGGGATTTAAAATTTTGGTTCATGGAGGTGGTAAAACCGCCACAGCCATGGCCCAAAAAATGAATCTTCAAGTACAAATGCACGAAGGCCGAAGAATTACAGATGCTGCCAATTTAGAGATAATCACTATGGTTTATGGGGGCTTAATCAATAAAAATTTAGTTGCTCAATTGCAGGCCCTCCAATGCGATGCGATAGGATTAAGTGGTGCCGATGGCAACATTATTTCATCTTATAAAAGACCTCCCAATCCAATTGATTATGGTTTTGTGGGAGACATTAAAACCGTAAATGCTGCAGGTCTTGAAGAACTCCTCAGCATTAATAAAGTACCCATATT
>CAZTYX010000063.1:0-8680 GCA_964617385.1 uncultured Flavobacteriaceae bacterium | reverse complement strand
CTCTACCCCTGAGCTACTTTCGCATTTTAACTTCACTTGCATGACCACAATCGCCTCAGGCAAAAAAGGCGTCAAGCATGTGCTATGTTTATGAACTTAGGATTGCAAATGTAAACATAAATTACGTATTGGTGCAATACTTATTCCTATAAAAATTTTAACCTTTTTGTTGCAATTTTCGCTTGATGGCATTGAGTTGTAAAAGCGCTTCAACAGGGGTTAATGTATCAATATCCAATTGGGTGATTTCTTCTCGTAAAGCTTCTAAAAGAGGATCGTCTAAATTAAAAAACTGCAGTTGCATTGCTTCTGCTCCTCCTTTTTGCATTTCATTTGACGTGCCACTGCGTTGATCTTCCAACAGCTTTAATTTTTGGGCAGCCGTTTGCAATACATGTTGCGGCATCCCTGCCATCTTTGCTACATGAATCCCAAAACTATGGGCACTTCCGCCAGGCACTAGTTTTCGTAAAAACAACACTTTATCCTTTAATTCTTTCACAGAAACATTGTAGTTTTTGATGCGCTCAAAATTACTGGCCATAGCATTTAATTCATGATAATGAGTGGCAAACAACACCTTGGGTCGATAAGGGTGCTCGTGCAAATATTCAGCAATGGCCCATGCAATTGAAATCCCATCATAGGTGCTCGTTCCCCGCCCAATTTCATCCAATAATACCAAGCTATTCGCCGTTATATTATTCAAGATAGAGGCGGTTTCATTCATCTCCACCATAAATGTAGAAGCCCCCATGGAAATGTTATCGCTGGCACCCACACGAGTAAAAATTTTATCCACCACCCCCAGCTGTGCGGTAGTGGCTGGCACATAACTCCCAATTTGAGCCAAAAGAGAAATCAACGCTGTTTGCCGAAGCAAGGCCGACTTGCCCGACATGTTGGGGCCCGTAATCATTACCAGTTGTTGGGCGTCTCGATTCAAATCTAAATCGTTGGCAATATAGGGACTACCAGGGGGCATGTGAAATTCTATAACAGGGTGCCGCCCTCCCTTAATTTCTATGGCACTCCCTCCATTCATTTCTGGAGCACAATAGTGTTGTTTTTTTGCCAATTGTGCAAAACCACTCAACACATCCAATTGAGCCACCACCTGTGCATTTTCTTTTAAAAAGGACAACTCCTTTTGAAGATGTTGCACTAAGGCCTCAAACAATTGTTGCTCTAGCTGCTGAATTTGTTCGTCGGCAGAAAGAATTTTTGTTTCAAAGGCTTTTAACTCCTCTGTAATGTAGCGCTCCGCATTCACTAAGGTTTGCTTACGAATCCATTCAGGAGGCACTTTATCTTTGTGGGTGTTGCGCACTTCAATATAATAACCAAACACATTGTTAAAGGCTATTTTTAAAGAGGGTATTTGAGTGCGTTCACTTTCCCGCTCCAAAAGTGCATCCAAATGTTGTTGTGTGTCATTTTTTAACCCCCGTAAGGCGTCCAATTCATTCGAAAAGCCAGAGGCAATTACCTGCCCCTTTGAAACCAGCACAGGCGCCTCTGGATCCAATTGTTGATGCAACATGTCGATCCACTCTTGAGGGTCTTGCCATTTTTTGGATAGATGCTGAAGGGCTTTGCATTCAACCGCCTCCAAAAGGGGGCCTAAAGGTTTTAAAATTGATAGACTGTGTTGCAATTGCACCAAAGCTCTGGGACTAATTTTTTCAGTTGCTATTTTCGCCATGATTCGCTCCAAGTCCACCGTTTGCTTTAACATGTTTTGCAGTGTCTCATGCACCTCTCGCGAATCTAAAAAAGCTGCAATAACGCTATGCCGTTGTTGAATGGCTTCTATATCTAACAAAGGAAAAGCCAACCAATGACGAAGCATACGCCCACCCATTGCCGTTTGAGTATGATCAATCACCTCCAACAAGGGCACCCCCCCAGGCTGTGTGGATTGGAACAATTCCAAATTGCGAACCGTAAAAGGATCTAAACCCACATAGGCATTTTGCTGTATGGGCAATAAACGTGTGATGTGTTGTAGTTTATGATGATGGGTGTCGGACAAATAATGTAAAACAGCACCCGCTGCAGCCACCCCAACTGTATATTGGATCAATCCAAAACCCGCTAAACTATGCACCTCAAAATGATCTAATAGTTTAGCCCTGGAAGAAGATTCTTCAAACGCCCAATCATCCATAAAAAAACAATGAGAAGACATGCTAAAATGGGAGAGAACTTGTTTTTTTTGAGGCTTAGCAACCAACAATTCTTTGGGTGAAAAATGTTCTAAAAGGAGTGCCGCTTGAGAGGGATTGGCTTCGGCCACCAAAAAATCACCCGTTGAGATATCCAAAAAAGCAAGTCCATAAGTGTCTTTATTTAGAAAAAGAGCGCCCAAATAATTATGTTTTTTTTGTTCTAAAACATCATCGTTGAGAGCCACTCCAGGGGTCACCAATTCTGTTACGCCTCTTTTCACAATCTTTTTGGCCATTTTGGGATCTTCCAACTGATCGCAAATAGCCACCCGGCAACCTGCCCGAACCAATTTGGGTAAATAGGTGTTTAACGAATGATGCGGAAATCCCGCCAATTCTGTTTCTGAGGTGCTCCCCGCTCCCCGCTTGGTCAAAATAATACCTAATATTTCTGAAGCTCGAACCGCATCGGCGCCAAAGGTTTCGTAAAAATCTCCCACACGAAACAACAATAAGGCATCTGGATATTTTGCCTTGATCTGGTTGTATTGCTTCATTAAAGGGGTCTCTTTGGTCGCTTTAGCCAAAGTGCAAGATTTTTACGAATGTAATTATTAATTTAAGAATCTAAATACTACAATATCAAAAGTTCTCCCCACCCTTTAAACAGTTTTTTAAAGTTTGGTTTCAACATATTTTTTTTAATTTTCGCTCCCATAAAGGAGGTTTCCCTAAGATGCGAAAATTAAAAAACGAAGAACTCAACCGAGTGAGTATAGATGCTTTTAAAAAAGCAGAAAAAACGCCACTTGTGCTCATTCTAGACAATATTCGATCATTGAATAATATCGGTTCTGTTTTTAGGACCGCAGATGCCTTTTGCATTGAAAAAATTTACCTCTGTGGCATCACGGCACAACCGCCACATAAAGACATGCACAAAACAGCATTGGGTGCCACAGAAAGTGTGGAATGGGAATATGTGCCTAAGGCAGAAGACCTCCTTTATCAACTCCAAAAAGAGGGGGTGTTGCTTTATGCTATTGAACAGGCAGAAGGTGCTCAATCGCTTGAATCTTTTCAACCCGAGGCTGAAAAAAAATACGGTTTTATTTTAGGCAATGAAGTGCAAGGGGTGCAGCAGCACTTATTAGATATCGCCCAAAACGCCCTCGAAATTCCACAATGGGGCACCAAACATTCGCTTAACATTAGTGTGGCCACAGGGGTGGTGCTGTGGGATTTTATTTCGAAATGGAAGCTGCAATAATACGCCGAAGCAGCCATTGAAAATGCTGTGGATCGTTTCTAAAATCCCGGTTTTCAACATTTATTTTTAACACCTTTATTTCTGAATGCGCTGCAAAAAAGGAAGTGTAGCCTGCGCTGATATTTTGAAGATAATCCATTGTAATATTTTGTTCAAAGCTTCTGGCGCGTTCTTTAATTCTCTGAAAACAAAAAGCAGAAGAGGCATCCAAATATAGGATCAGTTGTGGAGTCTCCATCCCCTCCAAGTGGGTTTTATATTGTTTTAAATAAACCTCAAAGTCGGTGGGTGTTAAATTTTGCTTTGCAAAAACGAGCGATTTATAAATACTGAAATCGGCCACCACGGCAGGTTTTTTTTGATTATTCCAAAACGTTTTTATGGCCTTTTGTCGCGCTTCCAAAAAAAAGGTTTCTGCCGCTTTGGCATGAGCTTGGGGATTTTTGTAAAAAGGGGCCAAATGCGGATTGGTAGAAAAATTTTCTAAAAAGGGGGTGACACCAAACGCAGTCGCTATTTGGTGCATCAGAGTGGTCTTGCCACTGCCAATATTTCCTTCAATGGCTATAAATGGAAATGCTTTAAAAATGGGAGGAAGCCAATCTGAAAAAGGAAGTTGAATTGCGTCTTGTTTATCCACTTGCGTTAATAGCATTTGAGGGGTTTGAGACAAAACCGGATGGTTCCAAGTGGGGGCAATTTCGGCCAAAGGGCGTAAAACAAATTCACGTTTATGCAATAGAGGGTGTGGCAATGTGAGGCCTTCTTCTTGGATAACTTCATTTTCGTATCCTAATAAATCCAAATCGATAGTGCGAGAATCATAGCCCACAGACGCCGTTCTATAACGCCCCAATTGTTCTTCCAAACGCAACATTTGTGCTAATAATTCTTTTGGAGTTAAATTGGTTTCTACCACCACACAAGCGTTTAGGAAAGAGGGGCCTTCAAACCCCCAGGCCGGGGTTTCAAAAATATGAGATTGTGCCTTTAGTATGAGTGGCATTTGTTCCAACCCCATTAGCGCTTGTTGCATAAACGCTAAACGGTTGCCTTGATTGCTCCCTAAGGAAAGGTAGGCTGTATGCTTCATTTGTTTTTCTTGCGATTTACAAAACTACAAAAGCCTATATTTGTACCCTAAACACCTTATAATGAATTTCCTTAAATCTTATTTTGCTGCACTGCTGGGCACCTTTTCGGCCCTAGGCCTTCTTTTCGCATTTATTTTAATACTTGTTTCTACTGCCAGCGCAGTAATTTCAGGTGAAACAGAAAGCACACAAATTGGTCCTAAAAGCGTTTTAGCGCTTGACCTAAATACGCTCCTCACCGAAAGAGATCCTCAATGGGATCCCATTCAAGAGGCTCTTGGGCTAACTGATGAAGTCTTGGGTCTGCCCCAATTGCTCCGGAGCATTGACTTAGCTGCTACCAATGAAAATATAGCAGGCATTCAATTGCGGGCCGAATTTGTCTCCGCTGGATGGGCACAAACCCATGCCGTTCGTAAAGCATTAGAAAAATTTAAAGCCTCAGGAAAATTCATTTATGCGTATGGTGATTTTTTTACTCAAAAAAGCTATTTCCTCGCTTCTGTAGCCGATTCGGTTTTTCTAAATCCCATGGGAAACATAGAGTTTAAGGGCTTAGCTTCTGAGGTGCTCTATTACAAATCGTTTCAAGATCAATATGGGGTTCGAATGGAAGTGGTGCGTGAAGGGGCCTACAAAAGCGCTGTAGAACCCTTTTTAGAAGACGATATATCACCCGAAAACAAAAGACAATTACAATCCTTATTGCATTCCCTTTGGAGCACCCTTAGACAAGCCATGGCCCGCTCCAGAAACCTTAGCCAGCAAACCTTAGACCATTTGGCAGAAAACTTAAGTGCATCCCTCCCTGAAGAGGCACTAAACAACAAATTGATCGATGGTATTTTTTATGAAAATGAGGTCAATCAAAAAATAAAACAACAACTCAGCATTGCACCAGAAGATGAAATTCAATGGGTGCAACCGCAAAAAATGGCACGCACAAAAGCGGCCTATGATAGCAGCATAAAAGACCGAATTGCAGTGATATATGCCAATGGCAACATTCTCTATGGAGAAGGTAGTGCTAATATAATCGCTCAAGGCAAATTTGTGGAGGCCATTGAAGATGCTGCCGAAGACGATTGGGTGAAAGCCATTGTGCTTCGTATAAATTCACCCGGCGGCGATGCCCTTACCTCAGAAATTATTTGGGAGGCTTTGGCACGGGCCAAAACCAAAAAACCCTTGGTGGTTTCTATGGGAAATGTGGCTGCCTCTGGGGGCTATTACCTAGCAGCTCCAGCACACAAAATTTTTGCAGACCCACTCACGATTACCGGCTCCATAGGGGTATTTGCAACACTGCCCAATATTAAGGAATTAAGTGAAAATATGGGCATCAATGCCGCCCAAGTGCAAACCCATAAGAATGCGCTTGGCTACAGCATTTTTGAACCTCTTTCAGAGCCTTTTAAAGCTTTTTTAATTAAAAATATTCGAAAAACCTACACCACTTTCAAGCAACGGGTGGCACAAGGCCGATCGCTTACAGAAGAAGAAGTGGAGCGCATAGCACAAGGCAGGGTCTGGACAGGCAAAGAAGCGCTAAACAATGGTTTGATTGATGAATTTGGCGGTTTAGAAGAAGCCCTAGAAGAAGCTGCAGCCTTGGCCAACATAGAAAAATATAATAGAATTGCCTATCCCAAATGGGATGACGACATAGAGAGCCTTCTAAACAAGATGATTCCCATGGCTGAAAATAAACTTTTCTCAAAAATTTCAACCTTTCTAGGCCTGCAAAACACGATAAACACAATCCCAAATACCCCGCTTCCTTATCCTTTAAAAACAGCCCTACCTTATTCACTAAAAATTGAGTAAATGCTAGAAAAGGATCGGAAATTAGCCCAACACATTTATTTGTATTTAGCCGCGCTTTTTATCACCTCATTGGTGGTTTCCAATTTGATCTTTCAAAAGTTCTTTTATTGGTATCCCTTTCAAAACACACTCTTTGGCAGCCGTTTATTTGAATTGTCTGTAGGCATCCTTCCCTACCCCATCACCTTCCTCATCACCGATTTAATTTCTGAAATTTATGGCAAGAAAAAAGCCAATCAGGTGGTGGTGTCTGGTATTTTTGCTTCCTTTTTTTCTATGGCTATTTTGCTGATGGCAGATGCTATGCCAGCCCTCGAAAACTCACCCATTGATGATCCAACCTTTAAAAAAGTATTTTCATTATCCCCCTTAGCCGTTTTGGCTTCTATGTTATCCTATTTAGCCGCTCAATTTATTGATATTAAAATATATCACTTTTGGAAACAGCTCACTAAAGGAAGGATGCTTTGGCTGCGCAACAATTTTTCGACTTTTACTTCTCAGTTTTTGGATACCTTTTTGGTGGTGGGACTGTTGAGTGTATTTAAGATTTTACCTTGGAATTTGTTTTGGGGGCTCGTGCTTTCTGGCTTTATATTTAAAGTATTGGTAGCCATGCTTGACACACCACTGCTCTATTTGCTTGTAGCTTGGTTTAGAAAACGATTTCAACTGCAAATCAATGAAGAAATCAACGTGTAATAATGTCAGAAGAAAAGGTTAGAATTAATAAGTTTTTAAGTCAATCGGGCTATTGTTCTCGAAGAGAAGCAGACACCCTCATTGAACAACAACGCATTTTGATTAATGGCTCTTTTGCCACCATGGGACAACAGGTGGGCCCCCAAGATCATGTTACCGTTGACGGAGAAGTCTTGCAACAAAAACCCAACCAAAAAAAAATCTACTTGGCGTTTCACAAACCCGTGGGCATTGTGTGCACTACAGACACACGTGTAGAAAAAGACAACATTATCGATTTTATTAATTATCCTCAACGAATTTTCCCTATTGGTCGATTAGACAAAATGAGTGAAGGGCTCATATTGCTTACCAATGATGGTGATATTGTAAATAAAATTCTCAGAGCCCGTAATGCGCACGAAAAAGAATATATCGTGACAGTAAACAAACCGGTTACGGCTGAATTTGTAGCAAAAATGGCGGGTGGGATTCCCATTTTAGACACGATTACACGGCACTGCGAGGTGGAACAAATTCACAAAAAACAATTTCGAATTGTTTTAACACAGGGCCTGAATAGACAAATTAGAAGAATGTGTGAATATTTGGGGTATCGTGTTGTAAAACTCAGACGAACACGTATTATGAATATTCATCTTGACCTATCGGTAGGAAAATATAGACCCCTTCGCCCCGATGAATTAAAAGTTCTTCACACAAAACTGGAACACTCTCAAAAAAAGCACCGCTAATTTTTTGACTGCACGCTTAGCCGAACCACCATGCCTTCATTGGAACGTACATTAAACACGGTTTGATCTTCAAAAAGTAAATATTGTCCTTTAATACCCACCAATTTACCACTGTAATTAGGGGTTTTGGACAAGTTTAATGAAACTGGTTTTAGAGGATATTGAGACACCGGATAATTAAAAATGGTGGGAGTAGTTTGGGGCCTAATGATATAAGGTTTTAAGTCATTTGGCAAATGGGCTATGGCACGGTCAATTTCTTCAGGCCATTGTATGGGGGTTGATTGATTTTGAACCATTTGTCGCCAATTGGTTTTGTCAGAAAAAATAGCTTTTAGCGCCACCTCAGCCACCCCAGCCAAATAACGATTGGGCACTTCCAAAAGCGCCACAGCTTGCTGTGCCCCTTGGTCAATCCAACGGGTGGGCAATTGACGTTTACGGGTTACACCCACTTTTAGATGACTGCTCATTGCCAAATATACTACATGAGGTTGTAGCTGCATTTCTTTTTCATAAGACAAGTCACGATCGGCTTCTTCCAAATGGGCTTTACTCAACTCCGGTCGCATAATCCATGCGCCTGCTGCTGGGCTTTCAAAAAAACAATTTCGGCAAAAACCCTGTCTAAATATGGGGCCATCAGAGCCGCAATTCAAA
This sequence comes from uncultured Flavobacteriaceae bacterium, assembly GCA_964617385.1. Taxonomy (GTDB): domain Bacteria; phylum Bacteroidota; class Bacteroidia; order Flavobacteriales; family Flavobacteriaceae; genus JADHMP01. Next base: position 222 of record CAZTYX010000063.1, on the reverse strand, counting down.
CATTCTGTACCAAGTAATTCCCATGTTAAAACGGCATTTAAACATTGATTTAAATGTATAAATCCGGGGGTCATTTTGAGATAATATTGAATGGGCGTTGTTCCTTCAACAAGCATCTTTTTTAATACGCCTTCATACATTGGGAATGACAGATTTTTAGTTAATTTTACGAGCAAAGATAGCAATTCTTATGCCGACACCCCTTTTCCACTCCATTGCCGC
>CAZTYX010000062.1:0-8706 GCA_964617385.1 uncultured Flavobacteriaceae bacterium | reverse complement strand
AAAAAGATTGAGTGCCGATATTTTGAATTTTTCTGCTGGTCAATCTTCTCTAAAAAAAGGAGAGACGTTGATAGACACGGTAAATAATATTTTAGCCATGAAGGTGGATATGATTGTAATGCGCCACCCTGCACCGGGTGCGGCTCACTTTCTTTCTGAACACGTCAATTCTTGTATCATAAATGCTGGAGATGGCACCCACGAACACCCCACACAAGCCTTGTTAGATTGTTATTCTCTACAAGAGCGTTTAGGAAATTTAAAAGGAAAACGTATTGCTATTGTGGGTGATATATTACATTCTCGGGTGGCACTTTCCAATATTTATGCCCTACGAATGCTGGGTGCGGAAGTACAACTTTGCGCCCCAAAATCGTTGTTGCCCAAACCAATTGAAGCATTAGATGTTTCGGTTTCAACCGATTTAGTGAGCACACTCAAATGGTGTGATGCTGTTAATATGTTGCGTGTCCAAAACGAACGGATGGATCTTAATTATTTTCCAACCAAAAGAGAATATAGTCAGCATTTTGGATTGACACTTAAGGTTTTAGCTCAACTTCATAAAGAAATTGTGATATTGCATCCTGGACCAGTGAACCGTGGGGTAGAAATGACAAGCGAGGTGGCCGATTCTGACCAGGCCATAATTCTTGATCAAGTAGAAAACGGAGTGGCTGTGCGAATGGCTGTTATTTATCTGTTAGCCAATAAATTAAATATGTCTAGCACGTGATTGAAGCGCATGAAAATAACATATACAGCGTCTCCGAAAAGAACCTGCCCAAAAACCCCGTTGTGCTTTTAGAAGCCCTACAAACAAAAGCTGCGGCAGATCTCATTATTGCCATGCCCACAGCGCCTCTTTGGTCTTTGGCCGATATGACTTCCTTGGTTAATTATCAACAACAACAAAATCGTTTGTTGGTGTGGATTTTGGATGCCACATCTTCTTTTTCTATGCCCGCCGAATGGCATAGGGTTCCTACCTTTCAAGAGGCTTTAGATTATGTTCAATTTGAGCAAATGCAACGTGATTTAGGTTTTTAATAAACACTATGGAACTCACCATTTTAGGATGCCATTCTGCAACGCCCAGAGAAAATAAGCAAACCACCGCACAACTTTTAGAAGTGGGAGGCCATCTTTTTTTAATCGATTGTGGAGAAGGAACCCAAATGCAATTACGCAAAGCCAAGGTGAAATTTTCACGTATTAAACATATTTTTATTTCTCATTTACACGGCGATCATTTTTATGGTTTGGTAGGGCTTATTAGCACATTTCGGCTCTTGGGCAGAACAGCGCCCCTTCACATATATGGCCCCAAAGGAATAAAAGAAGTTATCACTTTACAGTTGAAGTTGGCGCATTCTTGGACAGATTATCCGCTTCATTTTACTGCTTTGGAAGCCGTACAGCCCCAATTATTACTCGAGGACAAGGTGGTTAAAGTATCTACCATACCATTAGACCATCGTATTTATACCAACGGTTTTCTCTTTGAAACCCAGCTCGGTTTGCGAAAAATAGACAAATTGGCTACCGCTGCATTGGATTTGACTCCAGAGCAGTATCAGCAATTACAATTGGGAGTTGATTTAGTGTTGGCTTCTGGGGAAAAAATAAGAAATGAACAACTAACTCAGGCACCACAACCAATAAAGCGCTATGCTTTTTGTAGTGATACGGGGTATTTTGAGCAAATCATTTCACAAATTAATGGTGTTGATTTATTATATCACGAAGCCACTTTTTTAGATGATCATGCCGATTTAGCAGAAAAAACAAAGCATAGCACTGTTAAGCAAGCGGCCACCATTGCACAAAAAGCGGGTGTGAAAAAATTAATGATTGGGCATTATTCAAGTCGATATAAAGACAAAGAAGTCTTTTTGGAAGAAGGAAAAACTGTATTTGAACCCATAGTATTGGCGGAAGATCTTAAAAGAATTTCAATTTAATCGGTAGGGGTTGTACCTTAGCATAACAAACATGAAAAAAGACTTAGGGCATTTACGGCAATCATACGAGAAGCAAGTATTGGAAGAATCACAGCTTGGCAGAGACCCTTTTGCTTTGTTTGACCAATGGTTTCAACAGGCTGAAAAAGACCCTACCATAGAGGAGGCTAATGCGATGACGGTGACCACACTTGAAACAAATGGTTTTCCTAAAGGGCGTATTTTGTTATTAAAGGCCTATTCGTCTAACGGTTTTGAGTTTTATAGTAACTATAAAAGTGCAAAAGGAAATGCTATAGCTGCCTATCCAAAAGTGGGGTTGAGTTTTTTTTGGCCCTCTCAACAACGGCAAGTTCATGTTTTGGGTGAAGCGCAAAAGCTAACCGAAGAAGAATCAACGGCCTATTTCCACAGCCGCCCCAGGGGCAGCCAGTTGGGTGCTTGGGTTTCGCCCCAAAGCGATGTGATTAAAAACAGGGGTGTTTTAGATGCTTCTCTACAAGAACTGGAAACAAAATATGAAGGAAAAATCATACCAAAGCCCGACCATTGGGGTGGTTATTTGGTGGTGCCAAAAACAATAGAATTTTGGCAAGGCAGAGCCAATCGTTTGCATGATCGAATACGCTTTTTTCAAGCTGATGCCCAATGGCAATTTGAACGTTTAGCTCCTTAAAAATGAGAGAATTAATAGTGTTGCGTCATGCAAAATCGTCTTGGGAAACTTCAGTTTCTGATATCGACAGACCTCTTTTGCCCAAAGGTGTGGAGCGTGTTGTGGCCATGACACAAAAAGCACTACCTCTTTTTGAAGGGGTAGACAAAGTATATTCTAGCCCTGCCAACAGAGCGCTGCACACGGCTGTTTTAATGATGCGCAATGCCAAAATCCCACTGCATTTATTACAAGTAGAACAGGCCCTTTATACCTTTGATGCAGAAAATGTACTCTCTTTTATTGATGGGCTAAATTTTGAAGAACAAAAAATTGTTTTGGTGGGGCATAATCCTGCATTTACGCATGTTGTTAATCAATTAGGCGATTGTTCTTTAATGCAATTGCCCACTGCCGCTTGGGCTCATATCACATGGAAAACTCCCCAAGATAACAGGGGAAAAACTGTAATTGGAAATCCTAAAGAATTACTTTAGACACAATGAATCGATATATTAATAGAGAATTAAGTTGGCTGGATTTTAACGCCAGGGTATTGCAAGAAGCTGCAGATCAGCGTGTGCCCTTGTTGGAACGGTTGCGGTTTATTGGTATTTTTTCAAACAACCTTGACGAATTTTTTCAAGTGCGCTATGCCACGGTGAAACGCATAGATCAATCGGACAAAACTGGAAAAAAAGTTTTTGGTGGCTATAACGCTTCCGAATTGATGAAAGAAATCACTCAAAAAGTAATTGCGCAACAACAAGAAAGCAATAAAATTTTAGATGAAATTGAGAAATCGTTAGTTGCAGAAAAAATTTATTTTATAAATGAAAAAGAGGTGTTGCCCGAACACAAAGCCTTTTTAAAGGAATATTTCATCACTAAAGTGAGCCCCGCACTGATGACCATTATTCTTAAGGAAGATGAAGCTCAAGATCTTAGAAATCACACCGCTTTTTTAGTAATTAAATTGGTGCTAAAGGGAAAAATACCACCACAATATGCCTTGATAGAAATTCCAACAGAATTGGATCGATTTGTGGTGTTGCCTAAAATTAACAATAAGCAATATGTGATGTTTTTGGATGACGTGATCCGCTTTCATTTTCACCTCATTTTTAACTTTTTTGACTATCAATCCATTCAGGCACATATGATTAAAGTGACACGCGATGCCGAATTGGACATGGAAGGTGATGTGTCAAAAAGTTATGTTGATAAGATTATTGAAAGTGTGCGCGATCGTATTTTAGCAGAACCAGTGCGGTTGGTTTATGACAGTGCCATTGCCCCAGAAATGTTGGAGTTGTTAGAAAACAAATTAGAAATTGACTCATCTGATAGTTTAATTCCAGGAGGGCGCTATCACCACCGTCGTGATTTTATGAAGTTCCCCCATTTGGAACGTTCCGATTTACAATATCAATCCATTGAACCTCTTTCCATTCCTGGGCTTTCGTTAGAAAAGAGTATTTTGAAAGCATTGGATGAAAAAGATTTTTTGCTCTACACCCCGTTTCACAGTTTTTCCTATTTAATTAAATTTCTAAGGGAAGCGGCGTTGGATCCAGAAGTAACTTCCATTAAAATAACGATCTACCGATTGTCACAAATTTCAAATGTGGTAAGCTCTTTAATTAATGCAGCAAACAACGGAAAAAAAGTGTTGGTTCAAATTGAATTGCAAGCCCGCTTTGATGAGGCCAATAACATTACTTATGCGGAACAGTTGGAGGCGGCTGGCGTAAAGTTGATTTTTGGTATTCAAGGTTTAAAAGTGCACTCAAAAATTGGGGTGATTGAAAAGCAAGTGGATAAAAAAATAAAACGATATGGTTTTATTAGCACCGGAAATTTAAACGAAGACACCGCAAAGGTATATACCGATTATACTTTGTTTACCGCAAATAAAAAAATACTCAAGGAGGTAAGTAAGGTGTTTAATTTTTTGGAAGTGCCTTATAAATTAAAGAAATATAAACACCTTATTGTTTCTCCACACTACAGTGCTAATGCCCTTGAGCGTTTGATTGATCAAGAAATTAAAAATCATGCGATGGGATTGTCCAGTGGTATTCAGTTAAAAATGAACGCCATCACCAATTTCAAATTGATTGATAAGCTGTATGAGGCCAGCGTTGCTGGAGTGCCTATTAAAATGATTGTTCGAGGTATTTGTTGTTTGATTCCAGGTGTGCCGGGATTGAGTGAAAATATTGAAGTGATAAGCGTGGTCGATAAGTTTTTGGAACACCCGAGAGTCTATATTTTTGAGCATGGGGGCACACCCAAATATTTTATTTCTTCCGCTGATTTTATGACTCGTAATATCGAAAATAGGGTAGAAGTGGCTTCACCTATATATGACACCGATTTGCAACAACAAATTCAAGATGTTTTTACGCTTTGCTGGACAGACAACGTAAAGGCAAGATATGTTAATGGACCCAATGCCAATCAATTTATCGAAAATAAAGACACTAAAAACCGATCGCAATGGTCTATCTATGAATACTATAAAAAGCGTTCTTCAACCGCATGAAAATAGATAAATATGCCGCCATAGATATTGGTTCCAATGCTGTTCGAATGCTAATAGCCAACGTAATCAAAGAAAATGGGAATACTCATTTTAGGAAAAATTCCTTGGTTCGGGTGCCCATTCGTTTAGGAGAAGATTCTTTTACATCCGGTGAAATATCAGAAACAAACATTGATCGATTAGTGCATTCTATGCAAGGGTTTAAATTGTTGATGGAAGTGCACGGTGTGAAGCACTATTTAGCCTATGCTACTTCTGCCTTACGAGAGGCCAATAATGGACAAGCTGTTGTTAAAAAAATTGCGGTCGACAGTGGTATATCAGTAGAGTTGATTGATGGAGCTAAAGAAGCAACCATAATTTCTAACACCAATATATTTGACCAAGTATCTATCGAAAAGACCTTTTTATACATCGATGTGGGCGGGGGTAGCACCGAGTTTAGTGTGATCCGAAAAGGCGAGCGGGTGTGTTCCAAATCGTTTAAAATTGGAACTGTTCGGCTATTGAATGAACAGGTGAGTGCAAAAGTATGGCAAACCATTGAGGAATGGATTCAAACCAATTTATCCAATGTCAGCAAAGTTTATTTACTAGGTACAGGGGGAAACATCAACAAACTGCACAAAATGGCGGGCATCAAAGAAGGTCGCCCCATAACCTATTTAATGATGAGCGCCCTTTATAAAAAAATATCTGCGCTCACCTATGAGGAGCGCATCGTGTCATTGGGTTTAAACCCCGATCGTTCAGATGTGATTCTTCCCGCTATGGAAATTTACATAAGAGCATTGCGATGGAGTAAAGCAAAAGTAATTTATGTTCCTAAAGTGGGCTTATCTGATGGAATGATTAAAGAAATTGAACGGGAACAAAACGAAACGGTTTAGCCGTGGATGTTTTCTTTTTTACCTAACTCCTGCATCAATTGCCCCTCAAATACTAAAAGATCCTGCCATTTTTGTTCCACTACTTCTTTAGGAGCATAGCTCTTTGCCAGTGTAAGAAATAGGGTATAATGATGCGCCTCACTAATCATTAATTTTTTGTAAAACGCACGTAATTTAGGGTCGTTTAAATTTTCAGAAAGCAACCGAAAACGTTCGCAACTTCGAGCTTCGATTAAACCGGCATAGAGCAATCGGTGCACTAAATGCGTTTCTCGCGAGCCACCCTTGGGAAAAAAAGTGAGCAAATCACGCACATAATAATCTGTACGTTCTTTTCCAAGTTGTAATCCTCGTTCTTGAATAAGTTCATACACCATTTTAAAATGGCTCATTTCTTCTTGCGCCAAATCGATCATGGCAGACACTAAATCTTCTTTTTCTGGAAATGAAATAATTAATGACAGAGCCGTACTGGCAGCTTTCTGTTCACAGTAGGCATGATCGGTTAAAATTTCAGAAATATTTTTTTCAACAATATTCACCCAGCGAGGGTCTGTGGGGAGTTTTAATCCAAGCATGGCATTACGTTTAAATTAGAGGTCGAGATCAAAAATGTCTTTGAGGTGTTTTAACTCGGGATTTAATTTTACTAAATAATTGTATTTCTCCTCAGGGCTATATACTGTTTCTTCTCTAATGTGTTCGCTCACCGATAGTTTAACAGTCAAGTTGTGATTATTAAGTTGGGTTTTGAGATAGCCCAAAATTTCGGGCATGGCTTGTTTTAATTCCACTTCATTAAGGCTGTTGGCTACCTGATATGAAATTTCAAAACCATTACCTAGAGTAGGTTTTTTAAGCGCCAAAATGGAAGCAAGATTATGTGCTCCCGCTGCTAATTTGTCCTCCATAAATTGCTGCCATTGTTGCTGGAGCTCAACTTCCGTAAAGGGTGTCTCAGGCAGATTTTTTTCCTCATTTTCTTCGGTTTCTTGAAGTTTTGCCGTCCTTTTGAGTTGAATACTTGAAATAGAAAATCCTGATACAGCTTTTTGCGTTTCTTTTTGTGGCTTTTTTTCTATGGTAGTATCCGCATTATCATCTATATCTTTTTGGGTTTCAACTGCTACGGAAATGTCTTTATCCTCTATTTCTTTCGGAACATCTTCTTCCTTAGCTTCGCTTTTTTGAGGTTCAGCTGTTATAATGGGCTCTTGCGGATCTGATTTTATGGGTTCTTCCGCTGCAACAACAGCAACCTTTTCTTTTAATGGATAAGGCTTTTCTTTTTTACTTTTGTAAAAGCTGTCAGGAATTATGTACCCTTTTTTTTTTCTCCATCAAAGTGGAGGGAGGCCAGCTGCATCAAGCAAAGTTCAACGTGAAGATGTTTATTTTGACTGCTTTTATAGTTGATTTCGAATTGGTTTAACAGAGACAGTGCATCAAGGAGCCATGAGGTTTCAAGCATTTCGGCTTGTTGTGCATATTTTTCTTGAATGCGTTGCCCTTGTTCTAACAGAAGATGTGTCTTTTTATCTTTTGCCAATAATACATTTCGTAAATGCACTTCTAAACCCAAGAGGAATTGCAACCCATCAAAACCCTTTTGCATCAAGGCATTAAACTCAATTAAAATTTCGGGAATTTCGCGCTTATTGAATTGATTGACAAATGAAAAATAGGAGTCAAAGCCGAGCACATTCAAATTTTCTGCAACTAAATCGGTCTTTAGGTTGCCGTTTGTGAAACTCACCATACGATCAAAAATCGAAAGGGCATCTCGCAGCCCACCTTCAGCTTTTTGAGCGATTAAAAAAAGGGCTTCTTCTTCAAATTTCAATTGCTGTTCTTGTGCAATTTTAACCAATTGTTGTTGAATGTCTAATGCATTAATACGCTTAAAATCATAGACTTGACAGCGGGATAGAATAGTAGGTATTATTTTGTTTTTTTCTGTGGTAGCCAAAATAAAGATAACGTGCTTTGGGGGCTCTTCTAGTGTTTTTAAAAAGGCGTTAAATGCCGCAGCAGAAAGCATATGGGCTTCATCAATAATGTAAACTTTATGGGTGCCCACTTGCGGTGGAATACGCACCTGCTCATTGATTTTTCGGATGTCCTCTACAGAATTATTGGAGGCTGCGTCCAATTCAAAAACATTAAAAGCAAAATCTTCTGGTTGCTGATCGTTTTGAAGACGATTGATTTGCTGAGCTAAAATTCGAGCACAAGAAGTTTTTCCTACCCCACGGGGCCCACAAAACAAAAGAGATTGCGCCAATTGCTGCGTGTCAATGGCATTTTGAAGCGTTTGTGTAATGGCTTGTTGCCCCACCACTTCGTCAAAGCGTGTGGGTCTATATTTTAAAGCGGATACAGTAAATGCTTGCATGGTGTTACAAATATAGGAATCGTGGCTTTTTGAGACTTCTTCTTCTTCCGATAAAACCTGTTAATTATTAACAAATGGCTAACTTTGTGCCGCAGGCCATCTTATCGCTCTGTTTCATAGAAAACAGAGAGGAAAGTCCGGACACCAAAGGACGGCATAGCGGGTAACGCCCGTCGTTTCGAGAAATCGGAAAAGGACTAGTGCAACAGAAAGCAAGTACAGTTCGGCTGTAGTGAAATCAGGTAAACTCTATG